>JAZNCD010000049.1:0-98696 GCA_045587365.1 Clostridia bacterium
TCCCCTACAACCTCATCTTTTTGGGGATGTACAAACGTACTCCCTCCTCGTTTACATCACTCAGACATACTCTGCGTGCAATATCCATAATCGTCTGTGCAAGAACATCAGGATTATGCCTGATATATCTATCATCAATAAGCCCAACAATATTTTTCCGCACAAGCTCAATTTTTGTGTCTTTAAATCTGTCCTCGTCAAGGACAACCGCCTCGGAATACTTTTCTGCGTATCTTGCCATAAGCGGAGTCTCTATCTTCATATCATTGACAATACAATAATCAATAAAATCAGGGTATGTATGCTCAAGTATTGCCGCCACATGGTCAAAGGCGGTGTAACCATCTGTTTCCCCCGGCTGAGTCATCACGTTGCTGATATAAACAACAGGGGCTTTTGCCGCCTTCAGTTCCTTTGCAAAATCCTCTACAATAAGGGTTGATAAAACACTTGTATAAAGGCTTCCAGGACCAATTGTTATAATATCTGCATCCTTTATTTTTTTGCGGACATCATCAAGAAGTTTTACCTCTCCGCCGTCTTTTCGTCTAAGCTTTACACTCTTTATTTTGCATCCGAATTCATCAAGGCATTTGCCTATTCTTGATTCGCCAACTACTGTCTGTCCGCTCTCAAGTTCTGCCACAAGTTCTACGTCTCCGTCGGTCACAGGCAAAACTGTACCTGTAACCTTTAAAACATCGCTTACATTCTTTACCGCTGTAACAAAGTCACCACTGAATATTTCGTTCATCGCCGCAAGAAATAAATTACCAAAACTCTGGCCGGAGAGAGAACCTGTCTCAAATCTGTACCGAAGCAACTTTTCCATAATGGGCTCTGTCCCCGAAAGTGCCAGAATACAGTTTCTTATATCTCCCGGGGGAAGCATATTAAGCTCATCTCTGAGCTTGCCGCTGCCTCCGCCATCATCTGCAACTGTTACAACCGCCGTTATATTCTCCGTATAGCCTTTAAGCCCTCTCAACATTGTAGACAGACCTGTTCCGCCACCTATCGAAAGCACCTTTGGCTGAAAGATTTTATTTTCCATATCAACCTCACTGTATAAGTCGACTTGCAACTGTACTAAAGCTTAATATCCCTGTGAGTAACCATCGCTCTCAGCCCCGATGCCTTTATCTCACTGTAAAGCCCCTCGGCAATAGTCACACTTCTGTGGTGTCCGCCTGTACATCCTATGGCAATCACAAGCTGAGCCTTGCCCTCTTTCTCATATTTGGGTATTAAATACTTTATCATATCCGAAAGCTTGCCCATAAATTCACGACTGACTTCTGACTCCATAACAAAATCTCTTATACACGCCTCAAGACCTGTATGTTCCTTAAGCTCGGGTATATAAAATGGATTGGGCAAAAACCTTACATCAAATACAAGGTCAGCATCGAGTGGGATTCCATGCTTAAATCCAAAGGACATAATATGAGATACCATACCCCCAAGTTCGGCCTTCATGCCATAAATCTCACCGATTTGTTGCCGAAGTTGTGTGGCAGAGAGTGCCGATGTATCAATAATCATGGTAGCCTTTTCTTTTAATCCTTCAAGAAGCAATCGCTCTTTTTGTACCCCCTCGATAATTCTGCCATCTACCGCCAGAGGGTGGCTGCGCCTTGTCTCCTTATAGCGCCTGATTATAGTCTCATCCGATGCTTCTAAAAATAAAATATCATATTCATATCCAAGTTCTGTCAGTTCATCAAGGCTTCCCGACAGATTTTTAAACATATCTCTGCCTCTTATGTCGCACACAATCGCAGCCCTCTCATCTCCGCTTGCGCTACGATGAAATATCTCTGCAAATTTGGGTATAAGCTCAGGCGGCATATTGTCAACACAGTATTCGCCCATATCCTCAAAGGCTTTCACAACCTGTGTCTTGCCCGCTCCGCTAAGTCCTGTAACTATAACAAACTTCATATCTTTGGCACCCTCTCAGTTAAAACTCACCAACCATCTTTACTTCAGGTTCAAGCTCTACGCCATATTTGTTCTTCACTTCTTTTTTAATATGTTCAATCAAGTCAAGCACATCCTTTGCTGTGGCCTCTCCTGAATTTATAACAAAGCCTGCATGCTTTTGCGATACCTCGGCACCACCGATTTTAAAGCCCTTTAATCCGCAGTCCTGAATTAAAGTCCCTGCAAAATACCCCTCAGGTCTTTTAAATGTACTGCCTGCACTTGGCTTATCAAGGGGTTGCTTTTCAACTCTCTTTGCCGAAAGCTCTGTCATTTTCTCTTTTATTTCTTCTGCATTTCCTCTGTTCAGCTTTAAAAGCGCCTCGCAGATTATGGCACCGCTCTCTGAAAAAATACTCTTTCTGTATCCAAAGTCGCAGCCACTGTTTTGTACCGTCTTTATCTCGAATGTATCCTTATCAATGTAGGTGACTTCCTGTACTACATCCTTCATCTCGCCACCATAAGCACCTGCATTCATAAAAATTGCTCCGCCGAGCGTACCCGGAATTCCTGAAGCAAATTCAAATCCTGAGAGTTGTTCGTTAAGAGCGGCGTTTGCAATTCTTGAGAGCTTAACTCCGCTCTCGGCTCTTATATACTCGCCGCTTACTTCAAAGTCGCTCATTTCGTTTGAAATCTTTATCACAACACCTCTTATACCTCTGTCACCCACAAGTAGATTAGAGCCGTTGCCCATCACAAAATATGGGATACCAAACTGTCTGGCCATCTTAAGAACTGCCGCAAGCTGATTTTTGTTTGACGGCTCAACTATAAGGTCTGCTGCACCGCCGATTTTAAAGGTGGTATGATCGCTCATATCATCACCCACCGAAACGGCAGTAGTTCCCACCGTCTCGGCTATTAATTTTATTATAGTATCATTCATAATTATCGCCTCATCTCTGTCTTGATAATTTAAGCTCCTCCAGATATTTCTCAAACTTCTCTGCCGTCGTGTTCATTATAAGCTCCTGCGGAAAATCAATTTCTTCAAGCATTTTTACAGCGTACTTGAAGTTTCCAACCTCAAAGCAGCTGTGGGCATCGGAGCTTACTACAATCTTTGTTCCGTGCTTTTTGCAGGCAAGAGCAATCTTTTTGCAGTTTTCCGCGTTTTTCGGTCTCGCCACATAGGAATTATTATTTATTTCGATACACTTGTTATATTCTTTTGCCGCTTTTACCACTGTGTCTATATCGTAGGCAAAGGCAGGGCTTCCGCTATGACCGATTATGGTTACATAGGGATTTTTAATGGCACCTAAATATGTGTTTGTGTGTTCTTCTGTTGTGCCTCTTGTATAACAAGGTGCATGAATGGATGCAATTATCAGATCCATATCCTTCTGGTCGCTCAGTGGCAGATCAATGTTGCCTTCTTTATCAATCAGATTTGCCTCTGCCCCTGTCAAAAGCTTTACACCATCTATGATCCTTGGCAAACGCTGCATAGTGCGAAAATGCCAAATATGTGCCGAATCAGGTATGGCAGGTGCGTGATTTGTCATACAAATCATCTGGAGCCCCCGCTCCTTTGCGGCCGCAATATTCTCCATCAATGTACTATACGCGTGGTGGCTGCAATTTGTATGGGTATGGGTATCTACAAGTATTTTAATCAATTATCTCTCTCCTTATGTCTGTTAATTCTCCTTGTCTGCTCCTGCAACATGCTCTGCTATTCTACGGTTTAATTCCTCTGCCGCATTGTAGCCCATCTTTTTCTGTCTGTTGTTCATTGCCGCAACCTCGAATATAACCGCCAGGTTTCTGCCCGGGCGGACAGGAATTGTAAGAGACGGAATATCGAGCCCCAGAATATTTGTATATTCATCCACAAGTCCAAGTCTGTCGTACTGCTTGCCATGCTCCCACGCCTCGAGATGAATTATAAGGTCAATTTTTTCCGATTCCTTTACGGCGCCCATACCGAAGATGTTTTTTACATCTACGATACCTATGCCTCGTATCTCGATAAAATGCCTGATAATATCAGGGGAGTATCCGACAAGAGATATGGATGAAACCTTCTTTATCTCAACTGCATCATCTGCAACAAGACGATGCCCTCTCTTTACAAGCTCAACTGCCGCCTCGCTCTTGCCGACACCACTCTCGCCCATTATAAATACGCCCTGACCGTAAATCTCAACAAGGACGCCATGACGGGTAATTCTCGGTGCAAGCTCAATATTCAGAAATGCGTTAAGTGTACTTGTAAAGTTGGACGTAGCCTGAGCAGTACGCAATACAGGGGTATCATAATCCTCTGCAAGCTTCATCATCTCGGGTGTTGCGTTTCCGTTTCGGGTCAAGACCACAGCCACCACCTGTTTTTCAAACAGATGCTTTAAGGCAGTATACCTCTCCTCTGATGTAAGGGTTGCAAGGTAGGTGTTCTCTACCATACCAAAGACCTGAATACGATTTGGGTCAAAGTAGTCAAAAAAACCCGTTATCTGAAGTCCGGGTCTGTTGATGTCAGTAGTTGTAACTTCAACCTCTCTCTTGGGATAATAAAGCTTTTCAAGCTTCATTGTACTTACAATTTTTTCAAGATTAACAGTAAAAGTTTCGCCGAAATTATCCATCGTTTACACCATCTCTTTCGTACAACTTAATGCTGATAAACAACATTTTAATTCATTAGCTATATTATACTATTATTACAATCATTTTGCAAATAATATTTTAAGATTTTAAAGAAAATAAATGCTCATATAAGCCTTCCCCCGGGGGGAAGGTGGCAAAACCGCAGGTTTTGACGGATGAGGGGTAACCTTTTTCATATATTTTTTTATTTTTTAAAAAAAATGCTTGCATTCCTGACAAGTTTCTGTTATAATAACTCAAGTTGGATATATTTGTTGAAGATTTAAGGAGGTGTATCTGTATGGCAAAATGCGAAATTTGCGGAAAGGGCGTTACCTTTGGTATAAAGGTTTCTCACTCACATCGCAGAGCGAACAAAGCTTGGAAGCCAAACATCAGAAGAGTTAAGGCTATCGTTGACGGTACCCCGACAAAGGTTTACGCTTGTACAAGATGTCTGAGATCGGGTAAGGTTAATCGTGCCGTATAGTCATTTCTCTATGATAGATTGTGACCAATTACGAAATTAAGGCTTGCACTGTATGACGCGGCTTTCCGCATATATGCAGTTCAGGTCTTTTTTGTTTACGAAAGGACTTTATTATGAGAGAAATTAACGTATCAAAAATAACAGAGGCAATTTGTGATATGTGTATATCTGCAAACTGCAACCTGAATAATGATATAAAATTTGCTCTTGAAAACGGGCTGAGCAGAGAGGACTCTCCCATAGCGAAGACTATGCTGGAGGATATTTTAAAGAATGCCAATATTGCAAGGTGTGAATCTATGCCAATTTGTCAGGATACCGGTATGGCAGTTGTGTTTTTGAAAATCGGTCAGGACGTCCATCTTACCGGCGGCTCTCTTTCCGATGCAGTTAACGAGGGCGTACGACAAGGCTATGAAAAAGGATACCTTAGAAAATCCGTAGTTACCGACCCTGTAAGGCGTGGTAACACAGGGGATAACACCCCTGCAATAATTCACACAGAGATTGCAGACGGCGACAAGATTGAGATAACCCTTGCCCCCAAGGGCTTTGGCAGCGAGAATATGAGCGCAATAAAAATGCTCAAACCCTCGGACGGAAGAGACGGTATCGTAAACTTTGTTGTAGAAACCGTAAATAAAGCCGGCAGCAATCCCTGTCCGCCAATCGTAGTGGGTGTGGGCATCGGCGGCAGCTTTGAGAAGGCGGCATTGCTTGCAAAATCCGCTCTGCTCAGAGATATTGACGCCCAAAATCCCGACAAATTTTACGCAGATATGGAAGCAGAGCTTTTAGATAAGATAAACGCTCTGGGCATCGGTCCTCAGGGCTTTGGCGGCAAAACCACCGCCCTTGGGGTAAACATAGAGACCTACCCCACCCATATAGCAGGTATGCCCTGCGCGGTAAATATCAGTTGCCACGTAACAAGGCACGCAACGATTGTTATTTAAAAAATACTGCTAAGACATAAGTCTTAGCAGTATTTTTTTAAATTATAAAATGCGGCAACAGACGGATATGCCGCCTCGGGCCCGAGCTCTTCTTCTATCCTCAGAAGTCTGTTATACTTTGCCACTCGGTCAGTCCTCGACGGCGCACCTGTCTTTATCTGTCCCGAGTTCATTGCAACCGCCAAATCCGCAATGGTTGTATCTTCTGTCTCGCCTGAGCGGTGAGAAATTATTGCCGTATACCCCGCCCTCTCTGCGCTCTCTATTGCAGACAGGGTTTCTGTCAGAGTGCCTATCTGATTTGGCTTTATCAAGATTGAGTTTGCCGCACCAGCTTCAATTCCCTCTTTTAGTCTTTTTGCGTTGGTGACAAAAAGGTCATCGCCGACTAGCTGAACTTTGTCGCCGAGCTTTTTGGTCAGTTTCTTCCATCCATCCCAATCCTCTTCTGCCATACCATCCTCTATTGATATGATTGGATATTTTTTTACCCAATCTGCCCAAAAGTCTATCATTTCATCGGCAGTGAGCATTCTGTCCTTCTTCCAGAAGTAGTAGTTTCCGTCTTTGCCCTGTTTCTTTGCCGCCTCATACATCTCGGTAGACGCTGGGTCAAGGGCAATCATAAAGTCATCATACGGCTTAAACCCCGCCTTTTCGATTGCCTCAAGAATAAATACAACCGCCTCTTCGTCCTCTTCAAAATCAGGGGCAAATCCACCCTCGTCGCCAACGGCGGTTGAGTAACCTTTTTTGCTCAGGACATTTTTAAGTGTGTGGTACACCTGAACACACCATTGAAGTCCCTCGGCAAACTTTTCGGCACCGACGGGCATAATCATAAATTCCTGGCAACTAAGGGAATTATCACTGTGTCTGCCACCATTGATTATATTCATCATAGGCACAGGCAAGGTTTTTGCACTTGTGCCGCCAATATATCGATATAGCGGCAAACCAACTGCTGCCGCAGCAGCTTTTGCACAGGCAAGAGATGTGCCAAGAATTGCGTTTGCACCAAGCTTTGTTTTATTATCAGTGCCATCGAGGTCTATAAGCGTGTTATCTATAAGTGTCTGGTCAAGAATATTAAGCCCAATTAAGTTGTCGCAGATTGTGGTCGTTACATTGTGTGCCGCTTTTGTCACACCCTTGCCCATATATCGGGCTATGTCGCCATCACGCATCTCGCAGGCTTCAAAAGCACCTGTCGATGCACCAGACGGCACCGCCGCTCTGCCGACAATACCATCCTCTGCGTGAACCTCCACCTCTATGGTAGGGTTACCTCTTGAATCAAGAATTTCTCTTGCAATTATGTCTTCTATTCCGATGTATGCCTTCAATATAAAACCCCCTGTATAAATTTTTAATTATTTTGCCAATAAATTAAAAATTTATACATACGTATTGCCGTCCACTATTCTACTCACCTACCCAAGCGGAATTCTTCATTTCACGTAGAATACAAAAAAGCGAAGTATCCACACAGACACTTCGCTCTTGTTCAATTTTAACTATACATTAAACTTATCGTGGATAACCTGAACTGCCTTTTCAGCCTTTGACTGATTGATAAGGACAGATACCTTTATCTCGGATGTAGCAATCATATGGATGTTTATATCTGCTGCAAAAAGTGCCTCAAACATTTTTGCCGCAACGCCGGGGTTTGTAACCATACCTGCGCCAACGATCGAAACCTTGCTCAAATCGTCACGGCTGTTTACTTCCTGATATGAGAGGCTGTCTTTGAGCTCTTCAAGTGCATCAAGCGTTGCCTGCATCTTTGCCTTTGTAACGGTGAACGCGATATCCTTTGTACCATCTCTGCCGATAGACTGAAGAATCATATCAACATTTATACCCTTTTTAGCAAGTGCGGAGAAAATCTTAAAAGCAATCCCCGGTGTATCTTCAACGCCTATTACTGCAATTCTTGCAACATCATTATCGCGGGCAACGCCCCTGATTAACATTTTTTCCACTTTAGTTACCTCCTTAACAACGGTTCCGTCAATCTTCTCAAAGCTTGATTTTACTTCAAGCTTTACATTATACTTCTTTGCCATCTCAACCGAGCGGTTGTGAAGCACGTTTGCACCAAGGCTTGCAAGCTCGAGCATCTCATCATAAGTGATTTCGTCAAGCTTCTTTGCATCCTTGACAATTCTTGGGTCAGCTGTGTATACGCCATCAACATCTGTATAGATTTCACACTTGTCGGCGTTAAGCGCCGCCGCAATGGCAACTGCTGATGTGTCACTTCCGCCACGTCCAAGAGTTGTTATGTCGTCATACTTGTTTACCCCCTGGAAGCCTGCAACAATTACAATATTGTTTCTGTCAAGCTCCGCCTTCATACGCTCTGTGTCGATTCTGTCAATTCTCGCATTGCCGGATACTGCATTGGTTTTAAAACCTGCCTGCCAGCCTGTAAGAGAAATCACAGGATGGTGAAGCTTTTCTATCGCCATTGCCAGAAGAGCAATTGAAATCTGCTCACCACTTGATAAGAGCATATCCATCTCTCTTAAGGATGCAGAAGGATTAATTTCTTCTGCCTTTGCAATCAAATCGTCGGTTGTATCACCCTGAGCAGAAACAACCACAACAACCTTGTTGCCGTTTCTCGCGGTTTCAACTACACGATTTGCTACATTGTTGACCTTTGCAGCATCTGCAACAGAGCTGCCGCCAAACTTTTGTACTATAAGTGCCAATTTACACCCCTCCATATTTATATAAACTTTAATTTAAAACTATTTTATTTGCAAATTTCCGCCCCGACATTGTCAGCGCACAGTGTATGAATATTCCACGCACCCATCCTGCCGGTAAGAAATTTATCAAAACTTTTTTCAAACATTGTATTACTCTTATCCACAATCGCAATAACCGTAGGTCCTGCACCGCTGAGGTAGACTCCAAGTGCGCCCTCGTTATATGCCTTTTCGAACAAGGCATCTATGTGCGGTATCAGTTTTTTTCTGTATCTTTGATGCAGTCTGTCGCCAACGGCTGTGCGGATATTTTCGTACTTGCCTGTCATAATACTCGTCACAAGCAGAGCACTTCTGCCTGTATTATATACTGCATCACGCATTGAAACATTTTTTGGCAAAACACCTCTTGACTTCTTTGTCTGCAGATAAAACTCAGGTACAAAGGCAACGAACCTTAAATCCTCCGGCACATCTGTCTTTACATATCTTATCCTGCCGCGGTCGGAAACATTTACAGTAAGTCCGCCAAAAATTGCAGGTGCAACATTGTCAGGATGCCCCTCTATCTCTGTCGCCATCTCAAGGATTTCTTCTTTCGAAAACTTCCTTCCGCAAAACTCGTTAGCTGCCAAAAGTCCGCCCACAATACCTGCACTGCTGCTACCAAGACCACGAGTTACCATAACATTGTTCTCAAGAACAATATGAAGACCCCTTGGGGTATATCCTGCCTTGTCAAACAAAATCTTCATCGATTTATAAATCAGATTTCTCTCATCCTTTGGCAGAAAATCTGATGATTTATCGACAATATCTATCACAAGTCCACCATCAGTTTCTTCAACGGATACATAATTGTATAAATCAAGAGCCACACCAAGACTGTCAAAGCCTGCACCCATATTTGCACTTGTTGCAGGCACCTTTATTTTTATCATTATTCGGTCACCAGCCTTATACTTCCCAATACATTATATGCGGCAAGTTCTGACTGTTTAAACTCCTCAAACTCTGCTCCTGTCATCTCAGGGGTGACAACAGCAAACTCATTCTGATACTTTTCTCCGTCAAGGACAATTACATTAAATCCGTCACGACAGAATTCTGCAGATTTGCTCTGCGGCCCTGATATACGGATATAATGTCTGAACAACTGTTCATCAGCTTCTTTGAGATAGCCACTTTCTCCCTCGGACCAACCAAGAAGAATGTGGCTGTCTTTATGCTTTACTATCTCAATTACATCGGATACAACCGCACTTGCAGTAGGAAGCGAGCCCGCACCTCTGCCATAGAACATAACGTCTCCAAGTCCGTCACCCTTAACCAAAATACCATTGAAAACATCGTCAATTCCGCCAAGGGGATGGTCCTTTCTCAAAATTACAGGACACACTCTTGCATACACGCCGTCATCTGTGCGCTTTGCCATACCTACAAGTTTTATTACTCCGCCAAGCTCTGCAGCGTATGCAACATCCTCAAGAGTAATCCTGGTTATACCCTCGGTCTGTATTTCTTCACTGTCTACATACTTTCCAAAGGCAAGGGATGCAAGAATTGCAATCTTGCGGCAGGTATCGTGTCCTTCTACATCAGCGGTCGGGTCTTTTTCGGCATAACCCTTCTCCTGTGCACCGCTCAGTGCAGTTTCAAAGGATGCCCCCTCTTTTATCATCTGGGTCAGGATATAGTTGGTGGTGCCATTGAGGATACCTATAACATCTGTAAGCTCATTTGATACAAGGCTTGAATAAAGAGGACGGATAATCGGAATGCCACCGCCAACACTTGCCTCGAACAAATAGTTGATGTTCTTCTCCTTTGCAATGCCGAGAAGCTCTGTACCATGCTTTGCAACAAGCTCCTTATTGGAGGTAACCACATGCTTGCCTGCCATAAGGAGTCTCTTTGTAAAGTCATAGGCAGGATTTGTGCCACCCATAACCTCTACAACGATTTCGATTTCGTCATCGTTTAGTATTTCCTCAAAATTCTTTGTAAAGCACTTGAACTTACTGTCGGGAAAATCTCTCAAATCCAGAATTCTGGTTATTTCCACTTCTTCTCCGCATCGTTTTTTAAGTGAGTCAGGGGAGTTTGATATAATCTCGCCGACACCGCTGCCGACAACTCCAAATCCCATTACCGCTATCTTCATATCTTATCCTGTCCTTTCACTCCATATATCAATTTTCGCTAGTCCTCAAATTTATTTATCACAAGTCCGCTTACAAGCTTTGGCCAGAAGTGGGTTGACTCTCCGGGCATTCTCTCGCCCGCTTTAGCAACACCGTAAAGCTCTGACACCTTGGTCGGATTTATCAGGAAAGCGCACTGATAATCTCCTTCCTTAACCGCCGCGACAGCCGCCTTAGCATCACGGGTGTATACAAGGCTTGTGTTCTGCTTCGCTTCTTCTTCATCCATATTAAAGCACTCCTCAAGTATCATCTTACGAAGAAGCATAACATCCAGATGCCTGTACGCCTCTGACTTATCCGCAAGCACACTGTCAACATGCTTTGTATCCTTAAGCTTTAGCAGATAATAATAGTTTTTGCCCGTATACATTGCAAAGAGTTTTTCATCAACTGTGTTTGCAAGTCTGTCGGTTATTATCTTGGCAAAGTCTCCCTCTGTGAAGTGAATCTTTGACACTAAAAATTCCTGAGTCAGAAAGCTTACTGTCAACACTTCATCGAAATGTTCAATCCCTCGCACAAGCCTGTGAGTCGGGAAGGTAAACAAGCCGCCACTTGACATTGAGACAAGCATCATCATTATATAGTCATAGTCTGCACTGCCAAAATCGGTGCCGTCTGCCTCGTGTCTCTCTCGTCTGTAATCAAGGGCTGTCTCGTATCTGTGGTGTCCGTCCGCAATGAACAACTGCTTGTCTTCAAACATCTTGCTTATTGCAGAGGTTGTTTCTTCATCATCTATAATCCAGATATTCTGCCAAACCCCCTCACGGGATTCAAAGCTGATATCGGGTGCATCATCAGTTTTTTCTTCTATAAAGTTTGCAACCTTTTCCTCTGCATCGGGATAAAGACAATATACAGGGCTTGTGTTTGCCCCCGTTGCCCTCATAACATTTATTCTGTCGGTTGTCTCTTTTGACACTGCCTCTTCATGGGGAATAACAATCCTGTCTGCATACTCGCAAAGCTCTACAAGAGATATTATCCCTTTTAAAGAATGTGCCGCCTTGCCGTCGTTCAAGGAAAAAATCTGCTCATAAACATAAAATGCAGGGCTGCCGTCGCGAACGAGAATCTGCTCATCTATCCAGCTTTTCAGTTGGTCTCCGCCCCTGGTATAGCGGTTGTTTGTGTCCGTGTCTCCGTCCTGCCCCATACCATAATCAACGCGAACAATGTTGTGCTCGCTCATATCATAAAGTTTTTTCTGGTCATCCCCGGATATGATATCATAGGGCAGGGCAATAACATCTGCAAGATCTTTAATCATATCTGTGTTGTAACGCATTCCGCAAAAAGGTACTACCTTTGCCATATAAATCATCCTTTCTGTCATAAAACTTTATACAGATTTTTTCTTCTGTTAATTCAACCTCTTTCACCTGTACGATAAAAGAATATAATAATTAATCATACAACAAAATTCCCTTTCCGTCAAGGTCTTTTTGCCTGTTTTTTGTAAATAATTGTTATTGTTCCCAATGAATTTTTATATTGTTTTTACAAATACTATAGGATGTAAAACACAGAACAAAATCTACCGTCAAACGGAGGCGACATAATATGGTAAAATTTTCAACAGGCCTCTTTGCAGGTGCAATTATCGGGATGGGTGTTGCCATGCTTGATAAGCGTACTGTAAAAAAGGCAAAAAGAATGGCAAAAAGCATGATGCGAAATATATCAAATTACTCGATGTAGCAGTAAAAAGCCGTGTTTTGAAAAGTCAAAACACGGCTTTGTTTCTTAATTTGCTTTAAAAAGCTTGTTTGCTTTAAGATAAAGCATCACAAGGACAATTCCTGCTATAATAAGCTCGGGAATCATATATGTAGCCTGATACGCAAGGGAATATACCCAGGGATTCTGTCCCTCGGGGGCATAGCTTGCAAAAAGCACCGCTCCGCTTATAAGAGAGCTTATAAATCTTCCTGCAACGCCTGTTATCGTACCCCATATCACGCCCGGCACACTTCTTGGGAACAATCCCGCAACACCCAAAATCCCAAAAGCAAGCACATAATCCAGCAATATTGACATTGGATGGTATATTACCCCCGCAATTGCAAGGGATATGGCACCATAGATCGCTCCGCAAATCACGCCTGACACCATTCCCTGCCTGTAAGCTATAAGCAAAATCGGTATCATGGTAAGGGCAACCGAGCCACCCTGAGGCATTTCCCATACCTTTATAAAGCTACACACCACAGCCAGGGCAACTGCCACGGCTATTTCTGCAATTTTTCTTGTGTTTTTAATAATAATCTCCTCTTTCCTGTTTTTAATTCAATGAACATCAAAGAATTACCATATAGATGTATACAAGATTTAACTTTGTAAACTTCCCTGAAAAACAAAAAACACATCCGCAACAATACGGATATGCTCCACTTTTCGATCCCTTCGCCGGCATTACCCATATCAGGTTTATAGGGTCGAAATTCACAATTTCCTCTCAGCCTGTCTACAAGCTCCCCTTCGTATATTCATTTGTTACATAATACCACCATAGTCAGAATATGTCAAGACTTTTTAACCTTTTTTCAACCGTTACTGAAAAAAAGTTAAAAAGTCCATATTCTACAAACTGTAATACTCTCCCGGATGCTCAACTATCGCTCTTTCCATCAAAAGCTGAATTATCAGAAAGCTCAGCTCTGTTGTGTCGATACCACACATCCTTGAAATTTCATCTATATGTACGGCCTCGCCGCTGCTTTGCAAGAACTCAAGCACCACTCTCTGGTTACCGCTGTATTTTTCCAAATCTGTTACAACAGGTCTCGGCTTTGGTTTTGGCAGAGTCTCGCTCTTTGGTTTTCTTGTCATATTGACATTTGTTCTTTCAAAACGGGCAGATGGCGAAATAAGTGCTATACCATTTTCGATTTCTTTTGGGTATACAGAGATATATTCTTCAATAATATCCTCTGCAGAGGTTATCAGTTTGGCATTGTTCTTTATCAGCTCATTGGGAAGCTCTGCTCCCTTATCGCTCGGCTTTCCCGGGACCGCAAACAAATCCCTGTCAGACATAGTTGCCCAGTTCGCAGTAATTTTTGTGCCGCTCTTGCGACTGCCCTCAACAACCACTACCCCTTTTGACAAGCCGACAAGAATTCTGTTTCTTTGGGCGTAAAATCCGCCTTTTCCAATAGTGCCCGGTGGTCTTTCTGAGATTACTGCACCTCTTTTTATAATTTCATCGTACAGGTCTTCGTTTTCTCTCGGATAGACAACATCGACTCCGCCGGCGAGCACCGCCAGAGTAATTCCTCCGCCACGGAGAGCTCCTGTATGGGCGGCGGCATCTACTCCAAGTGCCATTCCACTCACCGTTACAATACCGCTCTTTGCCAAATCCTCCGAAAGTGTGTGAGTAAACTTACTTCCATCCTCGCTGCAATATCTTGCCCCGACAACCGTCACGCACACTAAGTTATCAAGGTCAGGAAGTTTACCCTTAACATACAAAATCTGCGGTGGATTATATACCTGCCTGAGACTCTCAGGATATCTGTCATCATCTATTGAAATTACGTCAATACCACTCATCTGACAGGTTAAAAGAAGCTCCTTTGCAGATGCTAAAGAGCGGTCTGCCACAGACAGACGAATAGCCAGTGTTCTGCTGCCAATCCCCTTTGGTGTCGGTTTTAAATTATATATTTCCTTTGCGCTTCCAAAGTTCTCTATACTCTTGCCTATGAGGTCGGGATTGTGTTTACAAACGATGCTCAGCCATAGCTTATAGAGGATATCGTCGTCCTGTTTCACTATAATCTCCCTTTCACGATTTAGTGGTATAAAACCCTATGTTTTGTACTATAAACAATTCCGCCTTTTCTGTCAAGTCCATTTCAAAATTGACCCCTGTATGTTACCGATAGCACGTGGCGGATTTTGTGTCCTATTTTTTCTACTTGCATATAATAAAGCAGGAAATTCTATTTCTGCAAAAAGGAGTGTAAATCCTTATGGACACAAATATAACTTTAAACAATCTGCCCCTCGGTCACAGCGCATACATATCCTCTGTTGATGTGGATGGTTGTATGCGCAGACGCCTTTTAGACCTCGGTTTTGCCGCAGGAAACCTTATTACACCACTGCTGATAAGTCCCCTCGGCGACCCGATTGCCTATAACATAATGGGCAGCACAGTTGCCTTGCGATGTGACACCGCAGCTAAAATACACATAAGCTTGCAAAAGCCTCTGCCAAAATCGGAGGCGCAACATTTATGAACAACGCAAAAATAATTCTTGCCGGAAACCCCAACGTTGGTAAAAGTACGGTCTTTAACGCCCTTACCGGAATGAAGCAACACACCGGCAACTGGTCGGGCAAGACGGTAGGAATAGCAAAGGGTGTCTTTAAATCTTCCGGCACAAGATACGAAGTGTACGATCTGCCAGGCACCTATTCTGTTATATCAAACTCTCCCGAAGAAGAGGTTGCCCGAAACCATATCTGTATGAGTAATCCTGATTTAACCGTTATTGTCGCAGATGCAACCTGCCTTGAGAGAAACCTCAATCTCGCTCTGCAGATAATGGAAATGAGCGACCATGTTTTGTTGTGCATTAATCTTGCTGACGAGGCAGAGCGGAGCGGCATATATATTGATACAGAGAAGCTGCAAAAGGCCCTTGGAGTCCCTGTTATCTCTATTTGTGCAAAAAAAACAGGCGATATAAAACGGCTTAAAGCCGCAATTGCAAAAGAATGTTCTTCCGCCTGCCCAGAGCTGCCGATTATGCGAATAAAATATCCCTATGAAATTGAAACCGCCGCAAGTATAATCTCTGAGGGGTTATCAGGACTAAATATTTCCGAAACACGCCGCCGTTTTATATCCCTTAAGCTTCTTGACAACAGAAGCTTTGGCACCAGTCTTATTGAGTCTTACACGCCCCCAAAAGATATAAAAGAAAAAATCTTTAAGCAAACTCAACTTGCACAAGGATATCTTTTGGAAAACAACGTTTCTGCCGTAGAGGTCAGGGATATGATTGTAGGTACCCTTGTAGAAAATGCAGGCGAAATTTCAAAAAAATGCAGTACAAAAGCCTCCCCCTTTGACAAGCGAACATTAAAGGCAGATAAGCTGCTGACGTCCAGACGCTTTGGGGTGCCAATAATGTTGCTCTTTCTTGGCACAATCCTGTGGATTACCATTTGTGGTGCAAACTATCCCTCGCAGCTTTTGTCCATCTGGTTTGCCTCTCTTGAGCCGATAGTCCGCACCTTTCTTACAAATCTGAACTTCTCCGACTTTTGGCTTGGACTTTTAGTGGACGGAGTATACAGTACAAGCACGTGGGTAACATCGGTTATGTTGCCGCCAATGGCAATTTTCTTTCCGCTCTTTACACTGCTTGAAGATTTGGGATATTTGCCCCGAATTGCCTTTAACCTTGACAAATGCTTTAAAACAGTAAACTCTTGCGGCAAGCAGTCTCTGACTATGTGTAAAGAGAAATTTAAGATGTTTCTTCAACACAGCCTATAAAACGATAATATATTTTTATACGCTGATGTTTAACCTTTTTCCCAGTGGCATCTTTCTCATAATAACCTTGCTCGACCTCTATGCGTTCTATCAGTTTTTTTAGTAATGATTCTGATAGCACTTCAACATCTGTGATTTCATCTAATAACGCAAAGAAATTGTTATATAAATCGACTTGCTGCACTTCAGGTTGCAATAGTCTTTTCGTTTCGGCTATAGACTTCTCCAAGGATTCATATTCAGATTGATATTCTGTTGATAGATTCTTGTATATACTCTCTGGCATCTTACCAAAAGAAAAATCCTCGTATGCTTTTTTCATAAGCAAGGTTACTTCGTGCATTCGTTTTTCTAATCGTTCTAACGATTCAGCAACCCCATTCTTATTTTCTGTTGATGCATCTCTACTTTCCAATTCCTCTACTATGGAATCTCTATCCTCGTTAGAGAGCGATAACCAAAAGCGTATTTCTTGCAATACTGTGTTGTATAATAGTCCATAATCTATAAAATGATTATCACATTCCTTGGCTCCGTAACTCTTGTATCCCCCACACGCTAAATTGTATAGAACTCCCTTTTTTCTTGATGGAGCGGTTGTCATATTACGTCCACAATCCGCACATTTAGCAATCCCAGAAAAGATGTTTTTAAACCCTTTCGTTGGTGGATTTCTTCTCGCAACCGAACGACTGCGCACAGCATCATATAATTCCTCCGAAATGATTGGCTCGTGTGTGTGTTTCACTTCTATCCATTCGCTTTGGTTGTTAGTTATTACACTCTTGCTTTTAAATGATACCTTGGTGGTTTTACCTTGTTGTGTATGTCCCAAATAAACACGGTTTTTAAGCATTTTACAAACCATAGATGATGTCCATTCTTTTCGTCTGCTATAGTTGTCAATATTTAAATATGGTCTGGACAAACAACGATATACTGCTGGGGTCGAAACGCCTCTTTTGTTAAGCGTGTCCGCTATCACCTTTGGAGATGCCCCCTCTGATGCCATTTGAAAAATCTCTTTAACAATGTTTGAAACTTGATAATCAATAACCAAATGGTTCTTGTTACCATTTTCAATATCCTTCTTATAACCATAAGGGGCAAAACTACCTATGTAATCTCCATTTTCCATCTTTGCTCTAAAAGAACTTCTTATCTTATTGCTTATATCTCTTGCGTACATCTCATTCATCATAAGCATAACCGGAGCGGTCATAATCGTTCCATTGGTTAAATTCAATGTATCATAGCCATCAATTACTGCAATATACCGCACACCTTGGCTTGGAAAATACTCATCCAGTAGGTCTGATGTCTTGGCGCTATTTCTGCCTAAACGTGACAGGTCTTTGGTAATAACGCAGTTTATCACACCTGATTCAATATCGTCAATCATTCTTTTATAATCAGGTCTATCAAAATTGGTGCCAGAATACCCATCGTCTATATATTCGTCATAGACAATGATATTATGCGCCTTAGCATACTCCTTCAAAATATTTCTTTGCGTAGATATACTTGAACTTTCACCTGTATTTTCGTCATCTTTCGATAATCGTAGATAAAGTCCAGCTTTGTATATCAACTGTTGCTCTTTCATTTGTTCCTCCCTTCCGAAAAGTCTACAACAGTTGTATTGCTTTTACTATCATAACACTTTTCTGTTGACTTGTGAAGAACAAAATTTTTATGTTGCTCAAAAACATATTTTTTTACTATATCATTTATACATCTGTTGTTTGTGAAGTGCCTCTCCACGGTTACAACATTATTATCATATTGATACTCTACTATGTTTGATGTTTCATTCTTGTCCATACAGACTTCCCCATCCCTATTATATGACCATTTCTCATTGTTAATGATTGCATATGGGGATACCATATGGTTCCGTGTATCGGTTGTATAACCCACAACCATAGCATTACTCAAATACTCATTTCTCCTTTTCATTTTATACTAAAAGAGGCACTACCCGTTAAGGTAGCACCTCATAAACATTGTTATTTTACAACCTTTAAATTAGGGGTGTTCTCATCTGAGACATTGTTTATGTCTGCGGTATCATCTGCCGTTTCATTAACATCTTCTGCGGTGTTATCATTTTTGTGCAATTCTATAATAGCTTTGGCGATTTCGGGAGTATTTATCTTCTCCATAACAGGGATAATATTAGCCAACTTATTTACTAATTCCATATCAATATCGCCCTTATCGGCAAAGGAATTAACAGAGTTTGTAAGTGCCGACAACAATTCACTTAATGCATCCGGCTTAATTACAAGTTCCCTGATTGCCTGAAGCAAATCAGCTACCTCATCTCTAAAATCAGAGAAATGAGCCTTTCTGAATTCAACGGCTTCTTCGCAAGCGGTCAACATTTCATTATAAGAATCTTTGCTCATTGCCTTAGTAATAACCTCAAGAACATTCTTCTTGTTATCCGCAAGGAACTTATCAATCATATTAAGGCTAAAATCTTCGGGACTCTTGAACAATTCAATATCGGTAAAATACTTAACCAAGCAATAATCAAAAAGAGGTTTCTTCAGCACCGAAGCATACCCAATATCCCCGGACACAACCATACCTGCGTGTTCCATTATAAAGTTTACCTTTTGGCTCAATGAGATTTCATTCACATAGTTAAATTCAACTGTCTTGCCGTCTAAATTTGTGTATGTACCTGTGTTTTTCATTACTTCTTTTCCTCCATAGCTTTCTTAATTAATTTTGACATTTGAATGTCACTCTTTTTCTTATTCTCGTCTAAATTGATTGTATGGGCGTTCTCTTTAATTTTCTGCTCATATCTCTTTTTGCTTTCTAAATCTTCTTCTGCTTTAATTTCTGCAATACGTTCATTCGCATAAAAGACAAACGTTTTCTTCTTGTGCTGATCTACACAAGTTCTCATAAGCATATAGCCATAACCTTCTGATACGGCACGTTTTACAACCCTTAAATTTCTTGTCACGATAACATTAGGCTTTGTTTCTGCACCGAGTATATCTTTGCCAAATGTTTCCCACACATTATCATCTACTGTCCTGTCGCACTTCATATTATGGCGCACCATAAAATCACTTACGATACTCATAACATTTTCAGTTGCGTTAAAACAGTAGGTAGGATATGGCTTAGACTTTACACCTTTAAGATTCTTAAGCTGATTTCCTTCAATTAACTTTTTGAAAAGTATAGCCGATTCAAATGTTATTACTTTTGTGTCTGTGTTCTGCTGTTTCACTAAAGTTCCTCCTTGTAAAATTTTCTTTTATCAGAATGTCTGATTTAATAATCTCTATATATTCCAATAATACCACCTAAAAATTATGTTTTCATAATTTTAAAATAAAAAGGTTTATTAGAAAAATCTATGTTCAAATTCAATTCGAGCACACATTTTTCTAATAAACAGCGGAGAGATGTAATGCTCCACAACACTACACCCTCCGCAGCACATTCTTGCCATGTGCTTGTTTATTATATATAAAACACTCAAACATCAGCTCCACAACTGACGCTCGACATGTAATACTCAAAACTATACATGCCTTAATTGTTTCTCACAAAAAAACAATTATGAGCTTTTATTTTTCATAAATTATAAACTTATGTATCCTTTTATGTGCGACTAAGTTTTTAAACTTTGCCTTCGTTTGCTTTTGACAAACTTAGAATGGACTGTATCTTAAAGCAATCATACAATTACGCCTGTATGTTGCCAATCTTGTCAGTGCTCTGAGGGTAATTCCGACTATATATTTAATATATCGCCGTCCAATAGCTAATATATAATGCACATCCAATAGTCATATTTTTATCGTGTATTACGACTTAGGAATCCCCCTGCTTTCGGTTATTTAATAACCTACCTATAGACCGATACTTATTTTCATTTTCACCCATTGGTCAAAACATAAATTAACTAAAATCACAAAACCCAATGGTAGTACTTAGGCTCTCACCATATACCAAGCAACAAGTTTTTTCAGGATTATCTCCACACGTTACGTCTATCGTTTCCAATTCCGCTTTGGTTTGTTGCTTATCGTATCTTCCCAGCATATTCAATTTTTATAATCATATGATTAAAGGTCTTCGTCTTATTTAAAGTGGCTAACGTCTCCGTCCGTTAATTGCATGGCGTTATTATGCAACCTTAGAAAGAGCGGCATATTTATTGGGCACCACTATAATATATATCACCTCTATTTGTTTACCAAGACCGGAGGTGGTGTTTTTCACCATTTCTTTTTCAGCATTTCCCACCTGAATAAAACCATCTTTTAATTGTAAAGTTCCATTCATGGCACTCTTAAAGAATGCATCCATAGCACTCTTGCTTTCTGATTTGCCTTTAAAGAAATTAAATATATCTATTCCTTTTGTTACTGTTTTAAAGGTCAAGAAGCCTTTTATCATCGAACCAACAAAGTCATTACCGCTAATGTCTTTAAGGACACTTGCCAATCCTTTAATTAGGTCGGTAACAATTCCTATTGTTCCGCTCATTATATCTTCTTGCTTTACTATATTTGTCAGCACTTCTAAAAAGTCTGTGCCGGCACTAATTAAATTTTTTATCCAATCACTATCTATGACTTCTTTAGACAACATTTGGAATTGATTCTCAAATTCATTCTTTAATCCCTGAATGCTTTGTCTGTAGGTCTCATTCTCTTTTTCGGCAGCTCCCAAACTATCAACAGATTGATTGATAGCGGTATCTACTGTAGCCATTTCATCTACTATCGCATTGAAAACATTGACCTGTCTTTTGCCCGCAGCAAGTTCGCCAAAGTACTGTTTCTGTTCACTCGTAAGAGTAGGAAATACTTGTGCATAGTCATGAAGAATATCATATGTACTTCTTAAATCTCCGTTAGCATCTTCAATAGCAACACCGATACTTCCAAAGGCACTTTCTAACTCGGCGGATAATCCGTCAATAGCTTCTCCGTCCTCGTCTACGGCTCTTAATCTTTGAGATATAGTAATAAGTCCCGAAGATACCTTCTCCATCTTACGAAGCTGTGTAAAACCGCCTGTAAGCATACCAATAGTTTCGTCAAGGCTATTGCCTGCCTGATTCATAGTACCTGAAACTCGTTCCAAGCCATCAGCAATGTCGTCAAAACCTACGGGTGACTGATTTGATACAGAATTGAGTTTGTCAACGACACTCATAGCATCAGAATCATCCATATTAAAACCATTTAATACGGCTATAAGTGTACTTGCAGCATCTGAAGTTTGGTCTATACCATCTGCAACGTTTGTCATAACTAAAGCGGCTTCGCCCATTTCGAGAGATGTCTCAATGTCTTTACCGGCACGTTTAAATTCCGTAGCGGCTTCAATCATATCTTGTCCTGTTCTACCAACTTTGCTTGCTGATTCAAACGCCTTATCTGCAAATATTTCTAACTGTCTTGTAGATAAGTCAGCAACCTTATTAAATTCAGTTAAATTTGCATCTAATTCGCAAACAGCATTAATCATAGCTTTGATAGCTTGTGTTGTCTCTTGAATGATTTTATATGCCAACTGATATTTAACCATAGTAGCAAGAGAAGTCTTTAACTGTGCTTTTAGATTTCCGAAAAATCCTAATGATGTTGCATCTGTGGCTTGTGTCTGTGTCTGGATCTTCCTAAATTGCTGTTCCAATTTACTCAAATCAGTTTTGTTGTTTACATTCTGCAAGCTCGCAATAATCTTTTTCAGTTCTGTATCATACTGCGCAGCGGCGTTTCTGTTTTCGCCCATCCAAGTAATTATCCTATTGGTTAATATACTTGCACTCTGCATAGCTTGTGTATCAGCATTAAGATTTCTTTGCTCCTGAGCGGCAATCTGATATTGCTTTTGTAAACTCTGCAACAAAGCAACCAACTCATTATATTTGGCAATCTTAGCGGAAGGTTCACTAATGTTGTTGATAGATGCTAAATCACTCTTTAACTGTTCTATCTGTACCTTTACACCATCAGGCATTTTAATAGAATTAAATCTTGCTTCAAGCAATGCTATGTCATTAGGCATATTTTGTAATGCATTTCTCATTGCCTCTAATGAGCTTGCATGTGTGCCTTTTGAAATAGTAGCATTAAATGCCTGATATTCAGTTCTTGCTAATCTTAAATAGCTTTCCAACTGTTTTATATCTTCCATTGTAGAAGCACTAACAGACAGATTATCAAATGCGTTTTTATTGTCAGAATTCAGAGATAACCCGGCTTTTTCTGCCTGAGTGGTTAATAACCTCATCTGTGCAATAAGCTCTTGTTTTTTACGTATAACCTGATTGTCAGATTCGATTTGTCTTTGATTTGCTCTTGCGGTAGCCTCAATGTTCTGAGATAGCGTTTTATGACCTTCAGCCCATTTGACAATATGATGTTCAATACCGCTTGCATCGTACCAACTGCCGACATTCTTTAATTTGAGTGTAGCATTAGTAACTTCGTTTAACTCGTTTCGATATGTAAGCAACGCTCTTGATGCTTGTCCGTTTTCATCAACATTAATTTTGTATTTTATTAGACTGCCCTGATTTTTGGTCATGTCAGCAACAATTTTGTTGATTTCAGTCTTAACAGCATTAGCATCCGATAAATCAAACTGAAATGGAATTTTAACTCCGTGTGATTTAATACCGGAAGAAAATTCTTTGTTAATTGCATCTTTTTGATACTTAATAGCAGACGTATCTATTTCAACGCCAACTTTTAGATTTTTCGATATAGTATTTAATTGTGATTGTAATAATTTCTGTGACTCCGACAGATTTAATCCACCCGTCACTTGTACAGCTCTACTATCAGATAGCTCTTTAGCAATCTGCTTTAGCTGTTTATCCATCTGCGATTTTGTAGCAGATACGTTTAAACCTAATGTAAATAGGTCATTAGCCATACAGCGTTTCCTCCTTAATAGTCGATATTAACCTTAATACCGAAGAGGTTATCATTGTTAAAACGCTCAACAGCTCGCTCTAAGAAATGTCCTCCTTTGCGATAACCAAAGTTTTCAATGTTCTTATGCCAACCGCTTTTAACTTGATAGCCTTCATTCATCAAAAGAAGGGTGTCTATTTCATCGTCTCCCCAAAGGGAATTATGTATGGCTGCATCTGTATATTTTATCTTGATTGTTAATTGTGTACCTGAACTATCAACATCAACAATGTCTTCGGCATAGATTGAATTTCTCATGCCGTAACTTCTTGAATATATTTGGGGAGAGTATGAAGAATACCATTCGTCAATTTCCTCCTGTAGAATTTTCAAGAATCGTTTTGCTTCATACTTCATTTGCTGTTCGAGGGTACGTCCATTTGGCAATCGCAACTTCCTAATATCAAAATCAATCAAACCATACCTCACCATCCTTTCTTTCGGTATTATAGGTTTTGCATAATTTCAGATTATGATATTTGGTTATATTGCATATTGCTTTCGTCTTTGTTTTATGATATAGTATATTAGGGTATTTATATCATATTGTAGAAAAACAATTAAAATACAATTCTTGTTTATGATTTACCACTCAAAAAGTTTTCAATTATTTTTATCTGAGAACTGTTAAGTTTGTAGTTCCCGGACAGCCATTGATGTAATTGAGCCGGATAAATCCCAAGCAAGAACGCAAGATGTTTTTTTACAATCCCATTAACGGAAAGATGCTCTTTCACTCTTGTTTGTAAATCCATCTCATTACCTCCTTTTCTTATGGTAATCAAGGGGAAATTACGTTTTATTAAAATTTCATAATATTCCTTCCCCTATAACAAATCTATAATTATAAAAACAAAGTGCCAAAACCCTTGTATTTATGGGCTTTCTCGGCACTTTTACTGTTTTTTCAAAAATATTAAATTGCTTGTTTTGATTGTATAGATGCCAAACGATTTTTCTCGTTTGTTTTCGCCTGATTAATTCTGTGCAACTCTTTTCCGCAATCGTCACAACATGTCTTTTGATTATTGGATGTCTTTATAAAGTCTTTACCGCACACAACACATACGTAAGGCTTTTTCCCTTGTTCAAAAGCCTTTAAGTACATCATTGAGTTGTATATATCCTTAACCTCAAATAACGTATCTGAGGCTGTTTTAGGCACATCAAACTTAATTCTATACTCATCTTTAGTTTTATCATCTATAAGGTCAATTCCATGCGTATTAGAGAATCTTTCTAAACTACCTTTATATGATTTTACGCCTGTAATGGATATTACTTTATTCATATTAAACCATAGTTTTTTCTTTCGTGGCTTATTACCTTGAGCTTGATAATCAACAAAATGCTTCCGGCGTGTAATTTTGAAATAGCCGTCTTTTGTCAGTCTGTTATTTTCTTCAGCTTCTTTATATAAGCAGTACAGCACAAATAAAATCTCTCTGTCGTTATTATAAGTATTGCCGTTCCTGTAATGCTTTAACAGACCGTTGATTGTACTCATATCATCATCCGTGATCGCAACGCTTCTATTAGAAGATTGTATCTTTTTATCAATACTATCTATCGCTGTTTTTGCCTTTATGTATGCCAATCTCGGTCTATATTTTATAGCATCAACACCACCGTTGATATTTCTCTGAAGGTTTTTTACAAGGATATGCCCGAAGCACTTCCATAGTATGTCTTTGCTACTTGTAACAAAATCAGGTTGTGCATATTCCAAGTCAACAAGATAATTTACGGCTAATTCGCTATTGAAGAATCCTTTGCTATCGGTGAATATGTTTCTGATTTCTCTTATACAATGATAATGAAACACATCAAATTGACTTGCCTTTTTTACAGAGTCCATATTATTTCTTTGCTCTGCTTTTTCAATGCTTGTACAAATTCTTTTAAGTCCTTTTTTGCGTTTTTTCAACAGGTAATAAAGACTCTCATAATACTTATCATATCTGTCAACCTTATATTTTTCGGTGCCGTCTTCTTTAGCTTCGCAATTCATCAGCATACGATAATCAAATTTATTACCTTGTATGTTTGGAAAATAATGTGGTTTACATCGGCACGTTCCAATGTGTTGTTTTATTCTATCCATTACATTATCAGTAAGCGGGGCAACATTTTCTTTCTTTTTACCTTTTGCCTCCATGAAGAAATTAGGATGCGGTACTTCTGATTTAACAAATCCCTTTTTCGGTACAACCAATTTATTATAAAGTTCCTGATAGTTTCCCAAATCAAGACTTTTTCCGGTCTTAGGATAATCTATCGCATAGTTGGAATAGGCACAAAACACATTAATTGCATCGTCATATGGTGTGGGGTTGTCCTTTGTTGCAGTAGGAGTATTCCACAATTTAGTAATGGCGTTACTTGATTCGCCGATTACATTGTTATCAAACCCCTTAACAAGAGTTTCATATATTGCATCATCTGTAATTATTTGTGGCTCTGCCTGTTGCATTTCGTAGTATAGCGGAACAGAAGGTTTGTCATGTGATAATTTGTAAAGTTCTTCATCGTCCGAAACAAGTATCTCATCACCATCCCAATCCATCTGCAAGCTCTTAGATAGTAAATCGTGGCACGATACCACAGTATCAGATTCCATATACTTAAACCACTTTCTGCATTCTTCAGTTTTTACCAAATCACGCTTGCCATATTCGTAATTGGAGAGATGGGGACTTCTTAAACATATCAAATGCTCGACAGTTCCCTTATCATCAAAATACTTGTTATAAACGTGATTTTTTGGTACAAGTCCTTGAGGCTTTTTATCTCCACAAAATAGATATTGACAAAATGCGTACATATCAGGAGCTGCATAACTATAATATCCTTTAAGCGGAATTTTCCCGGCACGATAGCTTCTTTTCTTTGCCCGTATAAAAGATTTAATTTTATTTTGAACATATGAATCGTATATCAATTGAGGGTATATATTCAATGCTTCAGCAATAATAGCATTTGACATCTTTTTGCTGTCATCGTCTTCTTCGTCAGATGTTAAACCCATGACCTCTTTAGTATATTCAAGGTCGGTTTGCATCTTCTCAATATCTTTTTTTGGTCGGTCACATATTCCCTTAATGTTGCATCCATAGGGAAGAGTTTGCAAGTATTGATACGCAAAACTTACTATATCTTTCGGTGGATTAGCATAACTATTGATTGATATTCTTATCCCATTATCTTTAAATGCCTTTTTATAATCATCCCAAGACGGATACATCTTCCACATCTTCAACTGGCTTGTAGTAAAGATAAATCGTATATCTTCTTGCTCAATGTCAACTTCCTTACCCCAAGCATCAATAACTACTGCATTATGTGATACTTCTTTTGTAAATGTTCTAAAATCAAATGGGAACATTGCTCCTTTAAAATATCCACTTCTTATTTGGCAACTTGAAGGTAGTTCTCCTGGAAGAAACATACCTGCACCATCCGTATGTTCAATTTCGATTGATTTTTCAAGATGTTCAGTAGGAACATCTGCTACATAATATTGTCCCTTATCATCTTTTTGTATGTCGATAAATTTAACAGTATCGGTAACAACTGTTTCTAATCCCTTGACAAGAATGCATCGGTCTATATCAATCTCATGGTCGGGCAACACACTTGATGATAAGGGTAGTGCCGTATATGAGATAAATTTACCTACATTCATACCTCCAAGATTGTTTATAGTTTCTTCTGTTAAGCCTACAAGCAAATTATCCTTATGACTATTATAAAATGTCTTCTCCAATAAGGTAATAGTCTTGTTCCTTACTTGTCCTGTAGTTGCTGAGTAAAACACATATTCTTTGTCAGCGATCATAATACCTTTTTTGATAATTTGTTCCATTATCTCATTGTGATAAATCTCCATATAGACGATTTCATCTAAAAGCTGATAGTCTGCTTTCTCAATTCCTCTATCCGATAATGCAAGTCTGATAATGTCACCTTCAAAGACAGAGATTTCGTTTGTCTCATTTAGATGTTTAACATCAATTCTTCTTATGGTCTTACTATGGTTTTTAATCTCTGCCAATAATGCAGAGTAATTTTTCTGTTTATGTAATTTATTTTCCTTTTCCGTAAAGGTTTTAAACGAATTTAATTTGTATATTCTTACGCTCCCTGCGTGTACATTTCCTATAATAATCAGCCTCCAATATGCTTTTTAGTGAGTTAATGAAATGGTAATTTTATTGTGATTATTTATGTATTTTTAAATTGAATCCCGGAACGCTATTCCTATCGAGTAATTTTTCTTCTACAATATCATTGTTTGTACCTCTAAAATGTTTACACTGTATTTGAAAATTCTTTAAGGATATGTTGATAATTGTGTAGTATTCTTTATGTCCATCTTTACACGTAACACAAAGATGCTTATATTTTCCGGCTTTTATGTCTTCTTTAATTGGATTAAGTTTTTCAAGTTCGCTGTCAGCCCAACCTTCCAACTCTTCTAAATTTTCAAACGAAATTCCGCAAGGATAACCTACAACAATATATCTCGTTTTTGTTTTAGTAGCATAGACATCTTTTCCAAGTCGATTCACCTTATGTTGTACATTGCTGTCTACAAGTTTTTCATCTTCGGCACGTTTCAATAATTTCATCTGTCGTTTTGCTGCTTCTTTTGCTTTTCTTGAGCCAACAGCTTTGTCGGCTGATTTGTGTAACAAATCTATTTTACAAGTTTCTCTGTTTCCGTTGGGTTTTTCTATGACAACTCGTTTATTGCTGATGATTTCCACCAACTTACCATAAGTATAAGAGTGATATACGCCTTTACTACGACCTTTTGAAACATAATAGGTGTTTCCAATTTTCAGATTTTCAATTTTCATCTACTTTTACTCCTTTTAATATTTTTCGTGATTATAAAATGGATTGCACGAGTGCAAGACATTTTCGGTATGAGGTTACGGAACGTAACTGAATACCGTAAATGCCGATAGGCTAAAGTGATATTTAGGGTGCCTTTTTGGGTGCATATATTTATAAAAGCTTTGCGCCCATTTTGACACCCATGACATCACTATCTATTTATTCTTTCTATCTTCCATGCTTGCTTAAATTTTTTGTTTTTACCCTCAATTAGTCTATTTGTCATAAACTGAACAACTTTATAGGGTAATTCCATTTCCGACAAAGCCGCATTAAGAGAATCAATACTTTTTAACTGTTTTCTGTTTTCGCTTCTAACATTTAACTTATCTATTAGTGGCTTGCGGTCTTTTAACTGTAACATTACAATTTTATCATCAACATATTTCTGCAAAAATGAACTCAAAGAATGGTCTTTTGAAAGAGTTTTGTATGTATAATGACCGTCTTTATCCTTAAACCCTAAATATTCGGCTAAATGCTTACAATACCCATACTCAACACTCATAAGAGCATTGTACAATTTTATATTGGATTTCTTTTTTGTGAGCATCATATCATTGATTTTCTTCGTACTCATATTCTTTTGATTATTGAGTTTTGTATCGTCATATATGATTCGGCTACTGTCAATCTGTCGAGGGTACTTGTTAATCAATTCTTGTGTACTGTGCTTTCTCAAGAACTCAGCCATTTCAATATCTTTGTTTATTGATTGCTTTAGACCGCTTAACCTTTGATTGTTTATGGTCTTGATATAAAAGGAAACAGTATCATCTTTTGATTGACTTCTTTTTCTGCCTAAACATTGAATTAATGAGCCTATGTCTGTTATGTCGGCTATGATATATTTAACCTTCTCATCAACGATGTTTGTACCGGCATCAAGACAACTTGTGGTTATGAGTAGATTTTCCACAAAGCATTCTTTTTCAAGCATACTTTTAATCTTTTCTTCATCAACATACTTGTAGTGTTTGCTATTGTTTTTAGAACAGTTAAATAGACTATACTCTGAAAATTTCTTAAAAAGCTTATAGGCTTTTTCTGCACTTTGTATGAATATGATGGCTTTTTCGTGCTTTGATATAATCGTCTCTGCCAAATAGTCTATGTCTTCATCTTGTGAGAAGAATGTGAGTGAACTCACATGTTCGTAATTAGGAGACAATTCATATCTGCGAATCCTACGTCTTGTAGTTGACGATAAATACCTTTCAACGTCTTCACCTGTAGCGGACATCAATATTTTAGTGCAATTTTGACTCATAATTTCCTTAAAACTAATATCGGTTGTGTTATTAAAGTTTGCATCTGATATAAAATAGTGAAATTCGTCACACACAATGTAAACATATTGTTTGTAGTTCTTGTGTTGGTTGTAATGCAGTATGTTATGTTCAATTTTTTGATAGGTGAGTATATCAATCACATCTGTTTTGCCGTCTCTCTCGATTTCACTTTGAAACTGCGATACGCAGTTAGAACGATGAATTAAGAATAAGATTTTTTTGTTGTTTTCCTTTGCATACTGATATAAACTGTTTTTTACAAAGTATGATTTTCCCGTACCCGTTCCGGCTGATATTATAATAGTATCTCTCGGTGTCCAACTTCTTATATCGTTAGTAGTTATAATGTCTGTTACTCTTTGCTTGCCGTTTGCCAATACAACTACACCTCCTTACGGAATTTTGCCATCGTATTGTGCAAATCCGGGGTATCTTCAAAGAGAAACACTTTGAATTTGGAGTTTTTTTCTGAATCTTCGACTTTTAATATCTTGTGTCCGTTGTTACATAGCCAGTTCGCCATTGATAATGACCGCACTATGTATTTTTCTGTTACTACGTTTTGTATCTTAATAATATTTTCCTCCTTGTGTTTGTTGTAGTGGGTGATAGGTGAGTACCACCCACTATATATTCTCCTAAATTTTCTCTTGTTTGAATTGTCCGATAATCTTTTTTAGGGATTTATAATCAAGATTTGGATATTCTACATTTTTTGTGATTTTATTTTTCAATTCATATTTCCCATATGGTCTTCTTTTTATTTTATATCCTCGTGTAGCTGCTATCTGTCTCATTCTCTCAATTTCTTTTTCTCGGCAACCGTCAACTATCGGTTTCTTGATTATCTTAAAATAATAGTTTTTGTACATATTACTTAAAATCTCTTCAGGGCTAATAGGGTGTGGTTTCGGTGTGCCTTTACGATTTTTTTTGAACTCATGTACTTTGAATTCCCATTCGTATTGAAGCATTGCATAATCCTTAGGGTATTTCTTTTTAAACGCTTCTATAAAGTTGTTCTTACCTAACATATTTGTCTCGATGAGTTCGTCGAATAAGGTGTAAACTTTATTCTTTAAATTCTCAATATAAACTCTTCCGTATGCCATATGCTACTCATCTTCTCCCACTAATAGATGATCCGACGTGATTTCTCCGTTCAGAAGCTTTTCGCAAAATTCTTTTACGTCCTCTTCGTAAAGTTCATATTTTTTCCCTGCAAGAATCCTACCATCTTTTTTGGTAATGATACGAAAACCTGATAATCTGTCTTTGTTATACTGCTTCTTTTTTCTACATTTTTTAACTACTTTTGATGTGCCTCTTCCGTCAGCACGTGTTGCCTTTAAATCAAAGCGTTCAAGGATTTTAAGTAGTTTTTCAGGTAGTGTTGAGTTGATTCTTCTACCACGCATCATTTGTATTTTCTTAAATCTACCGTCCACAGCATATTGATAATATTTATCATATAGTGCTCTTATGCTCTCTTCTGTTTGTATGCTTGCATCTGCTCGGTATCGGGTGGTAAATGTGCTTTTAAATGTATCGTAATTATCCCAATTTTTCTCTTTTATACTTGAAAACAGAATTGCCATTTTTTCTTCTTCACAACAAAATCCGAACTCTCCAACAGGGGCATTATATATTTTACTTATGTACTTGCGTGGCGAAGGACTATCTTTACGTTCTTTTTTATATGGGTTTTTGTGTGTATAGCTTTGCAGTTCATTATATCCTTCAACGTTTGCACATTTTAATACACTATAAGCTGCCTTACGTATTTTTTGCTTACGATTTGTTTTAAGAATTTCCTTAACTCTATCTACAAGCTCCGGGCAGAAAGACTTATAAGTAGCCAAGTATTGTTTGATGCTTGCTCCTTGCAATGTTAACAACAGACACTTTGATTCATTTGAGATTTTATCAAGAAAGTATTGCGTCATTTTATTTTCTACATCTGTAATACATTCACTACCCGATGGTGTGTAGTCGGTAATGTAATGTGTTAGCGAGTTGATATCCCGTTCTCCGACAGCAATAAGTGTTTCAAGCGCTGCTTCTCTTACTTCTTTAACACAATGCGTTTTTACCAATTCTTTTAATTTGTATATAACTTCAGGGCATTCGTCCTTATGTTGTTTTAAGTATGAAACCAAAATCCTGTCGGTTAAAGTTCGCAAAATATTATAGTTGCTTGGTTCATCGACTTTTCGCATAAAATATTGAGCGGGGGTTGGTGCAGTTTCTTCAAGTTCAATATTATATAATCCCCTTGCTTCTTCTAAAGTCGGTAGTTTAGCTAGCGCCTTTTTATCTGGTTGCTTAAGTGGTTTATATCTGTAGTAGTGTGTGTCTGTGTCGGTATTATAATTTACATACCTGTATTTTTTGCCGTCGTATTGAATATAAGGGATTTCACCCTTTACCTTGTTTCTTATTGTTGCGTAATCCATTTGTACCTCCATTAATTGTAATTTTTTAGCCACTCTAAGAGCGAGTCGTATTTTCTTGTGGATAAAGCTGCTTTGCCGCCCACAAACTTTGAAATTTCTTGTTTTGAAGCGCCAATTTTTTCGGCAACAAAGATTTGCTTTATGCCATTGTTCTTAAGAATGTCTTTAAGTTTATTCAAGCCATACATCTGTTCAAACATAGACGTTTTCCTCCTTTCGTTAGTTTTAAGTTTACTCCCTCCATATATGGGACGAATTTAACATCCTACAAACCCTGTTGTTAAGCCATTTCTTAATTTTCTATCGTGCAACTTTTGTAACACTATAAAAGTAGTAAAACTCTTTCTACTATATATATTCTCCACTTATTTTGAGAAAAAGTTGAAAAATTGATAAAATGATGCGGCAAGCAGAAAATCCACCTGCCACAATTTAAAATTATTCGTCTTCATTGCAATCTTCAAACATTTCTTGCTTGTAGCGGTCTCTTGTGAGTTCCAACATCATAAGTTCGTATGCGTAACGCTGTCTTGTTTCGAACTTTCCCAAAGGTCTGATTACTATTACCGTACCATCTGTAAACATGCAAGTAATTGCAATCTCTTTTTCATCGTCAACTTCTACATTGTCGATCTCATTTCCGTTTAGTTCGAAATGTACGCCGTTCTTGTCAATGATGAAAAGTGATTCTTCTTCATCGTAACCTACCGCACAGAAGTGGATGTCGTGTTCTTCCATAATCGGATTACATATAGACACATCACAATACTTGTCTTTGAATAATTCGATTACCTCTTTTGTCATTACTTCGTTCATGATTATACCTCATACTTTCTGCCGTCTTTCCGGCTGTCAATTTTTTTATTTAAACATCTTCTGATGAAGTGTTTCTATAATATTTATTGAATTTTCCACTCTCTTTAAGTAAAGCAACTTTTGTAGTGATTTTAGGGTGAAAAAAATGACTATTGCTAAAATAGACGGATAAATCTCCATCTTTAAAAGCAATAGCCACAAATATAAGCAAAAATATTGATTTTTCAATATAAATATGGTATAATCATAGTGCGAACAGTGATTATACATGGTTTTGCTCTGTGTTTATCGCTTGTAAGTTTGTGCATCTACGCCAATAGATGTACGGTACTAATCAACACGCCAATGCTGATTAGGGGGAAAGGACTCTGCGCCAACAGGGTTCTTTTTTTATTTGTTTAAGTAGCTTGTATATCAAGTGTTGCAAACGGGGCATCGTATATATCAACTTTGTAAAAGCCGGGAGCCAATTCATATATACGCACATTATCCATTGCTTCATTAAAATGAATCGAGAAACGTTGTAATTCGCCAATTTCTTTTGGGAAAAATGTGACGGTAAACGAATCATCGTCTTGCTGTTCTACACTCCACTTGCTGCACGGATGGATCATATGCAAGCTCTCTGAATACTCAAAGGTCAATCTTATAGTGTTGTAATTGTTTAGTTCTTCAACAAACTGTTCAGGTTCTATGATGTATTTATCGTAACTAAATCCATCAAATCCCATTAGTGCTTCCATCTTCTTGTCAAAAAGAAGAATTTTTATCGTTTCACCATTTTTTAAGACTATTTCAACATCACAGTTTTCGTCAAACAACTCATCAGGGTAGTTAATACCTTTAATGTCGTTTCCATCAAGTGTTACTTTGTCAAATGAAAATTCCTTTTGCAAAATCAGTTTTTCATTATTGCGTGTGATGGTCTGAAACATAAAAGAGGTAGTGGAGGTCATAACAACACCCTTATAATAGTTTGACACAATAAGTTCTAATGTGTTTAAATCTTCATCCATTGTGTCACTAATTTGTTGTAACGGTTTTCCAAACTTCTTCAAATATTGGAGTTCTATTGCACGGATTTGAGTTAATTCTTTTTGAAAATACTCTTGTGGAACCCCAAATATCTTTTCCATTGCCGGAAGGTGTTTTTTAGAAACATCTTGCTTACCCTTTAGCCATAAGGTTAAGTTTTGAGGTTTGATTCCTAAAGCATCGGCTAATTCAGCCTGAGACATATGGTGCAATTCTAATATGTATTCTAAACATATCATTGTGCTACATCTCCTTTCTACATTTAATAGTATAGCACAAAAATATTTAGTTGTCAAGTAAAAATAAATATTTATTTTATAAAAATTATAAATATATTGATTTTTGTTATATGTGCATAGTTTGAAAGGGGTGGAATTGGTAGAAATATATAATTTATTCATCCACACACCACATTTTCAAAATATTATCGAACAAACTCATTTTTAGGCATATAAACCATCGAAAAACCCTATATTTAAGCCATTTTCAGCCGTTTCACGAATGCAAAACAGTTTACTAATGGCTATCGTTATTTATAAAATTTACAATCTTTTATATTATGGTGGTAGTCATCGAAAAACACATCGAACACACAAAAAAGAGGGGAATAAACAAAAAGAAAACCACCGAAAATTCCCGTAAATCCAAGAATAATCAGTGGTTTTCCCAAATCAAATAAATTTATATTAGAGCATTCCGAGCTTTGTCCGGAACGGACTAACCATAATTAAGTTTTCTATATTATATCAAAATTCTTTAATTCTGTAAAGTGTTTAAGTAAAAGTTTTCTTAATCTTCATCCTTAGATGGTCTTTCAAAATCTTCTCTATATTTGTACTGTTCTTTGCTTATGATGTCAACGTATTTATCCAGCACAACAATTTCAAATTCGTTGCGGTCTGTTATATAGGTAATAACATCTTTGAGTTTAACCCTGCCGCATACAACATAGTATTCTTTCTTCTGATTAAATAATGCGTTTCGGTTTCCAAAGTATTCAGCAACTTCTTTTTTAATTGTCCATGAGTTGTGATTCTTCAAACTCTTTGTGACGTGTCCGTGATAGATGGTTAAATATCCTTCAGTATTCAATAAGCCTATAAGCTCCTGATTTTCCGTTGTGTCTTTTTGGTTGTGCTTCATTACTTCCTTAATAAGTTTCGGCTGCATAAGTTTATTATATAGATCGTTGCTCTCGTTAGAAGATAAGCAATCCTTAAACAATTCATATACAACATCCTTGTCTGGAATGTCTTTCCATCCGAGAATAAAATAACCGCATATATCAGCTTCGTTGTAGGGGATATACTCTAATAGATGTGAATAAAAATCCTCTGTAGAGTGTACATTTTTCATTCCTGATAAAATCTGCTCATCGTGGTTTTGTATGAACTTTTTGATAAAATCATCTGCAAATTTCATTATGTTTTCGGCGGTATCACATTTGCAAAGCTGTGACCTATACAGACTATCCATAATATAAATGTATTCTTCGTCCGTTCCCTCAACAACAGTTTCTCCAACCTGATATCCGTGTTTTTCTATTTCCTCAAATATCTTATCATAGCCTTTTTCTATGAGCATGTTTTCTATCTCTTGTGTCATATTCTTGCTCCTTTTTCTTCTATATTATATATGTTATTATATATGTTTGGTTTCAATATCGTTGAAGAGTTTGTGTAAATGCACTTTGTCGCTCTGAACAAAATAGGCTCTGCCGTCAATCTCGATTGGCTTGTCAGTATCGCATACAGATAGCATTTTTTCTTTCATATATTTAACGCCCTCGTTGAATCCAATTTCTCTTTCTGGGATGTTCTTTGTTGTGTTCATTATTTTACCTCTTTCTTCTTATTTAGTATATTTACTTACTTATAGAACGTGCTTACTGCGATTGATTGTAGTTTGGCGAACTGTACGACAGACATATTACCGTATTCGCCTGCTTGGAATTTGTTGTACTCTCTTATAAATTCCTTTGGCACTCCTGTTTCCGGTCTGCCCAATTTCTTTCCTTTAGCACGTGCCGTATTTAACCCTTGCATAACTCTGTCATGATTCTTTTCCTTTTCCTGTTGTGCTATATGTGCTTTCAGAGTAATAAATATGTCAATTATCATCTTTGACAGGCTATCATCATTCATCTTTTCCCAATCATTCATAAAGGGGACATCCAATGCAACCACTCTGATGCCTTTTGCTTGCAGGTCTTTAATCTCTACAATTACATCGTCTGCATTTCTTCCAAGCCTATCAACATCACAGATTATGAGAGTGTCACCACTTCGCATCTGTTTCTTCATATTATAATAGTTAGGTCGGTTTTTTGCTTTTGTTCCTCCTGTAATGGTGTCGGAAACAAATTCATCAATTTTGAATCCGTTTGCTATTGAATACTCAATAATTGTTTGTTGCTGCCTGTCGGTTTTCTGTGTTGCTTTGGTTGTACTTATCCTCATATAAGCAAAAATTTTGTTTTCCAACTTCTTTCCCTCCGTTTCTTTCTACAAAATCCATAACTTATTTCGTGTATGTTTTTAGGCTCTAAAAAGATTTCTTTTTTACACGAAAAACACCTTTTCGTAATCAAATGTTTTCATATAAGGTCAAAATATTGATTTATGTGCCAAAGTGTGATATACTAATATAACCGCCATACAATATTCTATATTGTTATATTGTAAAGCAACTTTTTAAAAATATTTTATGAGGTGATACATATAGACATAGAAATCAAAGACCGCAACAAATTCAAAGAGTTTTTTCACAAAGTACGAAATAAGTCTGAAGATTTACTCTTTTCCATTATACAGAAATTACCGGAGCGGTTTATTCCTTCCTTTATTATGGAATGGCTTGACCGCTATACCGATAGACGAATAAATGAATTAAAGCATCAACAGATAAAAGCCACATGGAAGAAAATGTATCTTGAAAAAGCAGTAGAGCAAATTCATAAAGATAAAGCACCAACGGAGGAATAGGCATCCTCTGAAGGTGCTTCTTTTTATGCTTTCCATACTTTTTTAATACAAGACTCTTTCATAAAGTCAATTATAGCGGTATCGTCAGCAGTTTCATAAAATCCAATCAAGAGGATTTTAAACTGTTCTAATTTCTCAATCGGTATTTGGAAGATACCAATATCATTTTCAATAAGTATCTTATTGGCTATCAACTGTGCCACACGCTTATTTCCATCAATAAACATCTGTGTTCTTGCTACAAAGCAGAAGAATTTTAAAGCCTTTAATTCTATATCATCAATAGAATCTATCTCTTGTAGGTCTGCAATGATAGCTGCGCTATTAGGCAATTCAGGCTCCCAAGATGTACCGCCAATCTGCACAGGGAATGTTCTTATCTCTCCGTTATTGCGGAATAACAACTCTCCAACAACTTTATTATATTCCCTCAGTAGCATTATGTTGTTAGGACTATCCAAATTATCCAATAAGAATTGCCAAGCTCTTTTCATATTGATAACGAACAATACTTCTTCTGACTTGGTTTCCGTTGGAGCATTTGCAAGAATGGCTTCCGTTTTTGGGAATGTAGTTCCAAGACCTTCAAGGTTTGCAGATTTCCATATAGAATCCACCAAAAGCCTTTTAGCCATTTCTATAGCTGTATCGTGCATTATTAATCACTCCTTATTACCATCTTCCTTTTGTATTTTATTTTGTTCTCTCACAGATAATATCCTTTCACCAATTTCTTTTTCAAGCAAGGAAATAATCAGTTTGTTTATGCTTAACCCTTTTTTTGTTGCATAGGATTTAATTTTATCAAAATATTCTTTTGGAACTCTAACTTTGATGTCTTGTAATTTTTCCATATAGGCATTTTGAGCATCTTTTTGTTCTTCTGTTCTTTTTGCCATTATATTAACTCCTTCCTCAATTTTGTAAGAGGTTATCTTATTATTTACAAATTCTATACCCATATTATACTCCTTTTTTTGAAAATTTTCAAGTCTTTCAACTAATTTTGTGTATTTTAAATAGTTTTATAGGCTGCCTCAAAAGACAGCCTATCTCAATCAATATTCTTCCGCCCATAGAATACTTGTTACATTGTTCCCGGTGTTGTCTGTTGCTTTGTCGGTGATTATATGTATTTTTCCTTTGCAGGTCTTATACACACCAAGTAAATAAAGGTTATTAGGATTGCCTAAGTTTCCATCATTTCGTTTTTTAATACCTTTTGACACGCATCCTCAATCATTTCTACAGAATCTCAATAAAGCGGTTGTGATGGCTCTTGTAAAGACTTTGTCTTTTGACATGATAGCATTTACACCATCTGAAATAATGATTGTTCCGTGATTGATACAATCCGTCTTATACATTGCTTTCCACCTCTGAATCTGCTTTATGGCGGTCAAAAGCATCCTCAACAAACTTATCAAAAGCAATTATTTTTTCCTTTAATTTTTCCGCATAGTCAAGCACAATATCTATATATGCAACAATATCGTCTATATTTTCCTGAGTAATGGTTAAACGTCCATCTTTCCATTCGTTGGCATCTGTGTATTTTTCAAAAAAATATTGGCTTAAATCTCCTTGTATGGTTAGTATTTTGTTAATATCAAATCTCATCGGTGAGGTCATTTCTTCAAAACGAAGAAGGTCGCTAAAGTGTTGGTCTTTTTTATTAGTCATCAAACACAACTCCTTCCGTATTTTCCGCAATTAGCGCAATAGCTGCCATGCTCTGTTTTGTATTTTCCATTGTATCAATCTCCTTTAACGATTAGTGTCCGCTATGCAATATAGTTCGCCAAGACCATCCTTTACTACATTACCATATTCCAAAATAGCGGTGATTAACTCGTCCATATCCTTGTAATTATTAGCAAATATCAACTTACTATCTCTTCCGTCAGGCTCACCATAGAAATATTTATTTGCCAATATAGACAACAGTTGAAGTGCTGTGTTATGTTTCATCTGAATGTTTGAAATTTGGTCTAAAATTTCCATTCTCGTATTACTCAAAATTTTCACCTCCCAACATCACACCGGCAAGAATATTTCCATATCGTCACAAAAGTCATAAAACTCTTCTAAACGATAGTTGACAGTTTCCATATCCAAATCTTCATCAAAGTCTTCTGATATATCTTTAATCCAAGAATTATATAAGTCGTTATCCTTGAAATAGCATCTTGATATATCTTTGATACATCTTTGAAGTTCGGAAAGAATTTTCCCGCATATAGCAGTTGGAACATTTTCTGCATCCTCATATTGCTTTAATACTTTCCGTATATCCTTGAATCTGTCACATCTATATTTCCATTCGCGCATAACATAAAAATCCTTTCATACATTATATTTTCCATTAGCTGCATAAGTATTTTCCTATGGTGGTCTCCTGTAAAATTCCATTCCGTTCCGCATCCTTTCCGTTATTCCTCAAACAAGTCTATTCCATTGGCTACATATACCCGGTTGTAATAGTCGATTGATTCTTGATTTCCGCTTTTGATTTCGTTGTGCAGTTGATATTTCCATGTTGTTAAATACTTTTCAGGATATTTGCAAAAGTCAACATACATAGTCAGGAGCGGGACAGCAACCAATAAAACAAGCACCATTTTAAATAGTAACCGCTTTAAGACTTTTTTGAGTAGTTTAATATTTATTGCATACTGCATATTTTGATATGTAATGTAAAGCATAAAATTTTCCTCCGTTATGGTGGGCGGCACTGTGACCGCCCTTTCCTTATCTCACTTTACTTGCTTTGATTCTGATTTTCTTAACTGCATCATAAACGGCTTGTCTCTGAAGTCCTAACTCTCTGCCGATGTCCGATTCTTTATAGCCTACCATTAAGAGATTGAGAATGCTCAACTGTCTTGCAGACAATTTCAAAGTCAATAAAACTTCTGTTGGTACGCCGATGTAATCATTGATGTTGTCAACCGTTCTTTTGGGTTGTGTCTGTTCTTCGTTAGGGAGTTCACCACGCATTTTTTTTAGTTCAACGGATAGCTGTTTCGGTGAGATGTGCAGTTTTTTCAATATATAACTGTTAGGCTTACCGCTTGCCCTTAATATTGCAATCTCTCTTTGAAGCGGTGTTAATGTTGATAAAATATCTTTGATTCTGTCGGTTTCTTCCTGCTTGTCGTACTCTTCAAAAAATTCATCTTCAAGTGTTGGTGTGATGATAGTATTAATAAATGTTTCTTTGTTATCTTCAAATTGCATATCCAAAGAAGTAAAACCGCCGTCCGGATTTCTCTTTTGTCTGTTTATATACCTAAAATAATCCATCATTTCATCATTCATATATCTTTTGCAAAGTGTTTTTAAACGATATTTTTTTGCATCCTCTTTTCTGTGATATGTTTGAATTGCCCGAATAAACCCCATTATGACAATATCATAAAAATTTTCTATATCATAATTGTTGCTACGCAGAAATTCATAAACAAAATCATGATAAAGCTCTGCATCTCTTTTTTCTTCTTCGGTTAATGTGTAAATTGTTCTCATGGTTTGACCGCCTTTCGATAATAAATTTATTTGATTTGTTAGGTTTAACCCTGCCCGCCTTGCATTGGCGGTTTCGTCTTAATTTTCAAAGACTCTTCAGAGGGTTTATATAGTTTCGATTTTTAAAATTTGTGTTGCGTTGTTGTAGTTCATGTTTGACACAAATGTAACAACTCTTTTATAGTGTTCTTTTAAATACTCTTTATTGGTTTGGTATGTGTATTTTTTAGTGATACCGTTCTTTTTGATTTCGATATACTTCGGTTTAATAATCATAGCCGTTAAAACTTCGTCAACTCTTGTTTTTGTTTTTTCGTAAATAGTCATTTTAAAAACTCCCCTTGTATATTGGTTTGCTATCCTCTGCATTAGTGGCTTGGAACACTCACTTTTTAAAGTGGCTGCATTATAGCGGTTAGGCTTTGGGAAGGCTTTCGCCCTCCCTCTGCCGTTGGTGTTATTACTTAATTCTTAATACACTGTAACTTGTAACCGTCATATAAGGGTTTAAGTCCTCGCCTAAAATGTCAATCAGTTTGTTTTTGTCAAGTGTTGTTCGGCTCTGCGGTTTGTAAGTGATTTTGCAATCTGCGGTGATTTCGGTGTCGATGTTGTTCTCTGTCATATACTCGATGATGGCTCTTTCTTTTGCTTTGATTTCATCGTCAACCTCTTCTCGCATTGCCTTGAGGCTTCTCAACTCTGCAACTTTTGTTTCAAGTTCTTTCTTTGTCATATTTTGTGTACCTCCTTAATAAAAATATTTGATTTTCAAAAAGTCTTGCTTGACTTTCTATACCCATATTATAACACATATATGTACCCATATCAATAGGCAAAATAAACAAATATGGGTACATATTTTTGTGCATTTTTATGGGTACATATCTATTGACAAATATGGGTACATATAGTATAATGTAATTACCAAATCAAATAAAACTATTTTAAAGGAGGACTAACAATGTTAAGGATTTATTTAACAAATTTAGGAAAGTACAACGAAGGGTATTTAATAGGCGAATGGGTTTCGCTGCCGTGTAGTGATGAAGAACTTGAAGCGGTAAAAGAACGAATTGGAATCAATGAATATTATGAAGAGTATTTCATCACCGACTATGAAACAGACATCAGCGGGATTACAGTAAAAGAATATAGCAACCTTGACGATTTAAACGAATTAGCGGAAACTTTGGAAGGGTTAGACGATAGCGACAGAGAAGTTATTGAAGCAATGCTTTCAGAGGGTTACACATTAGCGGATGCAATAGATAAAAAAGATGATTGTATAATATGGAACGATTGTTCAGATATGGAAGATGTAGCAAGGGAATACGCAGAACAGATAGGACTATTAAACAGCGTTCCCGAAAATCTTCAATACTACTTTGATTTTGAAGCATATGGCAGAGATATGAGCTTTGAAGGACATTTTGTTTTTACTGATAGCGGTAACTGTATACAGATTTGTTAATATAATAGGTAAAAAAATAAGGTGTTTGACCGTAACAAGTCAAGCACCTTTTTATTATTTGTGGAGCGGTTAAAAGCTTCTTTTTTGTATCGTTTTAAGGCTCAAATTTTGCTATTTTAAAGCCTTTAATTTCAAGGATATGAAAGTATATTAAATTTGTTTTATAGTGGTATTTGTGGCGGTTTCTGTGCCGTTGGTGTGGTGTTAGGTGTCCGCCGTAGGTTTACATTCTGTCAAGCCTTTTTTATTCCCGGAAAGGGTATAGCAGATCCATCCACATACCAAGTTATTTTCAAAACCTCTTCCGAACATCAAAAACTTTACCCCATCTCTATTAAGTATATATTATATAGAAATCAGGTAAACTTTTTAAACTTAGGCTAAAGATATAAAATACAGCTAAGTGTATATTTTTTCTTGAATAATAAACAAAAAAAGCACTACCTTGATAAGAAAATCTTAAAAAGGTAATGCTTTTTTGCGCTTTTAATTAATCTTCATATACGATACGACCACCGCATAAATAAACCAAAAGCAGAAAATCTCCAAGCGATATATCCCCGGCATTGAACTTCATCTCAAAATCAAGCATAGGTTGTTTCTTATCGCCCTTACCAATGTTGCAGAAATAAAGGAACGAGCTACTATCCAAGCCAATAGGTTCGCCTGCCAATATAAGTCTGCATATTTCAGCATAAGAGATACTTTTTTTATAGTCAGAGTTTATCACCATAACTATAGTCTCCTTTCCAAACCCTTATAGTTATTATGGGTTTTTGCAATCATTAATCATTATTATAATTATTATTTAGAGGGGGAAAGGTTTATTTTTTGTTGTATCTCTCACTTACAAGGTGATTATAGCACTATAAAACACCTTCGTCAATACATGATAGTTAGTTGTAACCAAGATGTAAATTCAAGTAAATTCAAAAGAACTTTAACAGTGACACATCATTAGATGTAATCTATCAGTATGTGCATTTCAAAAAATTTTCTTTTTATTTTAGAAATTCTCTCCTTGTAACAGAACTGTAATATAAACCAAAAAATCATTGATGCCATACCAAATTTTATCTACATATCCTTTTATAAAATATTCTTTTGGTTTATAAATTGCTAATTGATTTTATAAATATTTATGCTCCGGTTATAAAATAGTCGAATCACTTATAAATTAACTTACCCAATTTATAAAATCCTTCTTCTATTTTATAAAACTATACAGGCAATTTATAATTAAACACATATACTTTATAAAATAACTGTTCTCATTTATAAAATAATAGCGGAGCGGGGGATAGTTAACATATAAATCGGTAAGTACCTGATATATAGACGTGCACCCATAAATTTTGCATAAAAAATAGACATATCAGCACAATTTCTGCAAACTATTTTATATAGTGTTGTTTAAGTATTGTAAAGTTTAGAAAATAATGTTATAATGAAATTAACTACAACCCAATAGGAGAAGAGTACATATGATTAATAAAATAAAATACAATGTCTTAATTTGCGACGATAACGTTCATTATATTAGAAGATTACAAGACGAGATTTGTGCCATAAATTCTAATAATATAGATTATCAATTACAAGTAGATGCTTGTACAACTTCTGAAATTTGCAATAAACACCTACAACAAAAAGTATACGATATTGTGATTTTGGATATATGTAAAAACAACAGTCAAAATATTCAAACTAACGCCGACTTAATTAGAAACTCTTTAAATGCAGAATACTATGGGTCAGAGCTATACCCGGAAGTTAGGAAGTACTGTCCTGAAGCAAAAATATTTGTTGTCTCTAACCTTGATATCAAAACTTCAAAATCAATCTTTAATGGCGCCGACGTCGAATATTTTTGTAAAAAACACACTACTGAAATTGATATAGCTCGGCATATTAAAAATTTTTTTGATACCGACAAATCAAGAATATTTAATAACGTGTTTGTTGTTTATGGACATAATGTGCAAATGAAAAATTCAGTTAACAACTACATATTGAAACTTGGATTGAGATCTGTAGACTTATTTGAAAACTCATCTGGAGGCATTCAATCTATCTTTGATGCATTAATCGATTGTGCAAATGCAATAGAATGTGCAATAGTATTATTATCCGCAGACGACGTAGCAATTGATGAAGAAAACAATCAAAGATATTATCGAGCACGTCAAAATGTAATCTTTGAGATGGGCTTTTTTGCAGGTGTGTTAGGTAAAAATAAGGTTATAGTTTTATACGAAAAACACGAACACTTTGAATTTCCATCAGATATCAATGGGGTATACTACATTGAATACAACAAAGGAAGTAAGTGGAAAAGAGAATTATACGAAAATCTCCAAAAAATAGGTTTTGATATTTCGGCATCTTAACCATCCTCCCCCAACAATAACCTACTCATATTGCCAATCCATCAACTCAACAATAATCGATAGTGAGTTTTAATACATAACTAAATTCATAAACAAAAGGAGAGATATGCTTTGAAAACACTTAAAAACATTCCAATCAAAAAAATCTGCCTTCTTTCGTCATATGCATGTTCGGTATTTTCGTTTGTACATGGGTGGTTGAAGCCAGTAAGCGATGTTCTTAAGGCAATGTCTGAAATGACACCAGAACAACAAACTTCATGTCAAAGAGAATTCGAACATTCAGTAAATTGTGCTATTCGGAAAATACGTTCAGAATCACCTATCAAAGCACATAGAGACATATTTGATGAACTTATTCACGGTGAACTTGATGTTTCAAATCTCGAAGATTTAGTATCAAAAACCGAAACCTTTAAATCACAATATTATACAACTAAAGATGTTAAAAATATAATACAGACATTTGACAATTATTTGAAAGAGGAAATTGCCCACCATGAACATCTATCACATTTAATTTCACTACAATTTTATGAGAGCAATATGAAAAAGATGGAATCAATTTATAATATAGTTTCTTCAAATAATGAACAAATCGAAAGAATCAAGATATCTATAAATGATTCCATTGATATATTAAAAGAGAGTTGTGCCAAATTTGAAACCTCTCATGAAATTTTAGATATAGGCAAAAAATGCTTAAATGTGCTTTTGGATGCAGTAATGTTTACTCTAATATCAATGTTTGCATATTCACTGATAAGTATTATTGTATTCCATGGGTTAGAGCCAAAATTTGTTGTAGTAGCACCAATAAGTTATTTTACTTCAAATCTCCTGCTATCATCTTCGAAAAATAATAAAATATTAAATTCTTTTACAAACATATTTGTTGTACCATTAAAAATACATCGAATTAGATTAACATCGTCTGCTATTCAAGCAGTTGTCGCAATTTCTATATTTGTTATAATCTTATGCGCAGCAAACACGAATATAGCTAATATTATTTATCCGTCAATTGCTTTAACTGGGGGTAGCCTTTTTGGTGATTTTTTGAAGAGATTAGTTTAACTATCATTAAAAATTGTATACATAATCCTTATCGGAATAGCACCCTGAAATATGGGTGCTATCGTTTAGTCTCCTTTCTTTATAACAGAAAATGCCATATCGGATAAATCAATATCCAATATAGCATTTATGATACTGTAAAATTTAATTGTTTTTTTTGACTTTCCAATTTAGCATTGCTAAATATGTCTTGTACGGAACTTTACCTTTACACTTCTTGGCAACCTCTTGAATATAGTTCTGTTTATAGTCAATATACCCCTTTCGAGCTTCCTCATGGGTGTCAAATGAACCGACATCTTTTTTTGCACCCAAAACAGACATAGTAACATCATATTTACCTGTGTCATTATTTAATACAATATTTGTCTCTAATCCTCGTGATTCAAAAATGGTATTTGTGAAATGAGGGATAAGGGTACAAGTTTCTGTACCGTATACAGTATTCCCCGGTACTAATACATCCTTATCAAGATCAACCTTTCTATCGCCCATAGAGTTCTTTTTATGCCATTCACGATAATTAGAGAAGTTAAGCCATTCAATATCTGCGGTGCAGGGAGCATAATAAGACTTATTCTTATGTACTTCTTCACTATAGCATCTTTGCATCATATTAGCCCACTTAATATAAGCATAATCGCCCTCACTGGATAGGGAATCATTACAACCCAAATATCCTATGCCAAAGGTTGTCTTCTTCCACTTGTTAGCGTACCAATCATTTTCTTTATATACGATGCTATTAATTATCTCAAAAATTACATCTTCGGTGTCAGAATCACCATTAGAAAATCTTTCTAAAATAGCGGTATACTGCTTTTCACTTACAGGATAGATGTTTTTATAGTAGTTGTCAGCCTTGTTGTTGCTTTTGTGCCAACAATGTGTATTTCCAACCCAATCAAAGTTTACAATAAAGGCATAAACCACTAACCGCCACACCTCAATAGTTTTCTTTTTAAATACCCATTTTTTACCGTTGTAAACATTTTCTTGTAATGTACAAACCTTTTCACCGGAACGGTCTTCCTTAATACGTTTCAATACATATTTCTTGCTATTGTATTCTAATACTCTGCCGTAATTAGAAATCCATGCTCTTTTATAGTCAATCAATTCTACAAAGCATTCATCGGGAGCTATTGTTCTTATCCCTGCTTGTTTAACATCAAGAATCCTTATAGGCAAAGGTGTTTTATAAAGTCTCTCTATTTTTACGATGTTTTCCTCAGTAATAGTTCCTTTCAATTCCGAAGTGTGTGTACTACGGCAACTCTTACACCAAGTGTGATTTTTACAAAATCTCTCGATTGGCAAATCTCTTCCGCATTTAGTACACTTTTTTGTTTTATTCTGTATTAAAAGAGGTTGTACCTCTCTTTTGTTGTTATTATCATTCATTGTTCCTCCTTTATAATAACCCATAAATCAAACCATAAAAATAGACCTTACCCAGATGGTAAAGTCTTTATGCTCGACATGGTTCTATCGTTCTTTTTACTCCTGATAGATGGGAGTAACACCTACACTTATACGGCTGTAGTCTTACCGTTTTTCTTTCTTCTACCTTTAGTCCTTTTTTCATTTTCTTCCATAGCAGAAACAGAAATATGTTTGCCCTTGATGCCGAAAGAGTTCAATATCTCTATGCCAGCCATGCCGTCATAAGTGCCTTTTTTGTATTCGTTAATTACACCGATAAGCACCACATAGAGCAAACTTCTTTTCTCCGGCTCTGCTATGTCTGCTAACGCTCTTGTAAATGAATCAATCCATTTAGTATCGTTCATTCAGAACTTCCTTTCTCAGTACAACACCGTAAAGCATCTTTCATTTTTTCGCCCGGCACAATAGCCACCTTGTAATGCGGCGGTACAATTTTGTTGATATTCATATTATTAAACCCTGTAGCGTTTAGTTTCTTTGCTTTCATATAACGAGGCTCAATCGTAAAATAGTCCTTTATGAAGACAGTATCACCGTTCCCAATAGCATTAACAATCGCATCAAAACAAGCGGACAATACAGGTTTTATCACATCATCTTTTGCATAATTAAGATGATATTTACTTATCCATGATTTACGATTTCCACCTCTGACAAATCTTTTATCTGCAAGTATTTCAGATACCTTATTGATTAAATCTGCTTTATTTACTCTTTCATTCATACCTTGTTATTCAAAATCCTTTCTGTTAGACGTTCCGCAGCTTGATTAAATCGTGAGCCTGATTTAATATTTACCTTGTAATGCGGCGGTACTTTTATTTCTGTATTAGCTTGAACATTCCTTGCCTTTCTTTCGGCTCTGTATTGTGGCTCAATAGTCATATATCCATTAATGTGTATTGAGTTGCCTTTTGAAATAGCAATCTCCACTACATCAAAAAAGGCGGTTAAAATATCATTAACCGTCTCTTGCGTGTATTTCTTATTCTTGTTTTTGGTATGGTCAATAATCATTTTGACTACACCCGGCTTAATAATTCTCTCGTTCATTGTTTTAATTATTTTCTCCTTTCAAATAGTCAATAAAACTCTCATTTTAAGACTTATCTTCGTTGTGTTTTCCTTTCCATTTCCTTATCTGTTCCTTTGCCTCTTCAATATTTTTATACTTCTCTTTAAAAATAGATGACCCTTGAGAAATACAAACAGTCCCATCATCTTCTTCAAAAAGAAAAAATTTGTAAAATTTTCCTACGAAATACATACTCTCCCCTAACTTATTGTTAATGACAACTAGATAATCAATTTAATACTAATTTTGAGCAATACAACTGTCATATCTTTTCTTTGTGCCTTAAATTGCTTTCTTCATGTGTATGGGGCTTGGGTGCAACGCCGTCGGCGTAATGGGATGCCGCATCATTTCCACTCGGGCAGAGCGTATGGCGGCAATAATTACCAACACTTTTATGCCATGCAACGGCAGATTTGGTATGCTTGCCGCGATTTCTGCCATATTTATGGGAGGCTTATTCAAAGGTGCGTTTTCATCGGCAATTTCTTCCCTCTTTATTCTTTTGTTGATAATTATTGGTGCCGCGGCAACAATGCTTGTCACAAAACTGCTTACATCTGTGGTTTTAAAGGGGGATTGCCCTGTTTTTTCTCTCGAGCTTCCGCCATACAGGCGACCACAGATTGTAAAAACCCTTGTCCGCTCCCTCTTTGACAGAACCCTCTGTATTCTGGGGCGTGCTTTATCGATATCCGCTCCGGCAGGTGCAATTATCTGGCTTTTGACAAACACCCACATCGGCGGCTTGTCCATTATTGACAGTCTTACAAACTTTTTCGACCCTTTTGCCGCCCTTATGGGGCTTGATGGTGTGATACTTCTTGCCTTTATTCTTGCCCTGCCTGCCAACGAGATTGTTTTGCCAATAATACTGATGTGCTATATGTCCACATCCCATATGGTTGATGCCACCGACCTTGAGGTGGCAGGAACAATTCTAAAAGATAACGGATGGACAATGCTGACAGCTATAAATGTTATGTTTTTTTCTGTCCTGCACTTTCCCTGTGCCACCACACTTCGCACAATTAAGGCAGAGACAGGAAGTGTAAAATGGACCGTGCTTTCTTTTGTTCTGCCGACGGCAGTGGGCGTTTTGGTATGTATGGGGACGACGTTTTTGTGTAGGATATTAGGTTTTGTGTTGTAGAGAATGATAATTACATCGCTCAATTCTACAAAACTGATTTCGGGCGGATATTATCCGCCCCTACGGCAATGGGGTATGTCCCCGAATGAAGCCTTTCCCCCCCCAAGAGGAAGGCAGGAGTAACATATAATTTTGATAAATATTTACATAAAATATTTATCTTCGGTAAACACTACCAGGGAGGTGAAATTTTATGGTAAATAACGATACAATAGAACTTTTAAGAGAATGTAACGCAGGAATAAAAATGGGTGTATCTTCTATTGACGAGGTTCTTGACAACGTAGAAAGCCACGAACTTAAAAATCTGCTAAACAGTTCCAAAGAGGAACACCAGCGACTCGGCAGTGAAACCCACGAGATGCTCAACCAATACCACGATGAGGGCAAAGAGCCAAATCCTATGGCAAAAGGAATGTCCTGGGTAAAAACAAACCTTATGTTATCTATGAAGGATAACGACCATACAGTAGCAGATTTGATTACCGATGGGTGCAATATGGGCGTCAAATCCCTTAACAGATACCTTAACAAGTACGAAGCTGCGGACGAAAAATCAAAGGATATTGCAAAAAAGCTGATAAATATGGAGCATCAGCTGACCATCGACATAAGACCATATCTATAAAAAAAACGCATATCGCAATGCGATATGCGTTTTTGATTTTCACTTTATCTCTGCACTCTTGCTCCTGCGCCGCCCATGATGCCTTCAACTTCTTTTTTGTTAGCCATTGTAGTATCACCGGGAGTTGTCATAGCAAGTGCGCCGTGGGCTGCACCGTAGTTAACTGCGGTCTCAGGGTCGCATCCTGTCATAAGGCCATAGATAAGACCTGATGCAAAGGAGTCGCCGCCGCCGACTCTGTCCATAATCTCAAGACCCTTATAGTCTTTTGCCTTATAAACCTCGCCGTCTGCCCAGCAGATAGCACTCCAGTCGTTAACTGTTGCAGTCTTAACCTCACGAAGGGTTGTTGCGATAACCTTAAAGTTTGGATATGCCTTTGCAGCCTCTGCAATCATCTTCTTGTAGCCATCAAGGTTGAGTTCTTTAAGGTCTTTATCATTACCCTCAATCTCAAGTCCGAGACAAGCAGTAAAGTCTTCTTCGTTACCAATCATAACATCAACATACTTTGCAATTTCCTTATTAACTTCCTGTGCCTTTTCAAGTCCGCCGATTGCACTCCACATAGATGGGCGGTAGTTAAGGTCGTAAGAAATTATTGTGCCATACTTTTTAGCGGTCTTTACAGCTGCAAGAACCGTCTCACATGACTGTTCCGAAAGAGCTGCGTAGATGCCGCCTGTATGTAACCAGCGAACACCAAGCTCGCCGAATATGTACTCAAAATCAAAATCCTCAGGCTTTGCCTTTGAAATTGCAGTATTTGCTCTGTCAGAGCATCCAACCGCACCGCGGATACCATAACCTCTCTCTGTAAAGTTTAGACCGTTGCGGCAGATTCTGCCGATACCGTCTGTCTTCATCCACTTAATCAAAGAGGTATTTACGCCGCCCTGTTCGATAAAATCCTCCATCAGGTAGCCAACCTCGTTCTCTGCAAAAGCAGTGATAACCGCAGTATCCATCTTAAAGCACTTGTGAAGTCCGCGAATTACGTTATATTCGCCGCCGCCTTCCCATGCACGGAAGTTTCTTGCGGTACGAATTCTGCCCTCACCTGGGTCAAGACGAAGCATAACCTCACCGAGGGATACGGCATCAAACTTACATTCTTTTTTGTCTCTGAGTTTTAAATCCATTTTTCTGTCTCCTTTTATATTTGTGTTTCATTAGTTTCATTTTCCAACTAATGCAATTATATCAAAAGGTTTTATTTCTGTCAAACATATCTGCCATTTTGAGCAAATTTTTATATTTTGTTTGTTAAAGCATAATTTTGCGTGGTTTATTATTTATATTTTTTATTCTACTCCAATTTTCTTCAAGACCTTGTATAATCTGGGCGGACTTTTTTTCGTTACTACCTGATACTTCTCTCCACTTTTATAGGCACCGATTATCCCTCTCTCGCTCTTAAGGTGAACTATGTCTGTTTGCTTCTCATCCTTCACCTCAAACCGCAGCCTTGTACTGCAATACTCAAGAGAAGATACATTTTTGCATCCGCCAATGTCTGTTAAAATTGTTTTTGCCATACTTTTATAGGTCATATTTATCTCCTTTTTTTGTAATTTTTTACTATTTTGTGCTACAGTTTTTACCTTTATACTGTAAAGGGTGAAAATTTTTTATTTTTCTATTGAAAAAACTGATATAATTTGGTATTATAGATATAATGCTATTTTTGTATCCATATGCTTTATGTAATTTGATAAAGTGCCGATATATATAAACACAATTGCAGACTACGCAGAGTTTTACCCTCTTGTCTGCATATACTCAGGAAGGAAAACGACTGCAATGAAAAACACAAAGGTTAAAGCCATCACCGACACTGCCGTCTCGGCGGCTCTGTGCGTCTTGTTTATGGTTATTGCTACATATGTGCCGCTTTTGTCTCTGCCGGTTTCTTTTGCTATCGGTGTACCCCTTATGTATACCGCCGTCAAATGGGATTGGAAGTTTTCGATAATGGCATTTATATGTGCAGCAATAGTTTCCGTCTTTATTATCGGAAACCTGGTATCGGTTTTGCTCCTTATGCTTACCTATGCACTTCCCGGGTTGGTTTTTGGAATATGCTCATCTAAAAAAGTCAGATTTTCTGTCTCCCTTGCGCTATCCGCTCTTGCAGTTCTTGCAGGCTTATTGATTGAGCTTATGATAATTAACGGAAGCGGCGATGGAATATCAAACCTGATAAACTCCATTACAGAGAATATGGGAAACACACTGAAGGCTGCGGCAGCCCGGACAAATATGTTGCCACCTGATGATGTGGAAGTTTTTGTTTCAGAGGCAATGGCACAGACGGCTCAGCTTTTTATGCTTAGTCTGCCCACAATCTTGATTGTACCTTCTGTTGTTTATGCATACATTTTAGTGATGCTTGGCATATACATTATAAAAAGAACAGGGGGATACACCATACCATACACAAAATTTTATATGATTTCAGCCCCTAAGAGTATGTGCATAATCACCTTCATATTGCTTTTGATTATACAACTTGGCGGACTTGAGGGAATTTACTCAGCCGCCTTGCAAAATTTATATAATATATCCGCTCTTGCAATATCATTGAGCGGACTTTCCGCAATTGACTATTCCCTCAGGAAGAAAATCCCCTCGGGGCTTGCGAGAACAATTATATACATCGCAGTATTTTTTGCAGGATTTATGTTTATTTCATTTATAATGACCGTTTTAATCGTAATAGGATATATGGACGGTCTCGGCGGACGCCGCTTATCGGGAAAGGCATAAGGTGGTAATGTATGAAAAAAGTTGTTACATCACGAAACTCTGTAAAATCAGAGCTTAAAAACATCTCTAAAATAATAATTATATGCTGCGCAACCCTTGTTGCCGTCGGTCTTGTTCTTATGCTTTGCAATATTGAGGACCAAACCGCCGCATCACTGGTTACAGGTGTTTCTGTCATCTCGATAATCACCGGTATAACAATGATTATTCTCGGCAGAGTATCAATAAAAATTAGAAGCCGAAATCTTCGCAGCTACTTTGAAGACTTATCTTTTGGAATTGAAAGCGCGGCAAGAGCGTCGCTTCTTACCTTTAACGACCCATTGGTTGTAGTTACTGCATCGGGTATAATCAGATGGAACAATACCGCTTTTTCAGCACTTTGCGGCAAAGACGAATTGTTTGGTGCAAAGCTTGCGGATATCTTCCCTTCCATCAGAATATCATCATTCACAGAGCCTGGTAACGAAGCCAGAAATATTACTCAGGAATTTTCTTTTAGTGGCAGAGACTTTATTCTTATCGGCACCGCCGTAACTACGGTTCATACAACCACAGAGGAAACCCTTATAAGTCTTATATTTTCTGATATAAGTGCAATAACTGCCCTGCAGACCCAGCTTGAAGAAAAACGGACTGTTGTCTGCACCGCCGTGATTGATAACTATGATGAGGTCCTTCGTGAGACTCCCAACTCAAGTCACGGGGCTCTTGTCGGAGATATCGAACGAGCTGTTGGACTCTGGGTAGAAAAGGGCGAGGGCTTTTACAGAAAGTACGAGCGTGATAAATTTATTATCCTGTTTGAAGCCGCAAAATTTCAAGTGTTGGAAAACGAAAAGTTCAGTGTTTTAAACGATGTAAAAGAGATTGACCAGGGCAACAGAATCCCTGTAACCCTGAGTATTGGTGTCGGTAGCCTTGATGCCGATCTTATAGAGAACGACAGAGTTTCTCTTGCCGCACTTGATATGGCTCTTGGCCGTGGCGGTGATCAGGCAGTTTTAAGAAATGAAAACGGCTATTCCTTCTTCGGTGCCAGAAGCCTTGGCGTTGAGAAAAATACCAAGGTTAAATCCCGTGTTGTAGCAAACAGTTTGTGCGAACTTACCGACCATTCATCAAAGGTCATTATTATGGGGCATAAGTCTTCTGACTTTGACAGTTTCGGTGCCGCAGTCGGCTTGTTCCGTGCCGTTAAAAACAGAGGCAAAAATGCATATATAGCACTTAACAGAGCACACAATAATGTTGGCGAAATTCTTTACGATATGCTGATTGACAGTGAATACGCCGATGGCATAATTCCACTTGACAGAGCGATGGGACTGATGGACGAAAACACCCTGCTTATAATAGTAGATACCCACAGACCCACTATGGTGGAATTCCCGGAACTTCTTGAGCGGGCGGGCAATATTGTTCTTATCGACCATCACCGAAGAGGTGAGGATTTTATCGAAAATGCTGCTTTGATATACCACGAGCCTTACGCTTCCTCGGCTTGCGAAATGGTGGCAGAAATCCTTCAGTATATGGATGATTCACAAACCATCTCTGTCCGGGAAGCAGAAGCCCTGTACTGCGGAATATACCTTGACACCAAGGCGTTTACCTTTAAGACAGGCGCAAGAACCTTTGAGGCAGCGGCATATTTAAGACGAATCGGTGTAGACCCTGTGGGTGTACACAAGATTTTCAGGAATGACCTTGCCATGTATATACAAAAATCAAGAATTATAAGTAACGCAAAGGTATATCGCAATAACATTGCCATTGCAGTTTGCGACGAAAACGCAAAAAATGCTCAGCTTGTAGCGGCGCAGGCAGCCGATGACCTTCTTAACATAAGTGGCATTGAAGCGGCATTTGTTCTTGCAAATGCAGGAAGCCGCGTAATAATAAGCGGACGCTCGCTTGGTATGATAAATGTACAGATTATTCTTGAAAAGCTTGGTGGCGGCGGTCATATTACAATAGCCGGTGCTCAGCTTGAAAACAACAGTCTTACAATTGCAGAATTAAAGCTTCACAACGCAATAGATGAAGCATTGTTTGAATAAACCACAAAGATATACAGAGAGGACGAAAATATTATGAAAGTAATTTTAAAACAGGATGTAAAATCACAGGGCAAAAAAGGCGACCTTATCAATGTAAGCGACGGATATGCCAACAACTTCCTTTTACCAAAGGGTCTGGCTATCCCTGCTACAAAGCAGGCACTTAACGAGCTTGAAGGCAAAAAGGGTGCCGAGCAATACAAGCGCAATATGGAAGAGCAGAAAGCACAAAACATTGCAGAGCGCATGAAGGACATAAAGGTATCTCTTAAGGCAAAAGCCGGCAAGGAGGGCAAGCTCTTTGGCTCTGTTACTTCAAAGGATGTTGCCGATGCTCTTAAAGCACAGTTTAACATCACTGTTGACAAACGAAAGATTGATTTGCCCGACGGCATTAAAACCTGTGGCATAAGAGATGTAAACGTTACTCTCTACACAGGGGTTATCGGCACCTTTAAGGTTGAAGTTACTGAATTGTAAAATCATTTATTACGAAAGGAGGGTCTGCGTTGAGTCAATTTACAGGCGATATGCCGACCTTTGATAATGCCTCCGCATCTCCTGCGGATTTTCAGAAAGCGATGCCGTTTTCCAACGAAGCGGAGCAGTCTGTCCTTGGGGCAATGTACCTTGACAAGGATTGTATCCCCGATGTATTAGACAGAGTCCGCTCTACGGATTTTTATATAGACAGACACAAGGAGCTTTTTGAAGCAATCGGAGAATTGTTTAACCTGGGCAGGCCTGTTGACCTTGTTACCCTTGAAGAGCATTTGACGCTTCGTGGGACATTGGAAAAGATTGGCGGAATACAGTTTATAGTTGATGTCGCAAATACTGTTCCGTCTACGGAAAGTGTTTTGTTTTATGCCGATATTGTCAAGGACAAGGCAGTTCAAAGAAGCCTTATTAGGCTTGCTGATAAAATAAGCAATGCCTGCTACCGTGGTGATGAGGAAACAGACGATATTCTCGCTCATGCACAACAGGGTATTATTGAAATTACTCAGGGCAGAACAACCAAGGGTCTTGTCCATGTCGGAACGTATCTTAAAGCCGGCGTGGATGCTCTTGAAGAGTTGTCGAAAAAGACCTCTGCTATTACAGGCATCCCCACAGGCTTTGCAGATATTGACAGAAGAACCTCGGGCTTTCATGGGGCAGAGCTTATTCTTATTGCCGCAAGACCCGGTATGGGTAAGACAAGTCTTGCCTTAAATATTGCACAAAATTCTGCCGTTAAGTATGGCAAAAAAGTTGCTATCTTCAGTCTTGAAATGCCTGGAATTCAAATTGCTAACCGACTTCTCTCGGCAGAAGCAAAAATCAGTTCCGAGAGACTTAAAAAAGGCGACCTGCGGGATGACGACTGGGGCAAGCTTGCTATGGCATCCGAGGTTTTGTGTAACTCGGGCATATATATAGATGACACATCGAGTATAACTGTTACCGAAATCGGTGCAAGATGCCGCAAACTTATGCTTGAAAAAGGACTTGATATGGTAGTTATTGACTATCTGCAGCTTATGAGTGCGGCGGGCAGAAGCGGCGGCAACAGACAACAGGAAATTTCCGAGATTTCCAGAACTCTTAAAATTCTTGCAAACGATTTGGACATTCCCGTAGTTGCCCTCTCTCAGCTTAGTCGTTCTTCCGACAAGGAAAAGAGAGAGCCCGTCCTCAGTGACCTTCGTGATTCGGGTGCTATTGAGCAGGATGCAGATATGGTAATGTTTTTATACAGAGAGGGATACTACAAAGAAGACGCAGAAGAGCCAAACAAAACAAAGTGCAATTTTGCCAAGCACAGAAACGGTGAGGTTGGCTATGAATACTTAACATGGCTTGGCGAATATACTTCCTTCTCGGACTGGAGCGGTCATCGTGAATAATAAAGTCACATCAACTGAACTTGTCATAAGAACAGTTAAAAAGACAATTTTGGATAAAAGCCTTTTACAAAAAGGTGACAAGGTTTTAGTCGCTCTCTCGGGCGGTGCAGATTCTGTATGCCTTCTTCACGCTCTCTGCAGTTTAAAGGCCGAGCTTGATATCAAGGTTGCGGCAGCTCATCTTAACCATATGATAAGAGGCAGAGAGGCAGATTCTGACGAGGCCTATGCCGCAGAGCTTTGTACAATGCTTGGCGTGCCCTTTTATGCAGAACGCGTAGATGTACCCGCAGTTTCTAAAAGAGACTGCATTTCAGAGGAACTTGCAGGCAGACAGGAAAGATACGCCTTTTTTGAAAGACTGTCAAAATCCCACGGGTACACCAAAACCGCTACTGCACACAACCGCAACGACAGGGCAGAGACAGTTTTGATGCGGGTTATACGGGGTACAGGGCTAGATGGTCTTGGCAGTATAAAATATAAAAGAGACGATGGTGTAATCCGTCCCCTCCTTGATGTAAAGAGGGCAGATATAGAAAAATACTGCCAGGAAAACTCTCTTGAGTTTTGCACTGACAGTACAAACGCAGAGACAATATACACAAGAAACAAAATAAGGGGCGAGCTTATCCCCTTTATTGAAAAAAACTTTAATCCGAAGATTATTGATACCCTTTGTACCTTCAGTGAAAACTGCGAAGAAGACGCAAGCTTTATAAATGGATATGCACAGAGGCTTTATGACAGGATAAACAGTCCGATGCCAAAGCGCAAGCCGACAGTCCTTGATATAAAATCCCTGCAGATGGTGGACGAGAGTATACAAAATCGTCTTATCCGCATTGCGACAAAAGAGGTTATGGGCGATGACTATAAGACCGGGCGTTGCCATATTGATGCCATGCGCGCCCTCTTTGATAAAGAGACAGGTGCAAAGGCAGAGCTTCCTAAGGGCCTCAGAGTCAGTGTTAAATACGGATGGCTTGAGTTTAAAATCGACGATGGACAAGCCGCCGAAACGGAAGATTTTTGCTATGAAATAGAAATTGACGGAGAGACAAGCCTTTTAGACCTTGATGTTGCGTTTAAAATTGTTAATGGCAAGGCTTCTCTTGAGAAAAACCAGATGCAACTTGACTTTGATAAAATAAGCGACAAACCATTGTTTGTCAGAAACCGCAGGGCAGGCGACAGAATGGTCTTTTTTAAAGACGGAAAGACCCGAAAAATAAAAGACTACTGGATTGACAAAAAAGTCCCTGTTGATGAGAGAGACCAAATTCCTCTTCTTTGCACCAAAGACGAGGTTATAGCAATTATTGGTGACAGAGTTGCCGAAAACATTAAAATGACAGAGAATTCCACGAGAGGATTGGTGATTACCTATGGCACAGACAATGAAAGTCGGTGAAATACTTTTCAGCCCCGAAGAAATTGATGAATGTGTAAAAGGACTTGCAGAAAAGATTAATGCTGATTACAAAGACGAAGAAGTTATTGTTCTTGGCATATTAAAGGGTTGCTTTGTGTTTATAAGCGACCTTGTGCGCAAGCTTGATTGCGATGCAAGAGTATATTTTATGGAAGTTTCAAGCTACAATGACGGAAATGTCAGCAGCGGAAAAATAACCATAAAGAAAGACCTCGATGTAGACATAGAGGGGAAAAACGTGTTGATTGCCGAAGATATTATTGACTCGGGCAACACACTGTCTCAGCTTTCTTCTATCTTAAGAGAACGCAGACCAAAATCCTTAAAGGTCTGCACACTTTTAAGTAAGCCGTCAAGACGAGTGGTGGACTTTGAAGCAGACTATACAGGTTTTGTGATAGAAGACAGGTTTATTATAGGCTACGGACTTGACTGCGGCGAGCAGTTCCGTCAGCTGCCTTACATAGCAGAAGTTGAGTTATAATTGATACTTTTGCTTGTGCAAAAGTATCCAAAACACAGTCGGGGGAACCCCGACACCCCATAACCGTGTCATTTTACCAAGCGCCAAAACATTGTCTTTTGCGGACGGAAATGTAGGTTTTGTATTTTTCAAAAAGAAAGGATATAAATATGGACATCACATCAAAATTTTCAGACAAAGTAAAACACTTGGAGGGCTCTGCCATAAGAGAAATGTTCAAGCTTATGCAAAAGCCGGGCATTATCTCCTTTGCAGGCGGCTCGCCTGATTCCAGCCTCTTCCCAAATGAAGAGCTTGCGTCAATTGCCGAAGAGATTCTTCGCACAAACGGGGCGGCGGCGCTTCAGTATGGTATAACCGAGGGATACCCTCCTCTTCGCAACTGGGTTATTGACCGCCTTACAAAACAGGGCGTAATCGGCGAGGGTGATGATACAATCATCGTCAGCGGCGGAAATCAGGGCATTGACCTTGCCTCAAAGTCTCTTATCAACGCAGGGGATGGTATCATCTGCGAAGAGCCAAGCTTTATCGGCGGACTTAACTGCTTCCGCTCTTACAATGCAGAGCTTTACGGCGTGCCCGTTGAGGACGATGGTCTCTCGACAGAGAAGCTTGAAGAACTCTTAAAGACACACAAGAACATAAAGATACTTTACACAATCTCTACATTCCAGAATCCGTCGGGTATCACAATGTCACTTGAAAAACGCAAAAAGGTGTTAGAACTTGCTGAAAAATACGATATTATTGTATTTGAAGATAATCCCTACGGAGAGCTGAGATTCTCAGGCGAGGATGTTCCTACTATCAAATCTCTTGACAAGAGCGGCAGAGTTGTATACTTTGGCTCTTTCTCAAAAATTCTCTCACCTGGTATGCGTGTAGGCTTTGTAAGCTGCAGCGCTGCTTTAATGCAGAGAATGGTTATCTGCAAACAGGTACAGGATGTACATACCGCGGTACTTCCGCAGATGATGGCATATGAGTTTGTTACAAGATACTCAATTGATGACCATATTGCAAAAATCAGTAAAGTCTACGGCGAAAAGTGCAATTATATGATGGAGCTTATGGACAAGTACTTCCCGTCTTGCGTTAAGCACACAAGACCCGAGGGTGGATTGTTCCTCTTCTGCACAATGCCCGATGGCATCGACAGTAAGGAGCTATTAAAAGAGGCAATTGAACAGAACGTTGCCTTTGTACCCGGTGCAACTACAATGATTGATGACAAAAAGGTTTATAGCTGCTTCAGAATGAACTATTCTATGGCATCACTTGAGCAGATCGAAAAAGGCGTAAAAATTCTTGCTGATGTTTTAAACAAGGCAATTGGCAGATAGACTGACATATTTACGAAAGGACTTTAGATATGGGAGAAAAGAAACGAATACTAAGCGGAATTCAGCCGTCGGGCGCACTTACCCTCGGCAATTATGTAGGGGCTCTTAGAAACTGGGTGGAGCTTCAGAAAACAGATGAATATGAGTGCTTTTATATGCTTGCCGATATGCACACCATAACTGTGCGTCAGGAAGCAAAGAATATCAGAAAAAATTCTATAGATTTGCTTGCCCTCTTTATTGCGGCAGGCCTTGACCCTGAGAAAAACCCGATATTTTTCCAGTCTCATGTGCCGGCTCACGCTCAGCTTTCCTGGGTGCTTAACTGTAATACATATATGGGCGAACTCTCCCGTATGACACAGTTTAAGGATAAAAGCCGCAAACACGAGGATAATATCAATGCAGGCCTCTTTACCTATCCTGCATTAATGGCGGCAGATATCCTCCTCTATCAGGCAGACCTTGTGCCTGTCGGCCACGACCAGAAGCAGCACCTTGAGCTGACACGCGACCTGGCCCAGCGGTTTAACAACACATACAGTGAGACCTTTACAGTACCCGAGCCGTACATTCCAAAGGTTGGTGCAAGGATAATGAGCCTTCAGGACCCACACCAGAAGATGTCAAAATCCGACACTAACGAAAACGGTTATATTCTTCTTCTTGACCCTATCGACACAATCATCCGCAAGGTTAAGCGTGCAGTGACAGATTCCGGCTCTGAGGTAAGACGCGGAGAGGGTAAAGAAGGCGTAGAAAACCTGATGAGCATTTACAGTGCGGTGACAGGCAAGACTATGGACGCGATTGAGGCAGAGTTTGACGGCAAGGGCTATGGCGACTTTAAAATGGCAGTTGCAGAGGCAGTTGCAGAAGAACTTCGCCCCATTCAGGAAAAATACAACGACCTTATGGCAAACAAGGATTATCTTGAAAAGGTTTATCGCAGCGGCGCAGAGATTGCAAACCGCGTTGCCGCAAAGACCATATCAAAGGTCTACAGAAAAGTTGGCTTTATACAGCCGTAGCACGGCTTTAACCGGAGGAAAGTAATATGATTTTCAGCAATAACTTTATTGTCCTGCTGGCACTTGCGGTTGCATTTTTGATATCCTTTGCCGCAACACCTATGGTGATTTCTCTTGCCCACAGGATAAACGCAATTGATGTCCCAAAGGACGCAAGACGCATACACAAAAAGCCCACCCCTCTTATTGGCGGACTTGCAATTTTCTATGGCTTTATTGTAAGTGTTATGTGTTTTACAGTTCTTGACAGAGAGACTGCAGGCATACTGATAGGATGTGTAATCATCGTAACCGTCGGCATTATAGACGACATTACGGATATGAAAGCAATAATTAAACTCCTGTGCCAGATTCTGGCAGCAGCAGTTGTTGTATACTCAGGCGTGAGGATAGAGCATTTTGCAAATCCTCTTCATCCCACCTTTGGTCCACCCTATATCGTGCTTGATTTCTGGGTATCGGTTGCAATTACAATCTTCTGGATTGTCGGCGTATGCAACGCCGTAAACCTTATAGACGGCCTTGACGGTCTTGCAGTTGGTGTATCTTCGATTGCATCGCTTTGTATGCTGGCGATGACCCTTATCACCAACAACTTAAACGTTGCCATAATTACGGCGGCAGTTGCAGGCGCAGGCTTTGGATTTTTGCCCTACAACTTTAACCCTGCCAAAATATTTATGGGTGATACGGGAGCACTGTTTTTAGGCTTTATCCTCTCTTGTATATCTGTACAGGGATTTTTAAAGCTCTCGGCAATTATATCCTTTGCAATCCCGATTCTCGTTCTGGGGTTGCCGATATTTGACACAGTATTTGCTATATTCCGCAGAATACTGACAGGCCACTCACCTATGTCACCTGACAGAGGGCATCTTCATCACAGACTCCTCGATATGGGCTTTTCACAAAGACAGACCGTTGCTATTCTATATACACTGACCACAATTTTGTGCCTGACGGCAGTTGTTATCTCAATCGGTGGATATAAGAGAGGAATCTTTCTTATTATCTCGGTTATGATAATAATTCTTGCATCGCTCAAATTGATGAGCGGTCTGAGAGACCCGGCACAAAATTCCCCGGGATACGATGATATGGAGCTTCACGAAGAAGCTCCCGCTGAGGATACTGAAAGAAAGGAAACAAGCGAAAATGAGTAAAATTAAAGTAATGACCATCTTCGGGACCCGTCCCGAGGCTATAAAAATGGCTCCTCTTGTAAAAGAGCTTGAAAAAAACTCCGACAAGATTGAGTCCATCGTGTGCGTGACGGCACAACACAGACAGATGCTTGACCAGGTGCTTGAGATTTTTGATATAAAGCCCGACTATGACCTTGATATAATGAAGGACCGCCAGACACTTATAGAGATTGTGACACGCTCTCTTGACGGACTTGACAAGGTTATGAAAGAAGCAAAGCCTGACATCGTTCTTGTGCACGGCGATACATCTACCACCTTTGTTGGCTCTCTTGCAGCATTTTACAATCAGATTGCAGTGGGCCATGTTGAGGCAGGACTTCGTACCTTTAACAAGTACTTCCCCTATCCTGAGGAAATAAACCGCCGAATCACAGGGGTTATTGCAGATATGCACTTTGCCCCAACGGTAAGAAACGAAAACAACCTCCTTGCGGAAAACACCGACAAGGATACCATATATATAACAGGCAATACTGTAATTGATGCTCTTAAAACAACGGTCAAGGATGACTATGAGTTCAAAGACGAAAATCTTCGCAATATGAACTGGGACACCAAAAAGGTTATTGTTATGACTGCGCACCGCAGAGAAAACCTTGGCGAGCCCCTTGAAAACATCTGCAACGCAGTTAAGGATATTGTTGAAAAATATGAGGATGTTGAGGTTGTTTATCCAATGCACCTCAACCCTGTTGTAAGAGAGACTGCAACAAAAATTCTCGGCGGCCTTGACAGAGTAAAACTGATTGACCCGGTTAGTGCCGATGAGCTTCACAATGCAATAAACCGCGGATACCTTGTACTGACGGACTCAGGCGGTCTGCAGGAAGAGGCACCGTCCCTTGGCAAGCCTGTGCTTGTGCTTAGAAACGAAACAGAGCGCCCCGAGGCGGTAGAGGCCGGCACAGTTAAAATTGCAGGCATAAAGAGAGATGATATCTTTGCCATGACAGAGGAACTTCTCACCGATAGCGATGCCTACAACAAGATGGCAAAAGCCGTAAACCCCTACGGCGACGGCCACGCATCGGAGAGAATCGTAAAGGCAATTATAGAAAAATTTGAGAAATAAAGAAGGTTGAGAATTCTTCCACCGCTGAAATATTTCCAATTGGGACGTCGAGGACGCCGTTCCCTACAATGATATAGGGGCGGATATCATTCGTCCGTAATAATGACATAAAGCGATTAAGGGATTGTAAAAAAGAATTATACTTTGGAGGTAATAAAATGCGTATAGAAACAAAATGTATTCAATCAGGCTACACCCCTGAAAATGGCGAGCCGAGAGTTCTGCCTATTTATCAGAGCACAACATGGAAGTATGGCTCTACCGAACAGATGGGCAAGCTTTTCGACCTTGAAGAAAGCGGATATTTCTACACCCGCCTTGCAAACCCCACAAATGATGCAGTTGCAGCAAAAATTGCAGACCTCGAGGGTGGCGTTGCTGCTATGCTGACATCGTCAGGTCAGGCGGCTTGTTTTTACTCAATCTTTAACATCTGTCACGCAGGCGACCATTTTGTATGCTCTTCAAGCGTATACGGTGGTACCTTTAACCTCTTTGGGGTTACAATGAAGAAGCTTGGCATTGATGTTACCTTTGTTGACCCTGACAGTGACGAAGAGACTCTGTCTGCCGCTTTCCGCGAAAACACAAAGGCAATGTTTGGCGAGACTATTGCAAATCCCGCCCTTGTTGTACTTGATATAGAAAAGTGGGCAAAGGTTGCACACAAGCACAATGTTCCCCTTATCATTGACAACACCTTTGCAACACCTATAAACTGCCGTCCCTTTGAGTGGGGCGCAGACATTGTTGTTCACTCCACCACAAAGTATATGGACGGACATGCAACAAGCGTTGGCGGTTGCGTTGTAGACAGCGGTAACTTTGACTGGGAAGCTGCCGGAAAGTTCCCCGGGCTTACCACTCCTGATGCTTCCTACCACGGCATCACATACACAGAGAAGTTTGGCAAGGCAGCATATATAACCAAGCTGACCGCACAGGTAATGCGTGACCTTGGCTCTATCCCCTCTCCGCACAATGCGTTTTTGCTTAACCTTGGTCTTGAGACACTGCCACTTCGTATGGAGCGCCATTGCTACAACGCACAGAAGGTTGCAGAGTATTTAAAGAACAACGATAAGATTTCCTGGGTTAGTTACTGCGGTCTGAAAGGTGACAAATACTATGACCTTGCACAGAAGTATCTGCCAAACGGCTCTTGCGGAGTTATCTCCTTTGGTGTCAGCGGCGGCAGAGATGCGGCTGTGAGATTTATGGACAGCTTAAAGCTTGCAGCAATCGTAACTCACGTTGCCGATGCAAGAACATCTGTTCTTCACCCTGCAAGCCATACCCACCGTCAGCTCAGCGATGAGGAGCTTGTTGCGGCAGGCGTAACACCTGACCTTATCAGATTCTCGGTTGGTATCGAAAATGTTGATGATATTATTGAGGATATTGAACAAGCGCTTAAAAATGTGTAAATGATTTTTCCCCCTGCAAATGCAGGGTGCTTTTTTATGTGAAAATTTTAAAATGACTTGCCATCCCCTGTTCCGCTCGCCACGCCCGAGCGGAGTCCTTCGTTCCACTTCGTGGAACTTGGATAAAGGGGCAAGGCCCCTTTAAAACCCCATAAGAGGTGTCTGAGAAAGTTGTTTTAATTTGTTTCTTTCTTTTCGCCGATTTGATTTTGGCTACACTGCCGCAGGTGATGGCCAGGATGTGGGTACGGCACATTATTTAAAGGCAAAATCAAATTAGCAAAAGATTTTTCTATACATTATTACTGTGTATAAAAGAACAATGTATAATCATACGTCTTGCATAGGCTTTGCATATTTTTGTATTATTGGCACATACTACCTTTAATGCTTTTTGCATAAAAGGAGTGACAGGGATATGACCAGTGAACTTGGCAGAGTTGACAAAAAGCTCGATGTAAACAGGGCAATAATAAAAGAGCTATTCAGCACATCCAAAAACTTCGACTTTGTAATGCGGGAATTTGAAATTACCTTTGATAATGGGTCAATTCCCGCTTTTTTGGTGTTTTTTGACGGTCTTGTAAACAAGACCTTTATAAACCGCGATATTATGCGTGGGCTTATACAGTACGGCGGCAAAAAGCCTGATACAGATAATTTAAACGATGCCGTCTTTAAAAAACTGATTACTCTTGCCCCCCTCTCCACCGACACAGACTTTGAAACCATCGCCGACAAAATAACCTTTGGCAACTGTCTTATTTTTGTTGACGGATGCGACTGCGCCTTTTCTGCCGACGTAAAGGGCTGGGACACCCGTGGTGTAAATCAGCCCATCCGCGAGGCAAGCCTGTCCGGCCCTCAGGAGGCATTTACCGAGGTTATTATGAGCAACCTCGCCTTAATCCGAAAAATCTTAAAGGACCCCAACCTGATTGCCGAAAACATTCCTGTCGGCACAAAAAGTCACACTCCTTGTGCACTTTTGTATATTAAAGGAATCACCAATGAAAAGTTGGTCTCAGAAATAAGAGACCGCCTTCAAAAAATAGATACAGAATATATATTCTCATCAGGGGATATTGAGATGCTTATCGAGAATAAGACCTTCTATCCCATAACCCACACCCTCAAAACCGAGCGCCCCGACCGTGCCGCAGCAATGCTTGCTGACGGCAAGGTTATAGTTATCGTTCAGGGCAGCCCCTTTGTTCTCGTTCTGCCCACAACGGCAACCGATTTAATCGAAGCATCAGAGGATAACTATGTCAGAGTACCCGAGGCAAACTTTATGCGCCTTGTCCGTATTGCAGGTATGGCTGTTTCTCTGCTCCTGCCCGGGCTTTTTATTGCAATTATGCTATACCATCACGAGGTTTTTCCCACAGACCTTTTGCTCGCCATTGAGGCAAGCCGGGAGGTAGTGCCCTTTCCACTTGTAATAGAGCTTGTTTTGATGGAGCTTGCCTTTGAGCTTATTAAAGAGGCATCTATTCGCGTGCCAAGTCCCGTGGGGTCTACCCTTGGCATTATAGGTGGCCTGATTCTCGGGCAGGCGGCGGTTGAAGCAAATATAGTCAGCCCCATTTCTATTATAATCGTATCAATTGCAGGGCTTGGTGCCTTTGCAACCCCCTCCGTTGCCCTGTCCCGTTCACTTTCCCTGATGCGTTTTATATTTATAATATTTGCAAGCCTTTCGGGGCTTCTTGGCGTAATTTGCGCTTATATTGTTATTGCCTCTGTTTTATCCGCCTCCTCTACCTTTGGCGTTCCTTTTCTGTCACCCATTACACCCAAAAACGGAGACTCATTGGCAGGCTCTGTTCTTGTCAAGCCTATCTGGAAAAAGGAACATCGCCCTAGAAATCTGAGAACTCAAAACCCTGTAAAACAACCCCATATAAGCAGAAAGTGGATTAAGCCAACCACCGGGCGAAAGGACTGATAAAATATGAAAGAAAATTACAACATAGGCAGATGGGAGCTTGGCTGTCTTGTCTTTAACTCTCTTGTATACAAAATCTTTACAAAGTATCCTGAAAAGTTTTTTCAAACTTCAGGCTCTGCCGGTTGGGTGACCGCCGTCTATGCAGGAATTGTTTTTTTGCTTTTTCTCGCAATTGTATTGAAGCTTTATACTCCCTTCTCAAATGTCGGTATTGTTGAAGCGCTAAAACTGCGCAACAAAAACAGGTCTTTAAAAATAGTTTCATCCCTTGCAATTATATATTTTACATTTTCTCTGCTTTATGCCCTTATATCGGTATGCTCTGCCCTGAAGGTGGTATCCTATGTTGCATCCCCTGTCTGGTTTACAGGGCTATTTCTTCTGCTCGCCCCTATCGTTGCAGTATCTTGCGGAGGGGGCGCTGTCTTTCGCATTCACTCCTTGTCTGTTTTAGGTATAGGCATCGCCGCCTTAACCATTGCACTTTTCAGTTTTAAATATGCAGACATATACAACCTTGCACCTATATTGGGAAGCGGAGCCGAAAATGCCTTTGGCAGGGGCCTTAAAACATTGTTTATTTATCTGGATATTTTGGTTATATTTTTTCTTCCGAAAAAGGATGGGAACTTTTCTTACTCAAAAACTGTATTTATATCATCCCTCCTTGCAGTTCTTTTAAATATAATAGTTGTTGTGGCAATTTCACTTAATTCCCCTTATGAGCTTGCACAAAAAATAAGTCTGCCTATCTACCCATTAACCAAAACCTCTGCCTTTGGCAAGGTGCCTTTGCGTCTTGATACCATCTATCACACAGCAATGATTGTATCAGTAACCCTGTATATATCTCTTGCCTTGTCAATTCTTGTAAAACTGATAAAGGGGTTATCTATAAAAGCCAAAAAAATTGCGGCATCTGCTCTTTGTATTCTGCTTTGCTTATCCCTCTGCGGTTGCTTTGACCATAGCGAGGTTGAGGAAAACGCCTATGTAATTGCCCTTGGCATTGATAAGGGAGAAAACGAAAGGTTTAAATATACTTTCCAGATTTCAAACCCTCTTGAGTCAGGCGGCAGCATTGGTGCCGAGGAAAAGGCAACAGAACAATCAGAGAGCAGTGATAATAAAAACAAAACAGTGGACAATATCATAATCGAGGCAAATGACTACCGAATTGCAACTGATAAGCTAAAAAGCATTTTAAGCAAGGATGCCCGTCTCTCGCACATGAAACTGATTGTGTGCTCATTTGATGTCGCAAGAGAGGGTATGCTTGAACACAGCGAACTTTTACTGTATGAAAGAGAAATCCGCCCTGGCTCAAACCTTTGTTTATCTGCTTCGGCATCGGATTATCTGACTTCGGTTAAGCCCACTTTGGAAGAAAGCACCGCGCGATACTATGAACTGCTCTTCAGAAGCAGAGATGTACCATATGCTCCACTTACCGAGCTTCGGGATTTTGTTGGCAGAAGCCTTGATACAGGGTATGATGCAGTAATCCCCATTGCAGGAGATTCAGGCCTGTCGGGAATGGGAATCTTCTCAGACGGAAATCTAATGGCAGAACTCAATGACAAGGAGGTCTTAATTTATAAAATGATATGCGGCCAATTAAACGGAGCCGCATTTCTATCAGGCGATAAAAGCTACCTTATATCAAACAGAAAAAACACAAAAATATCTGCCGACTTCTCGCAGACAACACCTGTTGTAAATATTACCGTCTACCTCAGGACAGCCGACAATAACACTCTACCCATAGAGGTTGTAAACTCGCTTTCGGCACAAGCAGAAGAACTCCTTTACAAGACCGCCTCTCTAAATTGCGACATCTTCGGATTTGGTCGAAAAATGAAAAGAAAATGTCTTACTCAGTCCCGGTGGGAATCGGTAAATTTTGACGATATTCTTAAAAGATGTAAATTTAACCTAAGAATATTACCATAATTTGCCATATTTATATTTATTTTACAAATTTATAAATTTTTTTCTGCAAAAAGTATTGACTTTTTTTTACAATAATAGTATAATTATGGAAACTAAAAAATGTAATGAATAAGGAGTTTTCACTATGGCTATGAAATCTATCGGTATTGTAAGAAAAGTTGATGAACTTGGCAGAATTGTGTTACCTAAAGAGCTTAGAAACACACTTAAAATTGACCACAAGGACCCCCTTGAAATCTATGTGGAAGAGGATTGCATAATCTTAAAGAAATATGAGCCTGCATGTACCTTCTGCGGAAGCGCCACAGGGACATCAATATATATGGACAAGAAAATTTGCGACGAATGTCTTGCCAAAATTAAAGAAATTTAAATCCGTTGGGTTTTAAGGGTGTATGCCTTTAAAACCCAACTTTGCTATGGAACAAAATATTGGTATAAATCGTCTAAATTTACAAAGGTTGTAAATTTCAGATTTACACAAAGCTTTAAAGAGAAAGGATTGATTTTATGAAAAAACTAATCTTAAAGATTACCGCTCTTACTCTTGTTGCGGCGATGCTTCTTCCTGCCTCTGTGCTGTCAGCAGAGACGGATGGCCTTGAATCGGCAATCCTTACCGCCAAAGCCAAAATATTCGTACCTGACTACCTTACCGAGTTTGACAGTGATATCCATAAATCAGACAATAAAATTGAATATTACCTTAGGTGGTATAACAATGACCGCGATGGCGAACTCAGTGTGACCATCAATGACCGCGGTGATATAATCAGATATTCCTCAAATACTTACGGCGAAAACACAAATTCTCCAAAATTTGCCGCCTTTACAAATCAGGAGCTTGCCGAAAAGTCCCTTGACTGGCTGAAAAGTGTAAACCCCGAATGGGCAAAGGATTATTCTATGGACTTTGCAAGTTTTTCTGAGAAGAGCAACGTATACGGCGGCATTGAATATCTCAGCTTTTACCGATACGTGAACGGAATCAGATTTTTAAATGACAGCATCTCCTTTAACGTTAACAACATAACAGGCGAGATTGTTTATATGAACTCAAACCATACATATGCTGATACCATCCCCTCTGCCGACAACATCCTGTCTGTCGATGAGGCGGCACAGATTTACTATGAGCAAAGCCCTCTCAACCTTATGTACACCTCCTTTGAGGAGCATAGTGCGGTTTTAGTTTATAACCTCAGCTCTCCGCAACTGAAAATCAACGCAAAGGACGGCTCTGTTATCAAAACAAGCCGCACTTACAATGGTATTAACGGAGCAGTTATGGAGGAATCTGCAGCCACCGACAGCGCAAGCGGCGGTGCAAATAAATTTACCGAGAGCGAGCTTAAAAATCTTGCCGAGATTGACAATCTGCTCAGCGAAAAGGAGCTTGTGGCTCTGGCAAAGGCACTATCTGACACAGGGCTTGACTCTGCCTCTTTTGAAAGCTGCAGCTATACACGCCAGAGAAATTACATATACACAGACGAGGAATCCGTAGAAGATGCATCCTTGTATATTGCATCTCTCACCTTTATCTTTAACAAAGGCGAAGACGATGAATACAGAGGCTATGTCACATTTGACGCACAGACAGGTGAGCTTATCAGTTACAGTGCGTACAACTATCATATCTACTACAGGGATAACACAAAAAAAGAGCCGAAGGTGAGTGAAAAAACCGCCCTTGAGGTCGCAAAAAAATTTATTGGCGAAAACAACCCCAATAACGCATCAAAGGCTATGGACGCAACACCTTCTTATATCAACACCGACAGTATGTATATACTTAACTTTTCAAGGCAGGAGAATGATATTCCCTATCCCTCAAACTACATATATGTAGCCACCGACAGCGATACAGGGTTGATTACAAGCTATAACACCTGCTGGGAAGACGACATTGCCTTTGAGTCGCCCGATGGTATACTTGATATAGAATCTGCAAAAGAAAAGTTTAAAGAAAATGTAGGTTTTAAGCCCTTTTATGTTTATTCTTACAAGGATGATAACGACACCGACCCTGATATCATCCTTGCTTATGGCTCGGCAACTCCTCAGGAGAGTATGATTTTTGCAAAGAACGGCGAGAAACCAATTACCCACACAGATAACGACACAATAATTTATCCGACGGATACAGAGGGGCACTACGCAAAAGACCGCATAATGGCACTTCTTGCGGCAGGCATAATTGCCATTGATGCAGAGAATACCCAGTTCCGCCCCGATGATGCAATCACATACCGCGAGCTTGCGGCTATGACGGCAAGACTTACACGCAGATATTATATATGGGACCTCTCTTCGATTACCGCTTTTGTTAAAAACAATAATATTATAAGCGATAGCAAAATCTTTGAGCCTGACAAGACAGCCCAAAGAGCAGATGGACCTTCCTATATTGTCAGTGCACTTGGATACAGAGAGGTGGCAGAGCTTTCTAATATTTATCGGGTTGGCTTTGCAGATGCGGAGCAGATTCCATCTGACAAGCTTGGCTTTGTTGCAATCGCAAAAGGTATGGGCCTTATAAACGGCGACGAAAACGGATGCTTTAATCCAAACGCCCCACTCACCCGTGCAGATGCGGCGATAATGATATATAACTATCTTGCAAGATAGGGTAAGTTTAAAAAGCCTTCTCATATGAGAAGGCTTTTTATTATTTCTTTGGGGATTTAAAGGGGCTTTGCCCCTTTATCCGACTTCCACGAAGTGGAAGGAAGGACTCCACTCAGGCGTGGCGAGCGGAATTGGGGTTGGCTTTTATATTTTTATCTGCTTTTGGGGTTAAAAATCAGGGCAATTATAAAGCCAAAAACAATTGCCGCAGAAATTCCTCCTGCCGCCGCCCTTGCACCACCAAGCAAGGCACCCATCAGACCTTTTTCCGCCGCTCCTTCTATCGCACCCTTTGCAAGAACGTTTCCAAACCCCACAATAGGCACTGTCGCCCCTGCTCCTGCAAAGTCCACAAGCTTATCATATATCTGTAAGCCACCAAGAATTACGCCAATTACCACAAAAGCAACTAAAATTCTGCCCGGTGTCAGCTTTGTCTTGTCAATTAAAACCTGCGCTATGGCACAGATAAGTCCGCCAACCCAAAAAGCATTTATATAATTCATCATATTCTATACCCTCCCAAGTGCAACTGCGTGAGCTATTCCGGGCACAGATTCGCCCTGCAAAGAAGATGTCTGACTAAGAAGCGCACCTGTACCGACGGCGAGCAGGGATTTTATCTTGCCAGTCTCCATTTCTTTTAGCAAATGTCCACAAAGAACAGAGCCTATACATCCGCATCCACTGCCTCCTGCGTGAACATCCTGTGCATCAATATCATATATCATACATCCGCAATCTTTATAATTTGACGATATGTCTATTCCGTCCATTTTAAGGAGTTCTACAAGTATTTCCGCACCAACCGTACCTAAATCCCCTGTCACAATCAAATCATAGTCCTGTGGCGAAAGTCCTGTCTCCTCAAAGTGGGTCTTTATTGTATCATATGCGGCAGGTGCCATTGCACCTCCCATATTATTGGCATCTTTTATTCCCTTGTCTACAATTTTGCCTGTTGTAATGTGAGTTACCTTTATTTTTGTATTATCTGTTCCCCTCTTGAGTATTGCCGCACCCGAGCCTGTCACCGTCCATTGGGCAGTAGGTGTTCTTTGTCCGCCATATTCAAGTGGGTTTCTGTACTGACGCTCTGCAGTACAGAAGTGGCTCGATGTCACCGCCTCTGCAATCTCGGCATAGCCACCGTCTATCAGCATTGAGGCAAGGCTTATACCCTCTATCATTGTAGAGCAGGCACCATATATGCCAAGAAAAGGAATTCCCAGCTCTCTCAGGCCAAAGCCTGCACTGATACATTGGTTAAGCAAATCTCCTGAGAATATTCTGTCAATATCCTCAAGCTTTATATTTGCTTTTGTCGCCGCAAGCTTTGCCGCCTCCCTCTGCATTTTACTCTCGGTCTTTTCCCATGTTTTCTCGTTCCATTCGTTATCGGGCAGAACTATATCAAAGCAATCCCTCAGAGGTCCCTGCCCTTCCTTTTCGCCCACTATTGCGGCATAGGACAAGATACCTACGTTTTCAATTTTCGCCGTCTGTCTGCCGATTTTCTTTATATTGCTCATATTCCACCTCCGCCAAACAGACCCATTATATAGTACACAACCCCGACAACCGCCGATGCGGTTATTCCATAGACCAGAACAGGTCCTGCAATAACAAACATTTTTGCCGCAAGACCAAGAACAAGTCCCTCTTTTTTAAACTCCATGGCAGGCGAGACAACTGCATTTGCAAAGCCCGTTATAGGCACCAGGGTTCCCCCTCCCGCTCTTTTTGCAATCTTGCCATAGACATCTATACCTGTCAGAAACACGCCCAGAAAAATCATTGTCATACTTGTAGCTGTCCTTGCATCGTCTTCAGACAATCCGAAAAAGCTTGAGTATGCGTCAAATATTCCCTGTCCGATTGTGCAGATAATTCCGCCGACAACAAATGCCCAGATTACATCCCTGATTAGCTTACTGCCCGGGGATTTTTGGTCAAGATAATCCTGATACTGCTGGTTTGTAAAGTTCATACTACCTCCAAAACATAGTGTCTTTACAAGTAGTATTATCCACACAAAGAAAATTATTCTTCAATTTGTCTCCGCATTTTCTGGAGTATTTTCTTTTCAAGACGAGAGACCTGTACCTGAGAAATTCCTATAAACTCCGCCACCTGTGCCTGTGTTTTTCGCTCAAAATATCTGAGTGTGACAATCAGCTTGTCCCGTTCATTGAGTTCACTCATTATTTGTCTCACAAGAACTCTGTTGAGCATCTCTCCGACCTCGTCCCCGGGACTTTCAATTTTATCAATCAAGGTCCTTGCATCTCCGCCTGATTCATCAACAGCCATATAAATAGACTGAGGCTTCAGCTGCGAATCAAGGGCGGCGGCAAGCTCGGCAGAGGAAATATCAAGCTCTATGGCAATCTCGCCAACAGATGGCTCCTGTCCTGTTTCTTTAACCTTTTTCTCCTTTATTTTTGCCGCTCTGTATGCAATATCCTTAAGGCTGCGACTGACCTTTATCGCTCCATCATCGCGTATAAACCTTTTTATCTCCCCAATAATCATGGGTACTGCATAGGTAGAAAACTGCACTCCAAAAGATGAGTCAAAACGCTCTGCCGCCCTAATCAATCCAATACACCCAATTTGAAAAAGGTCTTCATTCTCGTATCCACGACCTGAAAATCTGCGCATAATACTGCTGACAAGTCCCATATTTCTGACAATCAGTTCATTCCTTGCGCTACTGTCACCAACGGCAGCTCTTTGCAGAAGCTCTGCGTTTTCTGCAGCATAGTCCCTAATCATCAAAAACTGCCCCTACTCTTTTTGTCATAATTACAGTTGTTCCCTCGCCGATGGCTGAATCAACCTGAAGCGTATCCATAAAGCTTTGCATGACCGTAAATCCCATTCCGCTTCGCTCTTCGTCATTACTTCCTGAATACAGTGGTTGCATAGCAAGGTCAATATCGGCAATTCCACGACCTTTGTCCCTTATTGTCACCTCAAAAATTCTGCCGATTATTCTGCACTTCATTTCAACCACACCACGAATATCTGCGTATCCGTGTACTATGGCATTGGTAACCGCCTCGGACACGGCTGTTTTTATATCAGCTAGTTCTTCTATGGTTATATCAAGCTGTGCGGCAAACGCTCCTGCCGTTGCCCTGGCAAATGCCTCGTTACAGCTTTTGCTCGGAAACTCAACTCTTATGTAATTTTCCATTTTTCAACACCCCTTTTATTCAAAATCCATTATCTTTTTAAGCCCTGCCACCTCTATGACCTTGTCAACCTGTGGCTGAGTTCGGATTATAAGCATCTTTCCACCTCTGGCTTTTATCAGCTTGTATCTGCCAATTAACATTCCAATGCCCGAGCTATCCATAAAAGTCACCTTGTCAAAATCCATAACAAGGTTGTTTATTCCATTCAGGCTGATGTCATTGTCAATTCGCTCTCTTATCCTTGCGGCACAACTCTGGTCAAGCTCTCCGTCAAGCTTGACAACCATTGTTGACCCAAGATATTCAAGTCGCATATTCATTTTCCTCATCCTCTCTGTCTTATTAAAACATACTATTAACATCTTAGCATATTTCCGATATTTCCCACATTTTTTCGTGCGACAAATAAACACAAAAAAAACGATATTTCCGTATGGAAATATCGTTTTTATTATTTTATCTTCTTATTCCGTCTCAAATCCCGACAAGGTCCGCAGTGTCACAAGGGGCGCTCCGTCATTACCGTCCCAAATCGTATATTCTGCGTCTGCGCCATAGGTTGTTTGTTCCATTATAGGGATATCAAGTGCATTATAAACCAATGCAAAAACATTTCCTCTTGTTGCTGTATCACTATATTCGCACTTTACATCTCCAAGAAGCCCATATCTTTCTGCCGTCTTTGTGTATCCCTGCGGATAACCGCCGTTACTCACCGCAAAAGGTTCATATCCCAGGGCAACAACAAGCATTTTAACCGCCTCTGCATATGTAATAGAGTTACCAGGCTTAAATGTTCCGTCCTCGTATCCATTTATAATGCCAAGACCATACGCAACACTTATGCATCCGCTTGCCCAATAGTCAAAAGGTACATCCGAAAAAGTTGTCTCTGCCTTTACATCTATCGGCATCCCTTTCAGCTTGCATACTATTTTGGCAAACTCTGCCCTTGTGATACTATCCTCAAGCCTAAGGGCACCGTCTGTATCACCCTGTATAATTTCGTAGGCCATCAAAGTATCCAGTTCTTCCTTGCCTATCTGTGCAAGAGCAGGCGTTGTACTAAGCAGCCCTACTATAACCGAAAAACACACTATAACTTTAATAACTTTCTTCATTGTCCTCTCTCCTTTTCATTGTTATTACAAGCTTGTCTATATATAAAATATCACAAACCTCTCATTTTGTCAATGCTATTTGTTATTTTTTTATGCGATTAGTTTATTAAGCTAAAAGCAAACATAGGTTATACTATAAGTTAATAAGGAGTGTTGCTTATGGATTACAAGCTTTTAGGAAAGAATATTGCCCGACTAAGGCAGCAAAACAATATGACTCAGGAAATGCTTGCCGAAAAGATAGACGTGTCCACTGTGTTTATAAGTCAATTAGAGACATCTATCCGAAAGCCGAGCCTTGATACCATACTGAAACTGACAGACGCCTTTGATACAACCGTTGATATATTAATAGGAAATAATTCTCCTCAAGCAAAAATTGATGAAATTATGTATCTTTTGCAGGACAGAACTCCATCCGAGCTGACATTTATCACAGGTGTCATTCGAGAGATTTGCTCAAATCTCAGTGACGGAAAAATTGTTTTAAAATGACCCTTGCAAGAAAAGCCTTCCTCTTGGGGTATGAATACCAATAGCCTTTCGCAACAATCCCTCAGTCACTTCGTGACAGCTTCCTGATGCTCTAGGGAGCCTAACAAACGGCTTTTCACCGGAGGGGAAACCATAAAAACGCCGAGTTTACCATTATAGGATGACACGGCGTTTTTATTTTTATATCTTTAGAAATATACTATTCTTCCTCTGAGAGCTGCTCCCATTCTTCATAGCATTTTTCAAGCTTGTTATTTGTTTCTTCAAGCTTAAGTGACTTTTCAGTTGTCAACTCAAAGCTTGTGTATACTGCCTCGCTTGCAAGCTCTGCTTCAAGGGTTGCACACTCTTCTTCAAGATAAGAAATCTCGTTTTCAAGCTCGCGTATACGTTGCTTTCGCTGGGCATCGGCCCTTCTTTGCTCCTTGCTTCTGTATCCGCCCTCGCTTTTTTGTGCGGGCTTTTGGGGCTTCTCCTCTGCCTCTGTTTTCTTTTTGTTAAAGATAAGCCGCTCCCTATAATATTCGTAGTTTCCGTCATAAACAACGGCACCGTCTTTTGTTATCTCGATTATCTTATCGGGCACCTTGCTAAGCAAATATCTGTCATGGGATATAAAAAGTGCTGTGCCGTCATACTCACCAAGGGCTGCTTCCAAAACCTCTTTCGAACTCAAATCGAGGTGGTTTGTCGGCTCGTCAAGTAAAAGTACGTTGGATTTTTCAAGCATAATTATGCAAAGGGCAAGCCTTGCTCTCTCGCCTCCGCTTATTACCTCGACAGGCTTGAATACATCCTCCTGGGTCAGCAAAACATTGCCGAGCATACGGCGTATCTGTGCCTCAGGGATGTGAGGAAACCTGTCCCAAAGCTCGTCAATCGCCTGTTTCTTTGGGTCAAGGTTTAAATTTTCCTGTTCGTAATAGCTGATGCTTGTATTCTTGCCCCATACGACCTCGCCTGTATAGTGGGGAATCAAGCCCTGTATAATTTTAAAGAACGAGGACTTTCCAATTCCGTTTTCACCTATGACCGCGATTTTTTCACCACGCTTGATGGCAAGATTTACATTTTTGCAAAGTTCCTTTCTCTCGTCCCCTACCTCGACAGTCAGGTTGCTTACAGTCAGTACATCCTTGTACGGGTCCTTGGTTTTTTCAAACCTTAAACGAATTTTCTTGTTTACAAACTCAGGATTTTCCAGTATCTCCATATTATCAAGGACCTTCTGCCTCGACTTTGCGCTTGCCGACGTTGATGCCCTTGCCATATTTCTGTCCACATAGTCCTGAAGCTTGGCAATCTCTTCTCTCTGCGCCTGATACTCTTTGATGCTTCGCTCAAGCCGCTCTTCCTTTTGAACAAGATATGCAGAATAGTTGCCCTTGTAAGTGTTAAGTCTTCCTCTCTCTATCTCAAATACATTATCTACGATTTTATCTAAGAAATATCTATCGTGGGACACCACAAAGATTGCCCCCTTGTAGTTAGTAAGGTATTCCTCAAGCCAGTTAAGGGTTTTAAAATCAAGATGGTTTGTCGGCTCGTCAAGGACTAAAAGCTCAGGCTCTTCAAGAAGAAGCCTTGCTATTGCAAGCCTTGTCTTTTCGCCACCACTGAGAACATTTATGGGCGTGTCAAGCTCTTTATCGGAAAAACCCATACCATTTAAAACGGTCTTGATTTTGACATCTGTGTTGTACCCGTCACGACTGTCAAAATACGCCTGCTTTGCGGCATAGGATGCCGCAAGTCTGCGATATTCGTCGCTTTTATGGTCGGTTACCTGAGACATCTGATATTCAATTGCTCTCATTGAATTCTCAGCATCAATTACGTCCTGAAACACAAGGCGCATTTCCGCAATTATTGTACTTTCTCTCTCAAGCCCCGAGTTTTGCTTGAGCACGCCAATGCTAAGACCTGATTTTGTATAAAGCTCTCCCGCATCATAATCAAGCTCGCCAAGGAGCACCGACAAAAGCGTTGACTTACCTGCCCCATTTACACCAATGAGACCATAGCGGCACTTGTCCTCTATGGTCAGGCTTACATCTTGAAATATTACATTGTCCGAAAATCTTTTTTCAAGATTGTGGGCGGAAATCAACATAATCAGCTTTGTCCTCTCTTTATACTACCCAATTTATTTTTCTTGCTTCAATTTGACTTTTATTCTTTTTAAAACAAACTTTCAGTGCAAGCAACCCAATTACAATGCCGATTGCCGCGCCAAACACCGAGGCACCCTCGGATTTAAAAATTGTATAGCCGCAGGTAGCACCAAGCAACATCAAAACTGTCAATAAGCCATAACCTAAAGCGGCATTTTTAAAAAACCTGCTGCTTTTCATAGTCAGTTCCACCACTTCGCCAACTGCGACTTTTTCCAATGTGACACACTCCACAATCACCGCAGAGGTCGGGCATCCCTTGCAGCTTACACAGTTGCCGCCACAGGCAGACTCTCTGTCAACCCTGACTTTTGCGCCAGTCTCTGTCACCTCTACAACATATCCCGTCTGCACCATTTTTCGTCACCCTTTACAAAATTTATCTGCCTGAGAGCTTATAGGTGTTTGCCATCTCAAGCATTTCACGTGCTACGCTCATAGTCAAATCCGTAACCTTAACACCACCTATGATTCTTGCAAGCTCTGTTATTCTCTCTTGTGAGTCTATGCGTGTTACCGTGGTTTTTGTACTGTTATCAGAAGACGATTTTTCTATCATATAATGATGGTCTGCCATTGCCGCAATCTGGGCAAGATGTGTGATACATAAAATCTGACGATTCTTTGCAAGCATACCCATCTTCTCGGATATTTTTTGTGCCGCTCTGCCTGAAACACCTGTATCAATTTCGTCAAAAATCATAGTCTCAACGCTATCAACATCAGACAGTACCGACTTAATAGCAAGCATAATTCTTGACATCTCTCCCCCTGATGCAATCTTAGATAAGGGCTTTAATTCCTCGCCCGGATTTGCGGAAATAAGAAATTCAACTATGTCACAACCGTCCGTGCCAAACTTTATTTTTCCGTCCTCGTCCTCAAGAGGAGCTACGCTGACAGAAAACCTCATCTTCTGCATATCAAGGTCAGACAGCTCTTTCATTATTCTCTCCTGCAGAGAGATTGCCGCCTCTGCCCTTTTCTTTGTCAGTTTATCTGCAATATCCAAAAGCTTTGACCCTTGTATATTTAATTCCTCTTCAAGCTCGATGCGGCGCTCGTCACTTCTTTCGATGTCTGAAAGCCTCTCTCTTGCCGATTTGCCAAACTCTATTATTTCTTCTACGCTCTGTCCGTATTTGCGCTTTAATGTGCTGATAAGGCTAAGTCTTGCCTCGACCTCGTCAAGCTCTTCCGTGGAATAATCAACGCCGTCCTTATAGGCACGCAGCTCTCTTGTCACATCATCCATCTCTGCCATAACCGAGGATAAAACCTCATAGTAACCACTGAGTCTCTGGTCATAATCCTTTACGGATTCAAGCCGCCTTATTGCATCGGAAAGTGCATCACAGGCACCATTATCGCTCTCGTCTCCTCCATGGAGTGCATAGTAGGCACCCCCTGCAGATTCTGCAATTTGCTCTGCGTTCTGCAAAAAGCTTCGCCTCTCCTGAAGTTCTTCTTCCTCGCCCGATTTCAGTTTTGCCATCTCAATTTCATCTGCCTGAAAGCTGAGAAGTTCAATCATTCTTTCCCTCTCTGCATCGTCTGTATCAAGCTCCTGAAGAGATTTTTCTATATTTTTTAAGACACTGTATTTCTCTTTATAATCCTTAAGAATTGCCGATGTTTCTCCATACTCATCCACAAACCTTATGTGCGTCTTTGGCATAAGAATGCTTTGGTTATCATTTTGTCCGTGGATTGTCAGTAAAAGTGCCCCTGCTTCTTTAATTATATTGATGGGGGTAAGTCTCCCGTTTATATAACATTTGCTCTTTCCGTCAGGGAACAATTTGCGACTGATTAAAACCGTAGAATCCTCGCACTCTACACCAAGCTCTTCTAATTTTTCTATTGTTTCGTTTTCTTCAATCTCAAATGCCAGATCCACCGATGCCGACTCTGCACCTGTGCGTATAAGTTCACGACTGCCGCGACTGCCAAGCGCCATGCCGATAGAATCAATCAATATGGATTTTCCGGCACCGGTTTCACCCGTCAATGCCTGAAATCCCTCGTTGAACTCAACAGTAACCTCTTCGATTACTGCAATATTTTTAATGTGAAGTTCTCTCAGCATCGGTATCCCTCCTTCTGTTTACTAATCAGACAGTTTTTCTCTGAGTACATCAAAGAAGTTTCTGTTTTGCGGCTTAATAAGCCTTGTTCTGTATTTTGACTTCGTAATCTTTATAAACTCGCCCTGCTCTAAAATACCTACCGCCCTGCCGTCAACCGAAATCGACAAATCCGCGCGGTGAGGCTGAGCGCCTCCTATCCATATCTCGTAGTCACCCGGCACAACCGTGCTTCTTGCTTTTAGGGTATGTGGGCAAATAGGTGTGATTATCATTGCATCAAGGTCAGGGTGAAGTATAGCACCGCCTGCAGACAAGGAGTAAGCAGTAGACCCTACCGCCGTCGCAACAATCATTCCGTCTGCAAGGTATGCACCTGTGTTTGTTCCATTTACCGCCGCTGATACATTTATTATTTTTGACTCACCTGCTGCAGATGCAACAATATCATTAAGGGCGAGAAATCTCGCACCCTCAACGCCCTGTTTTACCACAACGGCATCGAGCATCATACAACTCTCCACCCTGTAATTTCCGCTGAACATATCCTCAAATATAGAATATTCGCCCTTTTCCGCCTGAGTAAGAAAGCCAAGGTGGCCAAGGTTTATGCCGACAATTGGCACTCCGTATTTCGCCGCAGTCTGCGCAACTCCAAGAATTGTTCCGTCTCCGCCAAGGACAACCGCCGCATCTGCATCCTTGAAAATCTGCTCGCAACTTCCGTATTGAATCTCTCCCCCGAGCCCTGCTTTGTATTTCTCCTCAGCCAGAACATTGGCTCCGTGGCCTTTTAGGATTTCTAACACCTTTTTTGTTTCTGTCAGATTCTCATCACGCAGCTCATTTGGGATTACAACAATATTTTTCATGGATACTCACCCCACCTTATATCTCTGTATGAGATTTATCAACCAATGCGTCTATATCAATTTCAACACTTTCGCCATGCTTTGAAACATACATCAAATACTCAATATTGCCCTCAGGTCCCTTTATGGGCGAATAGTCAACACCCAGCACCGCAAAACCGATTTCTTTTGTGAATTCCGTGACTTTTCTTATAACTTCTTTATGTACCTCACTGTCACGAACTACTCCCTTTTTACCGATTTTGTCACGCCCTGCCTCAAACTGCGGCTTAATCAGGCAAACGCCTGTAAGCTCTTCACTGCCAAGCCTCCACGCAACAGGCAGAACAAGTGCAAGGGATATAAATGACACATCAACCGAGAAAAAGTCTATCTTTTCCTCTATATCCTTCTCCTCTATATACCTGACATTGGTGCGCTCCATATTGACAACTCTCTCGTCGTTTCTGAGCGTCCAGGCAAGCTGACCATAGCCAACATCTACCGCATAGACCTTTTTGGCTCCGTTTTGGAGCATACAATCTGTAAATCCTCCTGTCGATGCACCTATGTCCATACAGACCTTACCCTCGGGCGAAACAGGAAAAACCTTCATCGCCTTTTCAAGCTTGAGTCCGCCACGGCTAACATATTTTTTTGCATTACTGCGGATTTCTATATTCTCGTCACCCTTGACCTGCTCTCCTGCCTTTGATGCCTTTTGGTTATTGATATACACCTCACCCGCCATAATTATGGATTGTGCCTCGCTTCGGCTTCTTACCATTCCTGTCTCTGTAAGGTACACATCAAGTCTCTGCTTTGCCATAGATACACCTCCTTTTGGGACTTTCTTCTCGTAATAACTTACTCATATTTTAACGGACCGTCGAGACGCCGGTCCCTACAAAAATCGATCCAACCGGATTACCGCAGTTTGTCTATGATAGTCCGGGCTATCGTGTCTGCATCCATTTTATACTTCTTTTTTAGTTCTTCTATACTGCCCTGACAGATGGGCTCATCGGGATATGCAAACTTCAAGACAGGCACGCCAAGCACACTTTCCAGCTGCTGACCAAAGCCTCCTGTCTCCGCTCCGTCCTCTATGGACACTACAAGCTTTTTGCCTTTTGCATTATCTGTCATAAACTCCTTGTCAATGGGCTTTATGCATCTTACATCTGCAACGGCTGCGGATATACCGCTCCGGCTCAGAATTTCTGCGGCCGCCTGCGCATCGTACACAGATATTCCGACTGCCGCAATCAACACGTCTTCGCCGTCTCTTGCAAGCCGGGATTTTAAAACATCAATAAAATCTACGTCGGCATCTGTTATCTTACCTCTTGGATACCTTACTGTCACCGGACCCTTTGCCTCGTTTACTGCAAAATTCAGCATCTGCTCAAAATCCATTGCATTTGATGGTGACAAAACTGTCATAGACGGCACCTGTGTCATATATCCAATATCAAACATTCCCTGATGGGTTTCTCCATCGCTGCCGACCGGGCCACATCTGTCGATACAAAATACAACGTGCAGACCCATCAAAGCCACATCGTGTATTATCTGGTCATAGGCCCTTTGCAAAAATGTAGAGTATACTGCAACCACAGGCACAAGCCCCGAAAGTGCAAGCCCTGCCGAGAATGTCACTGCATGCTGCTCTGCAATTGCAACATCAAAAAATCTTTCGGGATACATTTTCGCAAACTTTTCAAGCCCTGTTCCAAGAGGCATTGCCGCCGTTACAGCCGCAACCTTTTTGTTTTTTTCGGCTATGCAGCACAGCTTGTCCCCGAAATAATCAGACCATCCTGCACCATTGCTTTTAAGGGGTACACCTGTATCCTTATCAAATTCCGAAATTCCGTGAAACAGGTCAGGGTTTTTCTCCGCCGGGTCATAGCCCTTTCCCTTTTTTGTGTTTATGTGAACGATAACCGGCTCTCGCATCTCCTTTGCACGCTTTAAAACTGTACGAAGTGCTGATATGTTATGCCCATCTATAGGACCTAAATACTTAAATCCCAAATCCTCAAACAGTTTACCGGGCAGAATTAAATTGCGAATCACCTTTTTTACTCTGTGAACAAATTTTCTCAGATGCTTGCCAACAACAGGAATATTATCAACGATAGACTTTACCTCTGCCTTAAGCCTGAAATACTTTTGAGTTGTCCTTATTCTCTTAAGACGCTTTGAAAGTCCGCCCACATTTTTGGATATGGACATACCATTGTCATTGAGTACAACCACCACAGGAAGCTTTGCACTGCCTATATGATTAAGTGCCTCAAATGCCATTCCGCCTGTCATGGCGCCATCACCTATAACTGCAACGGCACACACATTGCTGCCTTTTAGTTTTTCTGCCGCCGCAATTCCTGCCGCCGCAGAAACCGACGTGGAGCTATGACCTGAGTTAAAAGCATCCGCATCACTCTCGGATATCTTTGGGAAACCCGAAAGCCCGTCCATTTTACGGAGGGTGTCAAACTTATCCCCTCTGCCTGTCAATATTTTATGCACATAAGACTGATGCCCTACATCCCATATTATTCTGTCATAAAACGGGTCAAACTCAAGACACAATGCAATTGTCAGTTCAACAACACCAAGGTTTGCCGACAGATGACCCCCTGTTTTCGAAACCTTGTCAACAAGAAACGTCCGTATTTCGGAGGCAAGGATTTCAAGTTCGTCCGCATTTAACCTTTCAATGTCCTGTACGCCATAAATATCTTCCAGAATACTCATAAAATCCCCACCCCCTGTATGCGTAATCTATTTTTTATTTGTTTTCCTCTGCAACGTCAAGCATATATTTTTTTATCTTCGGATATGCATTAAAGTTAACCAAAAACGACGAGAAAGCCTGTACTGCAATCGGCTCAAACAAAATTATCAAAAGCAGTATCACTGCCACCTTGCCATACAATATTGCACATATGGGCAACCCCACGTGAATCACTACAAGCACCACAAGCACAAAAACATTTGACGGCAGCTTGCTGATTGTAAAAAGCAATGCATTTTTATAGATATCTTTAAGACTCAGCTCAAAGGTAATCATAATCGGGTAAATATAAAAGTGCATCATTGTATAAACAATCAGGAACAAATAAACCATATACTTCAAAAGCCCCATGCTTCCTCCAATGCCTGAGTATACAACTATTGCCACATAGGAAAAAACTATTACTGCCAAATCTATAAGAAATACTGCCAGAGATTGTTTAAAGTTAGACTTTACTGTGTCCTTAAAATCACTCCATATAAAAGCGTGCTCTTCTCTTGAAAAGTTCCGCATAATATAAGTCATTCCTGCCGTCGCAGGACCCGCGCCCCACAGGGCAATATACAGATTAGTAAAAATCAGGCAGCTTATAATCATAACCGTCGACATATCAGATGCTGAAAACTGACTCATAACGTCTGCATACAATCCACCCATTATATATACCGATGCAAGAAAAACTATTACATATGTCGGCACAAGAGCCAGACTGTATAACAAGTTTGTTTTTACAAAGTGCCAGAACTTGCGAAAGAAAATATCAAAAAATCTGAAAAAAGCTCTCTTCTGCGGAGCATCCGGGTCTATGCCCTTTCCCGGCTTGTTAAGGTTCGGAAACAAAAATCCCATTTTTATAAATCTCCTCTTTGTAGTTCCATAATTATTCGATAATCACAAAATCCTTAATTTTATTAAATTTCGCCTCTCCAAGGCTCTCTATCTCCAAAAGCTGATCAACAGAGGTAAATGCACCAACGGCTTCGCGTCTTACGATTATTCGCTCTGCAAGCTTTTCACCAATTCCATCAAGCTTCATAAGCTCGCTCTTAGTCGCTGTATTTATATTAATTTTGTCAACAACTGCATCAGGCTCAGCTTTTTCTTCGGTTTTCGGCATCTCATTTTCAACAGTTTGAGATGTCTGCACAGCAGCTGCAATATCGTCTACCTTGTCAATGCGCTTGAGATAATTTATCCCTATTAAATAAACACTTATTATAATAATTACAATAGGAACAGCTATAAGTTTTTTGTATATTCCATTCATTATTTATCATACCTCGAGCGAAGCTCTGCAAAGATATCGTCCCATGTAAGTCCCTGTTCAACAAGCACAACAGAGAGGTGATAGAGAAGGTCTGCCGTCTCGTACTGCACCTCTGCCTTTACATAGTTTTTAGACGCAATAATTACCTCCGCTGACTCCTCGCCCACCTTTTTGAGCATCTTGTCAATACCCTTTTCAAACAGATAGTTTGTATAAGAGCCCTCTTTCGGATTTTTAACTCTGTCAACGATGATATTGTAAACATCGTAGAGAATTTTGGGGGTTGTATCAATTCCTGTAGGAATTTCAACAAGGTTTCCGTCTACCACCTTGCGATAAAAACAAGAAGGATTGCCTGTGTGACATGCCGCACCAATTTGCTCTATCTTTAAAACAAGTGCATCTGCATCGCAATCAACCAAAATCTCCTTTACGTGCTGCAGATGTCCCGAGTGTGAGCCTTTCTCCCAAAGCTCCTGACGGCTGCGGCTGAAATAGGTAGCGCGTCCGCTCTCAAGAGTCATTTTAATGCTCTCCTTATTCATATAAGCAAGCATTAAAATCTCGCCGCTGACTGCATCCTGCGCAACTGCCGGGATAAGTCCCTTCTCGTCAAATTTAAGTTTATCTATAAAATCTGTTACTGCCATATCTAAAACTTCCCTTCGATTTTTGTTAATTTTCTATTTATCGATAAATAATAATTTAATCTGAAATTGTAGGGACCGGCGTCCCCGACGGTCCGCAAAGCTATTCCTTTGCGTTATCAATTGCCTCTCTAAGGTCAATTCTGTCGGTGTATAGCGCCTTACCTATTATCGCACCCTCTACGCCGACTTTTTTTAGTTCTTTTACATCCTCAACCGAGGTTACGCCCCCTGATGCGATTATATTGACACCAACTGCCGAAACCATCTCTGCCATGGCATCAAGGTTTGGGCCATTTAGCATTCCGTCGGTTGCAATATCGGTGTAGATTATATAAGCTACGCCTATCTTCTCCATCTGCCCTGCCAGGTCAATGGCGGTTGTGCGGCTGACTTCTTCCCATCCGTTTACTGCAACAAGCCCATCCTTTGCATCAATGCCGACGGCGATTCTGTCGCCATATTTTTGTACGGCTGTCTTTACAAAGTCAGGGTCGCTTAGTGCCGATGTACCGATTATAACTCTCGCCACTCCGTTTTCGAGGTATTTTTCAACGGCTTCCATATTTCGTATTCCGCCGCCGACCTCAATGGGTACATCAACCGAGTTTGCTATGTCGCATATCAGTTTAAAGTTGGGCATTGTTCCGCTTTTTGCGCCATCTAAATCAACTATGTGAATAAACTCTCCGCCCATACTCTGCCATTTTTTTGCCACATCAATGGGGTTGTCGGCAAACTTGGTCTTTTGCGAATAATCACCCTGAACAAGTCTTACACAAGCACCATCTATAATATCTATCGCAGGATATATCCTCATCTGTGTTATGCCTCCAATCCTAAAGCTCTGCCTTGATACGCCTTACAAGCTCCATTATTCTCTCTCTGTGAATTTTCACACTTACCCTGTTCACCACAAGTCTTGCAGAAAGCTCACAAATATCCTCTAAAACATCAAGTCCGTTTTCGCGGAGGGTCTTTCCGCTCTCTACTATATCTACGATTACCTCAGACAGTCTGACAAGGGGGCCAAGCTCTACCGAGCCGTTAAGCTTGATTATATCAACCGTCTGCCCCTTGACTCTGTGGAAGTAATCCGTTGCGATTGCAGGATACTTACTTGCAACCCTCATTATATTTCTGCCGTCAAGTCTGCCTCTCATACTCTCGGGGCCGCATACTGCCATTTTGCATTTTCCAAAGCCTAAATCAAGAATTTCGTATACATCCTTGCCGCTCTCAAGCAGAGTGTCCTTGCCGACAATACCAATATCTGCCGCTCCGTACTCAACATAGACGGGCACATCCGATGCCTTTACAAGAATAAACTTAAACTTGTTCTTCTCATCTGTAAAGATAAGCTTTCTTGTCTTTGACTTGATTTCATCAACTTCAAAGCCGAGCTTTTCAAAAATCTCTACCGATAATTCCGCAAGTCTGCCCTTTGCAAGGGCAACGGTTATATACTCAGAGGCTTTTGCATCTTCGTCCTCGTCTGATTTAGCCTCAAGCACCGTCATTATACGCTCTATTCCAATAGCTATACCTGTTGCCGGCAGACTGCGCCCAAACTTGGCAGTAAGGTTGTCATAACGTCCACCGGAACAAATAGGAAAGCCCACTCCTTTAGCAAAACCTTTTACTATGATTCCCGTGTAGTAATCAAGATTGGGAACCATACTCAAATCAATTGCAAGATATTTTTCAAAACCTTTATCCCTCAGAGCATCGTATACCTGAATAAGATTTTCAAGTGCCGCCCTGGCAGTCTCGCCTATGGCTTTGTTTTCAAGAGCCTCATATACTATCTCTATGCCGCCAAACATCTTTGGAAGTTCAAGAATAATTTTCTCCATATCTGCTCCAAGATGCAAATCGCCCAACATACGCTCTATGGCAACAAAATCCTTATCGTTTATCTTTTCTCTCAGGGCATCGCTTGTAGTTTCATCAAGTCCTGCCGCCTCTGATATACCTTTAAAGTATTCAACCTGTCCCATATCAATCTGGAAGTCGGTTACCCCAAAGCTGAGCAGTGCATTGACCGCAACCTCAATAACCTCAGCATCGGCGCATTCACTGCTGTCCCCGATAAGCTCTATACCGACCTGAGAAAACTCTCTCTGTCTTGCATGGCTGAAAGCCTCGTCGTTTCTGAAAGCATTGCCCGAATAGGCAATTCTGTACGGAAGCTCTCCCAGCGGCTTGGTTGCCGCCATTCTTGCAACAGAGGTTGTAAGGTCGGGTCTGAGAGCAAGCATGCGACCATTTGTGTCAAAGAACTTGAACATGTTCTCAGGCTTTGTAACCGCCGCATCGTATACATCATAATACTCAAATGTGGGCGGCTGCACCATATGATAACCGTGATGTGCAAAAACCTCTCTCGCTGTTTTCTCAATATTAAATTTGATTTCACACTCCTGCACCAGAACATCCGTCAATCCTGCAGGTGTATGGGTGTTTCTGTCGTATTTCACACAATCACGCTCCTTGTTTAAAAATAATCCTATTTTAACCTATACATTATACCACCAAAATCGCGTGCCGTCAATGATTTTAACAGGATATTTCGCTATTTTACACCCAAATTTGCAGGGGCGGGGTTAAAGGGGCTTCCATCCTTGCCGTCGCAACGTGGAGCAAACCAGGTACAGGGCCATGTATAGTCTGTTCTCTTCCAGAGAATGTCAGAAACCTCATCAGGGAGATTTACCGTCCATCCCTCTGCAATCTGGATTACAGGACCAAGACCTTTTACAAGGTTGAGTCTTATCATAGTAACGGGCATTTCTGCTCTTGTCAAAAATCTTGAAGAATACCCGCCGCCTCTGAAGTATCCAAGGTCTGCCATATTCCATGTTGTAGCAGCCATAACCTTGTCCTGGTCCTCCTGAGTCATATCGTACCATTCTTTCATTACTCCGTTACCCTTTTCGTCAGCAACCTCGCCACAGGCATCAAGGCAACACGCACCCGAGTTGATAAGGTGAATAAATCCGTCTGCCTCTTTTGCGACACCCTTAATCTTATAATTTGCAGCTCTCTTTACTGCGTCACCGCTCCAGTATGTTCTTACATCAGCAAACATCTGTGCTCTGTTTGTAAGAAGCTTACCAAAAAGCATACCTATACCGTTTAAAACATCGTTTTCGGTTGCAAGAATGTAAGGTTCCCTCGCACCATTCCAGTCAAAGGATGTGTTAAGCATCGCCTCAGGGAAGTCACAGTTGGGATAAAAATCTGTCCACTGTCTCTGTCCTTGGAAGCCTGCCGCAATAGCATTGTGACCAGCCTTTTCTTCTTCGCAACCCTCGGGGAGGTTTTCGTTTCCGTTCATCAGATCTTTGATGATGCACATCATCTTTACGACAAACTCAAACTGCTTTTCCTTCTCATCCGCGGACAACTGAAGTTCTTCGGGGTTTTTGTCAAAGCCCATATTACACTTTTCCTTTGCCCATTTGAGCGCCTTTTCGTATTCTGCCTGGTCATAGATGCCCTCTGTCATTCGTCTGATTATTTCTACCTCGTCGACAGACTCAACTCTCATACCGAGATAGTCCTCTATGAACTCAGGGTCAATTATAGAGCCGCCAATACCCATACAGATTGAGCCGATCTGCAGATATGACTTGCCCCTCATTGTAGCCGCCGCAACTGCCGCACGACCAAATCTTAAAATCTTTTCTTTTACGTCTTCAGGAATTTCTGTGTCTGTTGCATCCTGAACATCGTGGCCGTAAATACCTTTACAGGCTCGCCGTTCGAGTATTTTAAATTCTCTTCAAACAGCTTTGCAGCCGCCTTTGCCATATTCATTGTCTGGTCTTCTAAGGATTCTCTTACCTTAAGAACTCCTCTTCTGCCGTCAATTGTAGGTCTGATACCGATAACAGGATAGTCACCGATTAATCTGTTCTTTGCCATAATATTATTCTCCTTTGAGGTTTGTATATAGTTGTTTATATTTTTTAAAATAAGTGGATACCCGCAGGGAACAACGTATGTATCGTTCCGCTTCGGTTAAACAACGCAATCAAATCACATCTTAATTATAATTATAATATTGACGCAGATAAAATACTTGTGTTATAATGACACAAAGTATAAGGATTTTATCATCGGAAGGTTGTTTTATGAAAATTTCCGTATGGCACGAGAACACCCAGAGAGGCACCGCTGACCTTCCCATTGATTATTATAAAATAGACGAGAGCCACCCAAGATATCATATGCGCACCCACTGGCACAAAGATATAGAAATTCTCCGTGTTACAAAGGGTACTCTTGATGCACAGATTGGTGATGTAATGTACCATCTCAAAGAGGGGGACAGCATCTACATTCCCGGTGGAATTTCTCACGGTGCAATCCCCACAGATTGCGAATATGAGTGTATCGTATTTACGCCTGCCATTATGTATGCATCACAAAAAATTCGTACGATTATAAAGTCAAAGATTACTTCGGTGGTTACCTTTTTCAAGAGCCGTGACATTGACGAAATTTTTGAAATTTTTTTCGCCAAGCCACCGAATTTTGAGCTCAGAGTTCTTGGTCTTTTGTACGATGTTATATATTCGGCCCTGAACAATCAGCCTGTTTCTAAAAGCAACATTGAGCGTCACACCGATAAAATCAAGCCTGCAATTTCTTACATAGAGGAGCATTTTGCATCGGAGATAAGCCTCTCTCAACTAGCAGAGGAATGTTCTATGAGTCCGAATTATTTTTGCAAATCCTTCAAGTCCGCAACAGGGCAAACCCCTGTGGAATATCTGACCACATACCGCATAGAGGTTGCCTGCGAAATGCTGCTTACAGGCACAAAGGTAACAGACACTGCCTATGACTGCGGCTTTAACGATTTAAGCTATTTTATTCATGTGTTTAAGAAAAACATGGGTGTATCGCCCAAGCAATACGCACAAAAAAGAGTTTGATGCATTGGCATCAAACTCTTTTGTTATTTTACATAATCAAACTCTACGCCGTAGATGTGAACGGTGTCACCCTCCTGAATCCCTGCTTTTTCAAGCATCTTTATTGCGCCACACTTAATCAGTGCCCTCTGAAAATACTGCATAGATTCGTAATCATCAAAGTTGGTAGAGCCGACAATTTTCCGTACTCTGCTGCCTGTGACGATGTACACACCATCCTCTATCTCTACTGCAAGTCTTTCTTCTTCCTCGCGCATTTCTTCAAGGTCAAATACCTCAAAATCATCTTCCTCCTCAGGAAGAGTAGATAAAAGCTCAAGGGTGTAATTGAGTACCTCTCTCACACCCTGACGTGTTGCGGCTGAGATACGAAAAACCTTGTATCCTCTAGCCTCAAGCTCTGCACAGAAGCTTTCGAAATTTTCTTCAAACTGCGGAATGTCAGCCTTGTTGGCAATAACAATCTGCGGCTTATTCGCAAGCTTTTCGCTATACATTTTAAGTTCATTATTTATGGTGTCAAAATCTTCTATTGGATTTCTTCCCTCTATGCCTGATACATCTACAAGGTGGAGAAGAACTCTCGTTCTCTCTACATGACGCAAAAACTCGTGGCCGAGGCCTACGCCCTCGTGGGCACCTTCGATGATACCGGGAATGTCGGCTATAACAAAGCCGCCACTGTCACCCAGGTTTACAACACCCAGGTTTGGTTCAAGAGTTGTAAAGTGATAGTTTGCAATCTTTGGCCTTGCATCACTGACCATTGACAAAAAGGTAGATTTGCCAACATTAGGGAAACCAAGCAAGCCAACATCTGCAATCAGCTTAAGCTCAAGAGAGATTTCTCTCTCATCTCCCGGCATACCTGATTTTGCAAACTTCGGCGTCTGGCGTGTAGCCGTGGCAAAATGCACGTTTCCCCATCCGCCGCTGCCGCCCTTTGCGACAACCACACTCTGCCCCTCTACTTTAAGGTCGCAGATTACTCTGTCTGATTTTATATCACGGATAATAGTGCCAACGGGAACTTTAACCATAAGGTCTGCACCATTTTTTCCATTTCGGTTGGCGTCTCTTCCGTTACCGCCGTTTTCAGCGGCGTACTTTCTCTTATAACGAAAATCAATCAAAGTATTTACACTCTTGTCGGCAACAAATACCACATCGCCTCCTCTGCCGCCGTCACCGCCGTCAGGGCCGCCGGCTGCAACATACTTTTCACGATGAAAGGTCACCGCGCCGTTTCCGCCGTCACCAGCTTTTACAAAAATCTTTGCTACATCAGAAAACATATTTTTCCTCCTGAAACAAAATAAGGCGGACATAAAATGTCCGCCTTGTGTAAGTTCATCTTACTGAGCAATCTCGTATACAGAAACCTGCTTGTTGCTCTTGCCCTTGCGCTCAAACTTAACCTTACCGTCGATCAATGCAAAGAGAGTGTCGTCACTGCCCTTACCAACATTGATACCCGGGTGGATTTTAGTACCGCGCTGACGAACAAGGATGTTGCCTGCTAAAACGTGCTGACCGTCACCCTTCTTGACACCAAGACGTTTGGACTCGGAATCTCTGCCGTTTTTGGTACTACCCATACCTTTCTTATGAGCCATGTTATATCACTCCTTCTATTTTCAAGTAAACCTATCAACTGTTATGCGTTGATAGCTGTAATCTCAACCTTTGTATAAGGCTGTCTGTGACCCTGTTTCTTGTGATAACCCTTTTTAGGCTTATACTTGTAAACAATGATCTTCTTGTCCTTGCCGTTTTTAACAACGTTTGCAGAAACTGTTGCACCCTCAACATAAGGAGCGCCAACCTTAACGCTGTCACCACCAACTACAAGAACCTTATCAAATGTAACGGTCTCGCCTGCTTCAACGTTGAGCTTTTCGATGAAAACAAAATCGCCCTGCTCAACCTTGTACTGCTTGCCGCCTGTTTCAATAATTGCGTACATAATCGTAATCCCTCCTATTACCCAAGACTCGCCATGGGGGTAAGCTTATGCTTTTCATAAAGCCACATCACAAAGGACAGGCTTTAACCCTTTTTGCGCGGTTACCGATACATTTTATCACAATTATATATCTTTGTCAACAAAAATTTTTAAATAGCGTTAAATTCCACATTCGGAAATGTGTAGCCCCCTGTGATGTTACGATAATCCCACAACGGTATGGGCAACAAGCGCAAAAACAATACCAAGTATCGCCCCTGCAAAAACCTCCAGAGGAGTATGTCCCAAAAGCTCTTTAAGCCTCTGTTGTTTTTTGAGGGGATCGCTCTCGTTCCACGCATCAACTATCATATTAATCATTCTGGCCTGTTGACCTGCCGCACGCCTGATACCTGATGCATCATACATAATCACAAATCCAAGGGCACAACATATAACAAAGTTTGTAGAGCCAAGCCCATCATGTATACCTACACATGTGGCAAGACTTGTTGCGATGGTCGAATGAGACGACGGCATTCCGCCGGGACCCATAAACCTTGTCAAATCAAGCCTCTTTTCTCTTATGCACACCAATATACCCTTGAGAATGCAGGAAATTAGCCATGCAAAAAACACGGTATAAAATATTTTATTGCTTAAAAACTGTTCTAAATACATTCGTAACCCTCTCTTATTCTAATAACTTCTCTCAAGCAAATAGTCTGCAAGAGAACGAAAGAACTTTCCACTCTCCCCTAACGGTTCAAGCGCCGCCTTCGCCTCTCTTGTCAATCTTTCAAGATACTCCTCTGCGCCCTCTCTTCCAAGAAGAGTTACAAAGGTATTCTTTCCGCTCTTTTCGTCACTGCCGACAGGCTTGCCAAGAAGCTTCTCGTCGCCGGCAACATCAAGTATATCATCCTTTATCTGAAATGCCAGACCAAGCTTTGCAGAAAACTCTTCTATATTACCTATGATACTTTCTGACTCTTTACCTGCACAAAGACATCCACAAACTGCCGCCGCCTTTATCAGCGCGCCTGTCTTGCCTGCGTGCATATACATAAGCTCATCAAGGGTGACATCGGTGCGGTTTTCATTTTCTAAATCTATCACCTGACCGCCAATCATCCCATATACACCTGACGCCTTTGAAAGGACAGAAATAACCTGTATTCTGTTACAACAATCCACAGATATGAAGCCATCCTCCGATAAAATCTCGAACGCCATATTCAAAAGTCCGTCTCCTGCAAGAAGGGCAGTGCTCTCGCCATACACCTTGTGACAGGTGGCTCTGCCACGACGCATATCATCATCATCCATACAAGGAAGGTCGTCGTGAATGAGCGAGTAATTGTGCACACACTCAACCGCCAGGGCAACCCTTGCCGCATCCTCCATATCGGCGCCGCAAAGCTCTGCCGCCGCCAGCGTCAGAACGGGGCGAATTCTCTTTCCGCCACCGCATATAGCATATTTCATTGCCTCAAATACCTCTTTTTGAGGAAGACCCGGCACTTTAAAATATTCGTCTATTTTATTTTCTACTATTTTTAAGTATTCTCCATATTTAGCTTTAAAATCCATAGTTATACCCATTTAAGACCTTTATATCGAGAACGGTGTTTCTTCCATTTCACCGCTGTCTCTGTTTTGCATCAAAACCGTAATCTTCTGCTCAGCCGCGTTGAGCGCCTCTGTGCACTCTTTTGTAAGTCCGACACCCTTTTCAAAAAGGGCAATCATCTCATCAAGAGAAACATCGCTTGCCTCAAGAGCTTTTACAACCTGTTCAAGCTCTGCAAGATTTTTTTCAAAACTCTTCTTGTTTTCTTCTCCGCTCATATTACTTCCGCCTTTCCGCTTTTACTTAACCTCTGCATTAAACTCCCCATCAGCAACCCTCACACAGACAACATCTCCGCTCTTTACCTGAGATGTCGACCTGATAACACGACCACTCTCTGTCCTTGCAAGAGAATAACCGCGACTAAGGGTCCCAAGAGGGCTGAGGCCGTCAAGCCTTGCCGCACCCTCGGCAATCTCTCTCTTCTTTTTGTCAATTATTTTTCTGCATGATGTCTCAAATATATACGAAAGATTGTCAAGACGCTGTCTCTCATCGTCAATCCCCCTCAGGGGATTTTTAAGCACCGCAGAATCACTGCACCTGTCAACCCTCATTCTGCCTCTCTCTATGACACGCATAGACTGTTGATACATTCTGCGATATACATTATTAAACTTTTCGGCAAGCTCAATCTGTGACGGCACAACAAGCTCCGCCGCCGCCGACGGAGTCGGGGCACGAAGATCTGCCACAAAATCAGAAATTGTAAAGTCTATCTCGTGTCCAACTGCCGATACAATAGGAATTTCGCTGTTGTATATAGCGCGGGCAACAATCTCCTCGTTGAAGGACCACAAATCCTCAATAGAACCGCCGCCGCGTCCCACAATCAGTACATCGGCTGACCTTGTACGATTAAAATATTCTATGGCCGTAACAATGCTCACCGCAGAATTTTCACCTTGAACAAGAACGGGATATAATACGATGTCGGCATACGAAAAACGTCTTGACAATACATTGATTATATCACGGATTGCCGCACCCGTCGGAGCGGTAACAACCCCCACCCTTTTTGGGTATTTGGGAAGCGGCATCTTATGTGACGGGTCAAAAAGTCCCTCTTTTGACAACTTCAGCTTTAGTTGTTCAAAGGCGGCATACAAATCGCCTAGCCCCTCCTGTTGCATATCCTCGATGTAGAGCTGATACTGTCCATCTCTTTCGTAAACACTTACTCTGCCTCTGGCTATAACCTTCATTCCGTTCTCGGGGACAAATCTAAGCTTTGATGCGGCAGAGCGAAACATAACTGCCCTCATAACTCCGCTCTCATCCTTTAAGGACATATACATATGCCCCGAAGAATGAGCTTTAAAGTTTGAAAGCTCGCCCTTTACCAATACATCACAAAGGACATCGTCTCTGGCGATGACCTCTTTTATGTACATATTTACTTGGGTAACCGATAAAGCCTGTCTTTCGTCCATAGATATACCTGCCAAGATTATCTGATATTTTCTTTCAGCTTGCCGAGAATTCCGTTGACAAAAGGAGCTGCCTCCTCGCCCTCAAACTCTTTGGCAAGGGCAACCGCCTCGTTTACGGATACTGCAGGCGGAATATCCTCCATATGCAATATCTCATAAGCACCAAGCCGCAGTGCAGCAAGGCTGACAGACGAAATTCTGTCAACCTGCCAATCCTTTGAATATTCACCGAGCAACCTGTCAACCTCTTCTACTGCACCGACAGTGCCCATAACTGCTTTTTCAATGTATGCTCTCTGTTCGCCGACCTTGTTATCAGCAAAAAAATCCTTCAGAAGACTTTCCATTTCATCTGGTTGAAATTTATACTGAAACAACAATAAAAACGCTTGCTTTCTCGCTTCTCTTCTGTTCATCGCGCTATTATTCCTCCGTTGCCGCCTCTTCGCCTGCCTTGTCGGCAACCGCATTCCCTGATTCGGCAGGAACATTTACGCCCTCTACAAGAACATTTACAGCTACCACATCAAGACCAGTCATCAGTTCAACCTCTCCCTTGACCTTATCCTGAATCTCCCATGCCATATCGGGGATTTTTGCACCGTATTCTACAATCACAGACAAATCAAGGCTGATATTCTTATCATCTCTTGTAATCTTAACTCCTTTAGAAAGATTTTTCTTTCCAAGTAACTCAGCAAAACCAATAGAACTGCTGACCATTCCGCATACGCCCTTGACTTCTGTTGCCGCAAGGGATGCAATAGCCGCAATAACCTCATCGGAAATGTTTACACTACCATTGTTTTCAAAAATTTCGGAATTAACATTGTTTTCCATAAAAATTCCTCCTGTATAATCTGATATATTATCACACTTTATTTATACTATTTGATGTTATTATAACACATCGCTTTTCATATTACAATCTTTATTTTTAAATTATTTTATATATAATACCATTATGACGAAATACATAAAAAAGCCCCCTTGTGTTGTAGGCAATATGCGAACGCAGACGATCGTAGGGGAGGGGCGTGCTCCTCCCGCGGAATGCATTGATGCATTCCCTACAACCCCTCGACAAAAAGGTGTGTCTATGATAAAATAATGGCAGAGGGCATCGATGGCACGCCATGACACTTTTACCTGAGTTAAAATATGAAAAAATTAAAAACATATTTTAACAAAGGAAGTGAAAGTTATGAAACAACACGATGTTTTTCGCGGATTCTTGGTAAAAGATGCGGACTATTCGGGATTTTTTGAGTTGCCTGTAATAAAAACAAGTGATATAATTCCTGATAAGGTAGTTTCCTTTTAAAAAGCAATGTCGCGAAAATGGACAGACTACGACTGCTATGTTCATTTTTATGAGCATGATGTCAAATTTGAGAGGCTATGGCATAATCCCAGAAAGTATCTGCAAAGACTAAAGAAGTTTAAGGGTATTATCTCTCCTGATTTTAGTCTTTACAGAAATATGCCGCTTTGTATGCAACTGTGGAATACATACAGAGGCAGAGCTCTTTCGAATTGGCTGCAAAGCAAGGGCGTGCAAATCATTCCAAATGTAAGATGGAACGACGAGCGGACATATTTGTTCTGCTTTGACGGGATTGAAAAGAACAAAACTGTTGCAATTGGAACACATGGCTGTTGCAAAAGAAAAGAGGACAGGGAATTTTTAAAAAGAGGGCTTGCAGAGCTTGTAAAAAGATTGTCGCCAAAGTCAATTGTTGTATATGGCGCAGTCCATGACAGTATCTTTAAACCATACAAGGATATGGGAATAGAGATACTAGCCTTTGAGAGTGAATTTTCAAAATCCAGAAAGCAGGTGACTGCTTAATGGGCGGAGGAAGAAACGGAGACTTTGGGAATACTTTCGATAAAATAATGAACAAGTTGGGGATAGATGCCAAAGACGGTCTAAGCCTTGATGAAATCAGCACCATACTGTCATGGGCATCTTTTATACCGGGCCTTGATGCGGCTGTGGATATAGTATCAATACCTGTTGATCTGATTCGCGGGGATTATATGTCGGCTATGTTTGATGTTGTGGGGATAGTTCCTTTTGTGGGCGAGATAGGAGACACAGCAAAATTTGCCAGAGTGACTGATAAGGCAGTAGATATAAGGAAAGCTACTAAAACGACAACTAATTTTAAAAGCTTTTCTAAGAAAATTCATATAGGTAAACAAGGGAAACACATATTGGGACATAACAACTATCAAAAAGGTAAAAGTATTCTCAATATTTCAACGGGTGATGCACAAAAATTAATAAATAAATATAGTGGAACGGGTCGAAAGATTGGCACAAATAGAGAAACTGTTAATTTTAAAAAGGTAATAGGAAAATATGTTGACCCAAAGACGGGAAAAGCGTATGATACAACGGTTGGGACAATACATTATTCCCAATCTGGAACACATCTTGTGCCAGATAAACCTGCTAGTTGGAGGAAATAAAATGTATTTTTGGAATGAAAATGAAGAAAAAATTATAGGAACATTTATTAATAATATTGATAGCTATGAAGAACAAGAGTTAATATTAAAATGGGAAGACGGAAGTGAGGTTCGTGCGACATTTGATTCCTATATTGAAGATGAGTCTGATTGCGATATAGATGAAGAAGGGTATGAGGAATTTTGGTCTTTTGTTTTCAAAGGTGTTAGCATACTGGGTGAGCCGCCCATATGTGTAACTGAAGATGATTATTTTATGGTGAATTACTTAAACTTTCCTAAAGAGATTTTTGCAGGAAAAACAAAAATAAGTTAATATTAATACGCAATATGGATTTTAGAGGAATAATATGCAATAATTAATGAGTGGTTTAAGAGTTGGCCATAAACAGGAAATAAAACAAAAAGGTCTGCCGAGGCAGACCTTTTTTGTGTGATGAGGTAGCAGCGGGCGGATAATATCCGCCCCTACGATATTAACATACTCGCCAATAAAAAAGCTCCCTTGAGCACAAGGGAGCTGTCACCGAAGGTGACTGAGGGATTGTCACACACCTACATTGCATTTATTTTTATGTTTCTCGCCGGCACATTTGTTTCTGTGATAATTATATCCTTTATCTGCGCAACTTTT
>JAZNCD010000050.1:0-17623 GCA_045587365.1 Clostridia bacterium
ACCGCTGATGGTGAATACGATCTCTCTGGAGAGAGTTACCTCAGGGTACATGCTGGTGACTGTATCTGCAAGGATTGTAATTGTAGCTGTGTAGGTCTTATCAGTATCGCCTGATATTACAAGATCAGTGATCATTGATTCATCAAAAGGAATCACTGCATTTGTGCTGCCTTCTGCGCCTGTTACAGGGAAAGTAATATTCTTGCCTGCAAGAAGAGCTTCAAGAGCATCCTTTACATCATCTTCAAGTGTGTCTGATGCCAAATCCTCAACCACTACGTCGGTTGTAGATACATCTTCAAGTGTAGGTGTACCTACAACCCAGTCAACTACTTTTATGTTTGCAGTAACATCTACCGTAAAGTTCAGGTCTTGATTAAGCTGACCCTCGTTACCATCAGTGAAAGTGTTTTCAGGAACTGTAACATCAACGGCGGCTGTTGCTATGTAATCATACTCATCAGTACTTTCAGGTGCGTCGGTTACGTTTCTGATTTCTACTACATCTACTCCCAAACCATTAATTTCTGAAAGTGTGATTATATCGCTTACAGGTTCTTCATCATCGATGCCGTTTGCAGTAACGGTATAATCACTAAGCTTTGCAACTGTTGCGTTTTCAATTTGTTCAAACCAAGCCTCGTTGCCATTTGAATCATTACGTACTGAAACAACCTCTACAGCAGTATCAAGATTAATATTATCAAATCCAAATTCAAGCTCTGTAACAGCCCAGGGAGTCGGTGCGGTCATAACGTAAGCGCCATAGCCAACATTGTCGCCACCTATAAAAATAACTGCTTTTTCTCCTAATCCAAGCTGAATACCGTTCGCACTTGTGCCTGAGCCGTTCAGTACAACAGGGAACTGAACAACATACTCACCTACGGGATAAACACCTCCAACTGCATCAACAGGTGTAAGAACACCATTATCAAGTGTTTTGGGAGCATCCTGGTCTATGCCTACAATCTGCATTGTTTCATCATATGGAGTGGTTACATCCAACTCTGCTCCTGTGTTAGCCGCTGCAAATGTGAGCATTGTAACACCAAGCTCGCCAACGGGACCTGAAACGCTGTAGGTAACTGTAGCTGTCGCAACGACACCATTGAAAATCTCAGACCACTCAATCTCAGACCACTCACAGCCAGTAATTGTAATTTCTGATTCTTCAACTGCAAAACCACATACACCAAGAGATGCAAGCATTGCAACTAATGTAATAACTGCACAAATCTTTTTAGTAAAATTTCTCATAATTATCATACCTCCTAAATAAAAACTAACGCCTCTTTTGATAAACAAAGAATCTATTTCTTTTGAAATCATTTCTTATAAATACCACGGATTTAATTAGTTCAAGGCTCCTCCTTCCTTCATATAATAAATAGATAAAAATACGAATTATGGGCGTGCCTATCCGTATTCTAATAATTTTTCAATTAATTTTTCAATTATACATTTCGCATTATATCACCTTTACGTGGATTTTTCAATAGTTTTTTATAAAATTTTTAAAGTTTTTTTAAATTTGTTTTATAATTTGTTTATGTTTACAATCTTTTTGTCATATAATTGTAATTATTAAACAAATTAGGGAAGTGATTATTTTGTCAGGCAACAATGTATATACCTACCAAAAGCTGATTTCTGAAATAAAAGAATTCAAAAAAAAACACCCTGATATACCTGTTTTCTCAATCGGACAAAGCCACGCGGGGCATAATATAATTGCCTTAAAGCTAGGAGGCGGATCACGAAAAATCTTTTATAGCGGCGCCCATCACGGAATGGAGTGGCTTACCGCCAAGGTTTTATTCACATTTGCCTGCGATCTGGCAGCAAGACGCTTTAATGCTTCCTCTCTTTTAGACAGAGCTTGTCTTTATATTGTTCCAATGGTAAATCCAGACGGAGTGGATATTGCTGCAGGTGGCTCAAGATGGCAGGCAAACGCCTGTGGAGTTGATTTAAATCATAACTACGATGCAATGTGGCAGCTGTCCAAACGCCTTGAAGAAAAAAACGGAATATTTTCACCCGGACCCACAAGGTGGGGAGGAGAATATCCCGAATCAGAGCCCGAAAGTCGGGCGGTTGCAAACTTTACACGGCAGAATAAATTTGATATGGTTATGGCTCTGCACAGTCAGGGAGAGGTAATCTATTACGACTTCTGCGGATATGTGCCGCCCGGGACAGAGGAATATCTCAAACGCTTCGAAGCCGTCAGCCGATACAAAAGAGATTTACCCGAGGGAATTTCCGCCTATGGCGGCTACAAGGACTGGTTTATAAAAACATTCAAAAAGCCCGGCTTCACACTTGAAGTCGGGCTTGGGGAAAATCCTCTGCCTATGGAGGATTTTGAGGATGTTTACAGTGGGGTAGTAGGAATTTTGTGCGAGGGACTGAAGTAAAATGACAACCCCTCAGTCACCTGCGGTGACAGCTCCCCTTACACAGGGGAGCCTTTTCTACACTATAAATCGAGGATACTTCTGTAAATCCTCTGTGTCAAATGGACTAAACTCCTTTGGCGGAGGGGTCTCGCTTCGCCGCAGAGCAATCGGATCGGACATTAAAAAATATTTCATCGCATCATAGAGATGGTCCTCACCCGTTGTATCCACATCCTCAGGTCTTGTACTGTCGTAAGAGAGCTGCGGCAGAGTCCTTATCATATTTTTGCAGTTTTCAAAAAAATACATCATCGGAATTCCCTCTTCATCAAAGGCGAGTCTGCTGTGTACCTGCATTTTTCCTGCCAAACGGTCATTATTTCCCTTTTCAAAATACACGCCTCTTTTTTCCATCATTTCGGCTATGCTCCCCTCGGGAGAGCCTGTACTGTTCCAAATGGCAGGGTCTGCATATCCTGTAACGGTGCACCCCTTATCTTCTTTTTCTTCTATCTCTCTTATTTTGTCGGCAATCTTTGGCGCCGTCCACTTTACCCCAACATCAGGGGTACCTGTGCATCCGTAAAGCTCGCGATAATTATATGCTCTGCCATCATTGTCAACCGCAAACCACGCCACCGCAAAAGGCTTCGAGTACCCAAAGTCAAAGGCACGAAAACGCCTCCACTCCTTCGGGATTTTAAAGGGCTCTATCACGTGGGACCACCGTCTTGTCTTTCTGCCAAAGGCAGAGTTGCGCCACTCGGCAAAGACCTGTCCGTCAAAAATATCCCACTCGCCATGAAGCAACGCCCGTCTCTCATTTTCAGGCAACTGCTCAAGTCTTTTTACATAGTCACCATCCGCCTGCATCAAAAACACATTGTCTGTAACAAGAGAGGGTATAAACAACCTTTTTACCCCTGTGTATTCATCCGTGTAAACCTCGCCTGGCTTATGGCCATCGATAAACCTTTGCTTTACCCACGTATGTCCCGGGCCGCCGGGATTGGTGCTTGATTTTACCATTTTGGGGTATGAATTAACACCTCTTATTCTTGATATAAGATAGGTGTACTGATCTTCTGTAAAGTGTGTAAGCTCATCAAACCTTACCACATCATACTCGGCCCCCTGATAGCGAAGCACGTCCGTCTTCGTAGCACAATAACCAAACTCTATGACAGAGCCGTTTACAAAAATCCATTTTCGGCTGCTTGCACTGTATTTACATACATTTTTGGGGTAAAACCCAAGTGATGTGAATATCATAGAATGTTCAAGCTCGGGAAAGGTTTTTCTGAGTATCAGTTGTCGGCTTCTTGGGTATTTAAGTGCATAAAGCAGGGCATCGACCAATTGCCCGTAAGACTTTCCGCCGCCTGCAGCTCCGCCGAACAAGACCTCGTCGGCATCTGCCTCCATAAATGCCCTTTGGGTTTTGGTAAGTTCAAGATTTATTTGTTGTTTTTTTATATGGTGCATCTCCTTTCTCAAAAATTATTGCAATGGTTTTGCGGGACGATGTAGGCATCCGCCCGAAACCAAAACCTTATTCTTTTATCGTAATGGTGACCTCAAGGTTTATCTCGTTGTCACCACCCTCATCGTCCTTGGCAAAGATTGAGACCAGCTCCTTTGCGGCAGCAAGCTCTACTCTTTCGTTTCCGCACTGAAGCAGTTCTGTAAGTTTTTGTCTTGCCTCATCTGTTATGGTTGTATCTTTTATATCCTGCATATCAATACTCTCCCACAACCTGCCCTGCAAGTTTAGCCACCGCTGCATCATGAATTCTTATAGCCTGACGCCTGCTGTAATATATGTTCATCTCCATATAATCCCACTTGATATTGCTTATGTATCTTGCAGTCATAACAAGCCTTTCGTTCTCATCAAGCAGACTGAAAAGCCTCTCCATATCAGCCATAATTCCATTCATCTTCTTCTGCAGTTCTTTTATTTTTTTCTTATATATTTCGCACTGTTTTTCCAGTATCATACCGTTTTTGAACTCTGCTGACAGTTCTTTATAGAACCTGATTTTAAGTTCAAACTCCTTTTTTATAACCGCAAAATTACGCAACCACTTTTTTACATCTTTTTCACTACAAAGTTTCATATTTCTCTATCCTTTCTCTTTCTCATTTCCTTTTAACTTAAACTATCTTGTCTATACTATTTACATATCTCACAGTGGCGCTGTGAATTTTCCTTATATGCAAAGGTGGGTTATTTCATAATACTCACAGCAACAATCCATATCACAAAACAATCCGTCGGTGCTCTCTACGACTTCTCCGCTACCCTCGTACAGTGTAGCTTCGCAATAGAGACACTCTCCTATTTTACAATTATGACTTTTATGCGTATCTCCAAAGATCTCTGTCCTGATTATATCGGGATGCGTCACGATTTTCCCTCCTTTACGATAGATTTTACACACCGTTCTCTGACGCCCGACATCATTTCGCCTTTTCTTGCTAAATACGACACACTCTCTCGTTTTACCACAAACATTTTGTCATCTTTTGTAAAACAAACGAATTTTTTGTTATACCAATTATTATATACCCATATTTTCGTTTGTCAAGAAAATGTTACCAAATTTTTCGTTGTTTGTGTTGACAAATAACAATAAAAATGGTATAGTATAATAGCGGTGTATTATAGCGCAAGAAAGGAAAGTGATATTATGGCTGACAGAATTATCAGCGCCAGACTCAGACAGGCACGGAAGGACGCAGGACTTACTCAATACGATGTGTATAATCATCTCGGCATCTCCCAATCCACCTTCAGTGCATGGGAGACAGGCAAGTCAGAGCCGTCAATTTCCGTCTTTCTTCAACTGTGCAGCATATATAAAATAAACGATATTTCCGCTTACTTTACAGGTGGCGACACTTCTTTTGAAAACACCCCCTCGGGCAGCCATCTTATGGCTATGATATCGGGCCTTTCCCCACAGGGTCGTGCGGCAGTCTACAATTGTATAGACTTTGAGTATAATAATATGAGAAGACAACAAACTTCCTCTCTTCGTACGCTTCCCCTGTACCTGCAGCCTGCAGCCGCAGGTATAGGCAACTATCTCGGGGACTCCGAATACGAAGAAATCGAGATTGAAGCGCCTCTTGAAGCAGATGCCTGTGTTCGCATTTCAGGCGACAGTATGAAGCCTGTTGTATGCGACGGGGACATTGTTTTTGTCAAATTTCAACCCCAGATTCTTAAGGGGCAAACAGGCATCTTTGTCCTCAACGGCGAAGCTTATTGCAAAAAACTTGAATATCGGTCAGACAGTCCTTGTCTTTCCTCATTCAACCCCGCCTATCCGCCCATCTTCATCAACCCCTCCGACGAGCTGAGGGTCATTGGCAAGGTTTTGCTCTGATGCCATTTTTCTCAGGCTTTCTATAAGTCTTTCTTTACCGTCGAGGTGAAGGCTCTCAAGCATCATTATAGATTCATCAATTGTATCTCTTCTAAATAAGCCCATTTTCCATAAATCCGTCAGTGTCTGATTCTGTGTAATCTGACTGTACGGATTATTTTTTTCGGCACTGATCGCTATGTCAAACTCTGCAGGAAGATGGTTTTCGTCTCCCCTCAACCCCTCGTTTGAAAAGGCAATATATTCCGAATTTCCTTCAATTTGGCCAACTCTGTAAGTACGCGGCTCATCATAAAACTGTCGCATCAGCTCTATGCAAAGCTTGATAATCTGTCGATATGCCTCGTAGCTCTCGCCCACCATATCTCGGGATAACTTTTCTCCCGCCTGCTGAAGTGCTACAATTGCAGAATATGCAGTTACTCCGCCCGTTGTGTTTCCCTGCTGAAAATCCAGGTTTCCCGAAACCTCTTTAAGCTCATCTATTTTGTTCTTGCGATGCTGCATAATAAAGGAATGCAGGGGCTTTGTCTGAAGCTCTCTTATATTTTCATCACCCACCGAGCCGGCAACGTGAATTATATCCTTTGTTAAATCCGAAAGCTCGTATTCGTTAAGTCCCCCATTGTCTTTTATCATAAATCTGGTCTTGCCCGAAATCATTGCGTTCTTGCTGATTATTCCATCAAGTTTGTCAATATACATTTGAGGATTTTTTATTATGTCAACCAAACCGAAGCCTGCAGGTGAGTCTTCATCAGGATAAAGCACGTCCATAACGAAGGGGTACATTCCATGGTCATAAAGTCCCCTGTCGCCTCTGTCCTCGGATGCATCAAGAATTACATTGTCAAAAAACTTTATAAGCTCCACCGTCTGCACATCGCCTCGTTGCTTTTTATAGTAGCAGTCAACAATCAGGCTTTTGTCCCTAAGCACATCGTTTGGAGAGGCACCATGCATATCATCATAAACCTGAGCATCCATGGAAGAACCTGATGAGAACTTGTCGGCATACTGCGGATACTTTTCTTTTAATGCATCGTTGTCACACAGAGCAGTAACAAAGACAAACTTACTGTCCTGAATATCGGTGATGCCCGGCTCCCAGAAAAGGTTTAAAAGGTCAATCTTTCTTATATCTATTTCTCCTCTGCCGCCTCTCAGGCTTGGATTAAAGAAAACTCCGTAACAGGCAGCACCGTTTTTTAGCTTGTACCACCAGGCTCTGCTGTAAGTTCGCTTAAAGCCGCACAAATCCATTTGAAGAGGTAATATCTTTGTGAAATTTTCTGCAATCTCTCTGTTTTTTTCTTCTCTCTCAAGAATGCTCGGCTGAGGATAATTATCCATTGCATCTGCATGCTTATTGGCAATTACGTTAAATATGTAAGGTGTTGTTGGCTCGGGGATTTCCATTTCTTCCCCTCCGTATCTTGACTTAAACCATTTGTTGTTTTCTATAATTCTTCTGTCCATTGCTCTTTTATGTTCCTTATACAAGGTAAAGCTCTCTGTTATCTTTGAAAAAAACTCGGGTTTTATTTTTCCGTTGTAATCATTTATATACATTTTATTTTTCCTTTCTTATTTTAAAAATTATACTGTTTCGCTTGGTTTTAAATTTTCTACTTCTCTTTTTAAATCTCTGATTTCCTTTATCACATCTGTCCCGTTTATCAGCACACTATCTCCACTGAGCCATAACTCTCCGCTGTCCTCCCAGAAATGCACAAAAGGCTTTGCGCCGACGATACCCATATTGGCATAGCTCTCATTCTTCTCCAGTTTGAATGCACCATTGGTATAAACAACGCCATTTATAACTTTTTTACCGCTGCCGTTGCCTGCCCCAAGAATAAAATACGCCGTTCCGTCGTCCGCCACCGCCATTCCCACCTTTTGTTTTCGTCTGCCGCCATCGTCCTGCATAATCTTTATCCCTTTTTGGTCAATGTCTGCAAAAACACCGCCGCTGACACTTTCATAGGACTCGCTGTCTGTGCCGATTATGGTCGATGCATATATTTGTGCACTTTCCAAAATTCCGCCAAACACTGCATCTCCTCCACTGTTTATACTGACTGTCAGTTCGCCGTCCTCGTTGTAGAGTTCAAACCTGAACTTGCCCTCACTTTTGTCATAGGCAGCCACAAACCTTTCCCTGTCTGCATCGCTTATGATAATCTCGGAACCACTGATGGAAAGCCGTCCATCATTGTCCTTTACGTTTACCTTTCCCGTGTCTACGCTGCCGGCAACCAGCTTGTCAGCCGACAACGCCCCAATCTGGGCATTTGAAATTTTTGCATTAGCGGTCTCTATATTCTCCGCTTTTACCGATGCCGCCTCAATAACATTACTGCTGTCAAGATTGTTGAAGAGGTAGGTCAGCTCGTCTATAAGAGCCGTCCCCCACCGCTTTAGCGTTTCAACATCCGCGTTTGCTCTTCCTGTAAGCTTTGGTGGAATCGGTGTTGTTAAATTTGGCATATGCCATTTCTCCTTTCTGTTGTTTATACTTTTATTATGCATACCTAAAAGTGTCATAGCGTGCCATGGATGTTTTAAATTTAATTTTTGGTACAGTTTCAAGATTTTTTAAAGGATATATATCGCATATAGTGACAAAATATTTTTGAGGAGTTGGTAAATTTGAATAATCAAAATAAAAAAGAAGAGCAGCAAATCAACCCCGAATTTCTTTATCAGCAAAGGGAGAATCAGAAATCTGAGGATATGTATGACGAGGATTATTACGGCCCCTCTCTTTTTCCTGGTTATTTTTACCAGAATGCCGCATCAGGCACCGAAGCCACAGGTCTGATACAGGTTATCCCCATTACCACAGACGAGCTTGAGGCCTACGATCATATTTTCAGTTATCGTCTGACAGCGCCCATCGTCCCTGATGAAGACTAAGACAAAAAAATACTGGTTTGCATTGGAAATCAGGATTTTTGATTTTAGTTAAATTTTATAAAGTTATAGCTTTCTAAAATTTGAAAGTATTTTACAAGTCTTTCATATAAAGGGTTGGCGTCATCGCCAAACCTTTCTTCAACCTCTTTGCCCAGCTCAAAAATGGTCTTTTCTCCGTCTATGACGGGCCAGATAAAGCTTCCCATTTCATCAAGATGAATATAGCTTACCTTGGGTTTTTTGAAAAGCTTCTGTGCAATTCGGTTAAACACACCCTTATTTTCAATTTCCAGAGTTACGCTTCCGTCTTTTTCCGTCCACGAAATATCCTCTCTGCGTATTGGTTTTTTATCAAGATAATTTTCAGGTTTTTTCTTCATAATTATCTTCTCTTTTTCCATACAGAGAACTTACACAATGTAAGAATGGTAATGCCAAGCAATACAATGCCGCCGATGTTTGAAACAAGAGCAGGTATACCAAGTCTTGCTGAAAGGTCAAGTGCCTTGTCTATACCAAAGACAGCCAGAAGCGCAAGGATTATACCAACAATACCTTCACCTGCAATCATACCCGAACAGAAGAGAATTCCGTCGCTTACAATTGCATCCTTTTCTTCTTTGTTCGTCTTGAGTTTATCAAACACAAGACGAACAAGTCCACCAATCATAATGCAGGCATTGAGGTGGATAGGAAGATAAACACCAATAGCAAAGGGAAGCACAGGGATTCCTACAACTTCAATTATTATTGCAATAAACACGCCGATAAATACAAGAGCCCAGGGAAGGTTACCCTCCATAACACCCTCAATAATCAACTTCATCAATGTAGCCTGAGGAGCAGCAAGCTCATCTGTACCAAATCCCCATGCGCTGTCGAGAAGATAGAGTGTACCACCTATTGCAAGTGCCGCAGCAATTACACCTAACACCTCGCCTATCTGCTGCTTTCTGGGTGTTGCACCAAGAAGAAAGCCCGTCTTTAAGTCCTGAGACGTGTCACCTGCAATTGCCGATACAATACATATTACAGAGCCAATTGCAATAGCGCTGCACATGCCCACAACACCGGTTGTGCCTGTAAACTTAAGTATTAAGGTCGCAATAAGAAGTGTAGCAATAGCCATACCTGAAACCGGGTTGTTACTGCTTCCGACCAAGCCTACCATACGAGATGATACTGTTGCAAAGAAAAATCCGAATACAACTATAATTACCGCCCCAAGAAGACTAACTGGAATAGCAGGAACAAGCCATACAAGAAGGGTAAGAATTGCAATAGCAACAAGAACAATCTTCATATTTATGTCCTTTGCAGTACGCTCATCTGAACCATTCTGTGCACCTGCAATACTCTTCATTGCACCACCAAATGTCTTGATTATGAGAGGCAATGATTTAATAAGGCTTATAATTCCGCCTGCCGCCAGAGCACCTGCACCAATATATCTGATATAAGAACTCCAGATTGCACTTGCACCGCCTGCTGCATAAATTTCACCTATGGGAGTTGTTCCCGGATAAAGCACGGCATTCTCGCCAAAGAGTACAATCATAGGAATAATTACAAGCCAGCTTAAAACGCCGCCCGCAAAAAGATACGAAGAAATTCTGGCACCGCAGATGTAGCCAACGCTCATTACTGCGGGATAAATCTGTGTTCCGATTGCCCCTGCAAAGCCTTTCACACTGACAGATATTTCACCTGCAACTATCTTCAGACCATCTATTATAAACTTAAATAAAGCTGCAAAACCCATTCCTGCAAAAACGGTAGATGCGTTTGCACCGCCCTCTTCACCGGCAAGCAGAACTTCTGCACATGCAGTACCCTCAGGATAGGGAAGAGTTCCGTGCTCTTTAACTATAAGAGCATTACGAAGAGGTATCATAAAGAATACACCAAGCAATCCGCCAATCAGGGCTATAAGTGTAATCTCAAGCATCCCGGGCTTGTCCGTCTTACCTTCTGCCGCCCACAAAAACAATGCAGGAAGAGTAAAAATTGCACCTGCCGCCAGAGATTCACCGGCTGAGCCGATTGTCTGTACAATATTGCTTTCAAGTATAGAGTTCTTACGCATAAGAACGCGGATAACACCCATTGCAATAACTGCCGCAGGAATAGATGCCGAAACCGTCATACCTACACGCAAGCCAAGATATGCATTTGCCGCACCAAATACCACGGCAAGGATAATTCCCATAATTATTGATGTCACAGTAATCTCCGGGGTAACTTTTTCTGCCGGAACATAAGGTTTAAATTCTTTGTTTTCCATAACTTCTCCATTCTGTTGCACAACGGCAACCTTTTTATACATACATAAGAATTTACCATAAATGACGCAAAAAATCAATAGTATTATTATTAAATATGCGTTAATTTTTCTTCGTTATTTATATCAGGGTATTTCAAGCTTTGGGGCAAGCTCTGTCATTTCTGTTGTATTGTCCGCCACAAAAACTCTGATGCTTCTGCCCCTTTTCATATAAACATTGGCTTTTGAGAAGTCCACCGTATACATATCTACGCTACCCGAAACATCTGCTTCACCCTGACATACAGTAATAATTTTATCATTTTCGTAAAGGGCAAGTATTACCGAAACCTTCCCTGCCTCCTGCGAAACGCCGCCAACGGCTTTTACCGTAATATTCTCTACTTCTTCGTTTTCGCCAAATACAAGCTCCGATATGGTTTTTCCGTTTATTTTGCTGACACGCCAGTCGGACTTATGCATAGGCTCTGCAATATGCATAAGAAGTATGGCAGATTCCGGGGCTATTACTATCCTGCGTCCGTCTTCTACATCCTCCCCCTCAGGAATTACGCTATCATCGGTTAATTGCCATTCCTCCGAGAAGGTATAATATTTACCGCTGACTATTTCTTTATATGCACCCGATACCTCAAGCTGCCAATAAGGCAATACCGCCTCATCAGTGTCTGACATATTCCAGACCATTTTATAGTCGCCGTAGTCAATTATCACAAAATCATCTTCAATTACGATTGGACATTCCTTGCAATACCTGTCATAATACTCTGTTTTCTGGTATATTTCCGCCGTCTGCCCTTCTATATCAACAAAGAATGCAACATTGACTTCGGCTCCTGTAAAAACAGCCGTACCATTGTTTTTATCAAGACTCATTCCCTGTGTTTTGTTCTCCGTCACAACCTGCGTATCTGTGGATGTATCTGTGCCCCCGGAGCTTGATAATGTTTTTAAATTATTCAAAAACTTTCTTATTGCCCCTTCTCCAAAATATGGATTGCTGATTGACTTTTCGCCTTGCTTTGCAAAGGCCTTTGGGTCAAAGAAGGCACTTTGAGTCATATACGCGGCATACACGCCTCTTGGTTCATAATCCTCTGCTCGGTCCATTTCTCTGTGCGGTTCCCTGCATGACAGGCAAAGGCTCACAAATCTTTTGCCCTCGGTAAACTCCCTCGGTAACCTGTACGTTACGTACACAAATCCCTTTTCATATACAATTTGACCATCAGGTGCTTCTAAAACCATACTTTTTCTCTCTTTATCACAGACAGAGAGAACAAAGTCACAGTATGCGGTCTTGTCGCCCTCCCAAAGCTTTAGGGTAATAAAGTTATCGTTATCGGGGATACACGCCATATTCAATACCATTGCCCCATCAGTTTCCGGCACACGGTAGCTGAACATACGCCCCGACGTCCACCTTCGTCTTATTCCACTAACTTTTGCACCCTCAAACTTTTGTTCTTCCTCGCTTTTAGAATTACCTATATCAATGTAGTTACTAAAATTATTTCTGCTGTAATCCGGTGCCGCAGCCGCCGGAATTGTCACATAAATTTTTCGTACGGTAAGATAGTCCCCCGAACGAATTTTCGCCTCGGCAACTACTTCTGCCGCACCTTCAAACCACATAGGTCTCTCTACTCTTCCATCTGCGGATATATGACGTCCGGTTATCTCCACACCCTTTGCACTATATTCTCTCCAGCGTATTTTCGCGTTTGTCCCATCCTCTGCTGTGTGCGAATTTGTCAAATCCATTGTCACAAAGGAAGCAGGATTTACTCCCAGTGCATTCAGTGCGGCTTCAGCGGCACAACCTATATTTTTGTCATCTGTCGCCCTGATATACAGTGCAGGTTTTTGCCTTTCATCGCCTTTGCCATAGAATTCAACCGGTTGTTCATCCCCCACAATACGCAGAGTAAGAGATTTTATACCAAGGGCACGGGCCTGAGAAACTGCACCGGTTATATCTATATTAAGTCTGCCGCCCTCTTCCGCCTTTACCTCTGTCGCAATCGTTTCTTCACCTCTTGGCAAGGCGGCATAAGTTATATCACCTGACCATTGATTGTTGTTTATGCAATATACTTTTAAATTTGTTTTTCCAAAATTGCTCTTTTGACAGAGAGAAAGTCGCACGTCGTATACAGTATCAAAAATAGAATTTTCGTTAAGGTCAAACTTAAGATATGCCTCGTTGCCATCCCCCACTATCAGATTTTCGTTTTGCTCTGCATAATAGAATCCCGATTTATCAGGCTCCTTTTGAGAGACATAAACCGCCTCGGAAAGCTCTGCCCTTCTAAAGGTATAGGCATCTGTATCCTTAGCATCTCCCGTGACTACCTTTATATATGGTCTGTATGCAGAATCATAAAACTCTCCCGATGCAAGGCATGCGCCGATCTGCATATCAGCACTAAGCCTGATGGCAACCATCTTCCTGCCTTGTGATATATACTCTCTGACAATCTCTGTTATATCAATCTCCGACAGACTGTCGTCTGCGCTATGTGTCTGCGGATATATAGTCTCTATCTCCCTTTCTGCAAAGACTGAAGGTTTTATATACCCGCCATCCTTTGACCACATTCTCTCGTCGGCAAGGCTGATGGTCACCTTGTTTGAAACCTCTCCGCTGCCCTTTAAAAACGCAAACCTCATCCTTACGGATTTAATATCGTCAACATCCGTTTCATGAAGGCTTTCAATATTGAATTTAAGATACGCATCAGACCTGCGGCTTATTTCCTCTACACCTTTTGCTTTGGAGGTGCTTCCGGGATAAGCCTCTGCCTCGGCAAATATTCTGAAAAAATCACCTGTTTTCTCAGGCTCCTTATCAGGCATAAGTCCGACAGGTAAAATGCAAAGCCCCAAAAGGCACGCAAGAATTATAACAACTGTTTTTTGTATTACAGATAATATTTTTTCTTTAATCGGACTCACCTCCTGAAAAATTCAACTAATACTCCATTCTAGTTAAATTATATCACCGCCGCAGTAGAATGTAAAGCAAAAAATAGACGGCATATGCCGTCTATTATCTTGTTATCATTGTTCCTATACCGCTATCGGTAAATATCTCAAGCAGCAGGCAGTGTGGAATTCTTCCGTCGATAATATGCACGTTGTTTACTCCTGCATCTATTGCCTCGATACAGCCACGTACTTTAGGTATCATTCCACCTACAATTTTGCCGTCCTCTATCATATCATCGATTTCTTTTTTGCCTATTTTATAAATAATTTCCTCACTGTCGGGGGACTCTTTTACCCCCTCAATATCGGTAAGCAAAATCAGCTTTTCTGCTTTGAGTGCCGCCGCAATCGCTCCTGCAACCGTATCTGCGTTAATGTTATAGCTATTGCCCTCTTCGTCTACGCCGATTGGAGCAATGACAGGAATGTAGTCATCCTTTGTCATAACCTCAAGCACCTTGGCATTTATGTTTATAATGTCGCCAACATAGCCTATATCAACCTTTTCGCCGTCTACCTCGGTATAATATTTTTTGCATTCAATAAGCTTGCCGTCAATTCCCGATAAGCCAAGACCTTTACCACCCTTTGTGCCAAGAAGCGACACAATCTCTTTGTTTGTCTTGCCAATCAAAACCATTCTGGCAACATTCATTGTCTGCTCGTCGGTTACACGAAGCCCGTTGACAAACTCGCTCTCTACGCCAAAGGTTTTAAGAGCCGATGATATATCAGGCCCTCCTCCATGGACAACAATGGGGTTTATGCCTATATATTTAAGCAGGGTTATATCCTCCATAACCTTGTTTTTAAGTTCTTCGTTTATCATAGCGTTTCCGCCGTATTTTACAACAACCGTCTTTCCATAAAACTTTTGTATATAGGGCAGTGCTTCTATTAATATTTTTGCTTTATCTATAATCGGTTTAATCTCAGGCTGATTCATAAATTACCTCCGCTATTTTAAAGATATGCAGCTATATCATTAAGACCCGTATCTTCGGGCAACCCGTACATAATATTCATATTTTGTATCGCCTGACCCGCCGCACCCTTTATAAGATTGTCAATACAGGATACAATTACAACTCTTTGAAGTCTCTCATCAACGACAAGCCCGATGCCTATTCGGTTTGAGCCTGCCACATCCTTTACCTCGGGCAGCTTTCCTGCATCGTATACCACAACAAATGGGTCATTTTTGTAAAACTCTTTATAAATCTCAACAAGCTCCTCTGTGGTCTTTTTTTCTTTAAGATTTACATAACAGGTTGCAAGTATGCCCCTCTTCATAGGCGCAAGATGTGGGGTAAAGGAAAGCATAACTTCCTCTCCCGCTGCTTTAGAGAGCTCCTGTTCTATTTCCGATGTATGTCTGTGAGTAGCAATCTTATACGCCTTCATCGTCTCGGTACACTCGCAGAACATATTGGGAAGAGCAGCACCTCTGCCTGCACCCGTAACACCCGATTTTGCATCTATTATTATGCTGTGATTGTCAGCAAAGCCTGATGCTGCAAGGGGATAAAGACCTGTAATTGAACAGGTTGTATAACATCCCGGATTTCCTATAAGTCTTGCATCTTTTATCTTATCACGGTGCAGCTCGCACAAACCGTAAACTGCCTCTGCTAAAAGCTCAGGGTCAGAATGTGGCTGTCCATACCATTTTTCATAAACCTCAGGATCGTCATATCTGAAGTCCCCTGAAAGGTCAATAACCTTAAGTCCCATTTTATATAAAGACGGGATGACTTCCTTTGATGCACCATGTGGGAGAGCTGTGAATACAACGTCGCAGTTTTCTGCTATATCATCAACATCAAGCCCTGTAAATTTCATATCGCATATCCCTCTGAGGTTGGGATACAAATCCGAAATAACCGCACCTGCGCTTGAGTGAGAAACCACCCTTGTAAGTTCAACCCCGCTATGTCTGAGCAAAAGACGTACTGTTTCTATTCCCGCATATCCGGTTGCACCAAGAACACCTGCTCTAATCATAAAAATCATCTCGTTTCTGTTGTCCTGTATCAGGCAATTTTCGCCAGAACATTAATTTTTCCTGTTTTATGCATTATATACCATTTGTGACAATTTTTCAAGTAAATACGAAAAAAAGAATTTTTTTTGGTTACTTTTTTAATAAAAAAGGGTTGCTTTTTTCAACTTTATACATTTTTACTAAAAAGATTTTTGCAATTTTGTGTAATTAGGCTCTAACAATTTCTACAAAAGTGTGGTACAATTATTTGTACTAAAGCGAAGAATTATGAGTATATAAATAGGAGGTACTTCATTATGGCGAGTTTAAGTCTTAAGAACATTACAAAGACATACTCTGGCGGTTTTACTGCCGTGACAGATTTTAATTTGGATATCGAGGACAAGGAATTTATAATCTTCGTTGGTCCGTCAGGTTGTGGTAAGTCTACAACGCTTAGAATGATTGCAGGTCTTGAAGAAATCACCGGCGGTGAACTCTACATCGGCGACCAGCTTGTAAACGACATCGCACCCAAGAACAGAGATATTGCGATGGTTTTCCAGAACTATGCACTTTATCCCCATATGACCGTTTTTGAGAATATGGCATTCGGCCTCAAGCTCAGAAAGGTTCCAAAGGCAGAAATTAAGAGAAAGGTTAACGAAGCTGCGCAGATCCTCGGCATTGAGCATTTGCTTGACAGAAAGCCAAAGGCTCTCTCTGGTGGTCAGAGACAGCGTGTTGCTCTCGGCCGTGCAATCGTACGTGAACCTAAGGTATTCCTTATGGACGAACCTCTCTCAAACCTTGATGCTAAGCTCAGAGTACAGATGAGAACTGAGATTGGTAAGCTTCACAAGAAACTCCAGACAACATTTATCTACGTTACCCACGACCAGACAGAAGCTATGACAATGGGTACAAGAATCGTTGTTATGAAGGACGGTATCATACAGCAGGTTGATTCACCTAACAACCTCTATCTCTATCCTTGCAATATGTTTGTTGCAGGCTTTATCGGAAGCCCACAGATGAACTTTATTGAGGTTACAGTTGATTGTAAGGAAGAGGGCACATACCTCACAAACGGCAGCTTCTCAATCAAGCTTCCTGACGGCAAGGGCAAGAAAGAAGAAGTTAAGGCTTACAATGGCAAGCAGGTTATTATGGGTATCAGGCCTGAAAACATTGACGACAGTGAATCTGCTATTTCTTCAATGCCTGAATGCGTATCTGATGTAAATATCGACCTCGTTGAGATGATGGGTGCAGAGACCTTCCTCTACTTCAAGATTGAGGGTGTTAACTTTACTGCAAGAGTTAACCCACGCACAACTGCTAAGCATGGTCAGAACATCAAGGTTGCTCTCGATGCAAACAAAATCCACCTCTTCGACAAAGACACAGAAGCCGTTATTATTCACTAAGATATATGAAAAAAGCCACTCGCAAACGCGAGTGGCTTTTTTATCGTGAAAACAACAAGGTTCCGGAGTATCCGACCGCAATCTTTGATTGCGTTATCGGGTCGGGTTCTTGCTTAACTGAAATTATCTATTGTTTCTATTGTTAACTCTTTCATTTCACCATTGATGATGCTGGCTATGTACATATATCCGTTAAAAGAGCCTGTTGCATT
>JAZNCD010000051.1:0-39954 GCA_045587365.1 Clostridia bacterium
AATGCAACAGGCTCTTTTAACGGATATATGTACATAGCCAGCATCATCAATGGTGAAATGAAAGAGTTAACAATAGAAACAATAGATAATTTCAGTTAAGCAAGAACCCGACCCGATAACGCAATCAAAGATTGCGGTCGGGTACTCCGGAACCTTGTTGTTTTTAGGGAGATATACAATTGCAGCCGGCGAAATGGATGTAAACAACATAGCTTATCTGGTGCTAAGCTATGACCTTGAGGTAATGGGAGAGACTGATATGAAAAATGCTATGGCTATAAACAGAGTAATAAACGGTACAGAGTCCGCGTTTGTCGTAGATACCATAGACAACTTTAGCTAAACAAACTTTAAGGGGGACTATGGCAAGATTAACGAATTAATCAATGCTATGAGATAGAAAGTTGATACATAGCGGACTAAGCACAGTTTAAAGTTAAAAAAGGAGGTGGTATAGCTGATGACAACTGAAGAAATCGCAGTAAAGTTTGAGGACCACGAACACGAAATTAAAAGCCTTAAGCATCGTGTAGCGAATTGTGAAGAACAACAGACCACCCTGCACAAGTTAGTTAATTCTGTTGATGTTTTGGCGGTTAATATGAAACATATGGCCGAGGAACAGAAGAGGCAATGCGAACATATTGAAAAACTCGAAAAAGAGCCTGTAGAAGATTATAAGCACTATAAAAGGCTTGTGATAGGTTGCGTAATAACAACCTTGCTTGGTGCGGTGCTTGGTGCGGTACTGGCGACAATCTTATAACCGAGAAAGGAAGATTCTAAGTGAAAATATCAAAAGGAACAATAATCAGAACTGTTGTGTTGGCTCTCGCTCTCATAAATCAGGTTTTGACGGCGATGGGTAAAAATGTGATTAACATTGCTGATGAAGATATAAACTCTTTAATTTCGGCGGGTATTACAATCGTGAGTGCGGTTTGCGCTTGGTGGAAGAACAACTCTTTTACCAATCCTGCAATAAAAGCTGATGAGTATATGAGAGTTGTTAAAGCGAAAGAGTAAAGGGGGAGTTACTGTGTTTGTAAGCGGAGTGTTAAGAGGTCCCAAAAAGGTCCTCGATTATTGCGGGGAGTTTAGGTGTGGAGCAGAGTCGTTGCCATCTAAATTCATTTTAGATGATGAGATTATTCCCGATGTGCGTAATCAGGGGCAGGTCGGCTCTTGTGTAGGATTTGCTATTACCAACATAATGCAGATACTAAATCAAGTTGAAACAGGACGCAGAGAGACATTTTCGGCTGGATATGTGTACGGCAAGTGCAGAGATGAGAACGCCGACCATATTGGAATGTATATCGACTCTGCTTTACAATATCTCATAAAAACAGGATCTTGCTTCGAACGTGATTTTCCTCACAATGTTGAAATGCCTGAAATAAGGCAAATGGTTAAAAATCGCCCTGACTTAGACGAAAAAGCTGAACCATACCATATTAAAGCATATGAGGTTTATGGTTATGCACAGAAGCATAAGAAGTATAATGCGGTTAAGGCTGCTCTGTATCAATTTAAGACACCAATTTTAGCAGATACTAATTTTCCTAATGGTCGGCACGCAGTTTGTATTATTGGTTGGAACGATGACACGCAGAAGTTTACCATTGTTAATTCATGGGGGAAGAGTTGGGGCAAGAGCGGAATAGGTGAAATCGATTACGAAATATTAAATAGGGGGTATTTATTAGTGGATGCAAAAAACAGTAATGCAATAATGCCGTTTAAAGATGTTGCAGAGGATAAGTGGTATTATAAAGCAGTGCAACACGCTTATAACGCAGGGTTTATGAACGGCACAAGCGAAGATACGTTTGAGCCTGAACAAACGTTGACAAGGGCAGAGTTGGCGCAGGCGCTTGTCAATTTTGCGAAGAAAATCGATGACGTCAAAACGGATAGGGGTGACAGTTTATGATTATCGGTGTAAATTGCGGACATACATTAAGCGGTACGGATGGTAACGGAGCGGTAGGGTTTATAAATGAAAGTGATGAGACACGCAAGGTCGGCAAAAAGGTTATGCAATACTTAAAGTCAGCAGGGCATACTGTTGTTGATTGCACCAACGATAAAGCCGAAAGCGTGAGCGATAACCTTGAAAACATTGTTGCGCTGGCAAACAAGCAACCTCTTGACTTGTTTGTATCAATACATTTTAACGCAGGGCGTGGGAAAGGCACAGAGGTTTATACATATGGCGGAGCTAAGCACGAAGAAGCTGTCCGTGTGTGTCGCAAGATGGCTCAGTTAGGCTTTAATGATCGAGGTGTAAAAGATGGTTCAAGCCTTTTTGTCGTAAAGAATACAAATGCTAAGGCATTGCTGATTGAGGTTTGTTTTGTAGATACAAAGTCGGACACGGATTTATACAAGTTGCGCGGCGTTGATGCGGTGGCACAGGCTATTGCTGAGGGCGTTGACAAAAACCTTGATTTAGTAAAGCACAGCTTGGCAGATGATTGCAAGGTGCTTGCAGAGGCAGGCATCATAGACAGCCCCGGTTATTGGGCTATTGGCAATGGGTATTCGGACGAAAATACCATATTGCTAATTAAGAAGTTTGCATCGTATGTAAGGGGGGCATAAAATGACACCAAATAAAGCGATAGAGATTGTTGATAAGCTGAAGCCTAACGCATACAGTGAAGAGGACAAAATGCGGTGGATAATCGAACTGGACGGAATGGTACAGAGCTTGGTCCTTCAAATGGATAAGATAACTCAATATTCTTATCCTGACGATATGGATAAGGAGCTTTTGATACCGGCTCCGTACGATGATTGTTACACCTTGTTCCTTGAGGCTAAGATAGACTATTACAACAAAGAAATTGGAAACTATAACAATTCGGCTATGATGTTTGAGGCACAATTTAACGAATACAAAAAAGACTATATTAGAAAACATCCGGCAAGGGGGTGAGAGTGTGTTACCTTATCTTACAGAGGTGCAAAGCGCTTCTAAAAAATACAGTGTGATGTTCAAAGGTATAAACTACGGAGAGGGAACATTGGACGGAGAGTTTGCAGAGACATATAACCTGTCAACAGACCAATATCCTTGCATTACGCAGAGAGCCGCAAGGGTGATTGCGGCAAAATATAATCGTCCTTCCACATTGCACGCAAAAGGACATTTGCTTGTTATAGATGAGCGACTTGACGAGGAAGGAAAGCCTACAGGCTTTGCGGATGTGTTTTACGGCGATAATCCCGACCCCATCGGCGAGGTCGCGCCGGGCAAGAAACAGACGGCAACAATCGGGAACTACATCGTTATCTTTCCTGATAAAAAGTATTACAAGGTGCCGACAGAGGATGAAAACGGAGTAATGCAAGACGGCGAATTTGGCAGCATGGACGAAGAATACAAAGCAAAAGAACTTAAGTTTACAAAATCGTCAATCATATCAAAAGAAAATTATAACTATCATTGGCTTGAGTTCGGAGAAAATACTATCTCGATATGTAAGGAATTTAATTTTATTTGTGCGAAGACTACTAACCTTTCAGGCGACAAAGGGCAAATAATAATGGCAGAACAAACGGGGAAAGGTTTTCCGTTTAAAGTGGGAGAGTACATCTCGTTAAGCGGCCATTCAAAATATAATGATTTTGAAAATGTTAGTATTTACGCCAAACCCAACCCTTATACGATTAATGTTAATACAAATCTCGTGAACCTTGGCGTGGAGACAAACGTAACCATAACGCGAAATGTCGCAGGATTTCCTTTTAAGGCAGGTGATAGGCTTGTTGTATCAGGATGCGGAACAGAAGAAAACAACAAGGAAGTGTTGGTTGAAAGTGTAAGTGATGACAAAATAACATTAACAGTAAGCGGTGATGATGTATTCACTCCTGTGGTTGATTATGGGGATATGGTGTTTACAATGCCTGAAAGAAAATTCCCTTTTGAAAAAGGCGATGCAGTAACGATTACAGGGTGCTCAAACGCCGGGAATAACAAAGAGAAAGAAATTATTATAAAAGGCGTATCGGATGACAAACTTGAACTTACCTTTGATGATAATGCGTTTACTAAAGTGGATAACGAAGAAAGCGAGGTAACGATAAGCCGAACAGTGCCCGACCTTGAATTTATTTGCGAAAGCAATTACAGGCTATGGGGAACGAAGGGGAACACGATATATTCGAGTAAATTTTCAGACCCATTTAACTTTCAGGTTTTTGAAGGTCTGGCAAGTGACAGTTATGCAATTGAGGTTGGCAGTGAGGGAGAGTTTACAGGGTGTATTCCTTATTCGTCTCACATTTGTTTCTTCAAGGAGAACACCCTGCATAAGCTATACGGAACAAAGCCGAGCAACTTCCAGATAACAACTGTTAATGTATACGGAGTTCAAAGCGGTAGCGAAAAGAGTATGCAAATCGTAAACGAACAACTTTTATACAAGGGCGTTGGCGGTGTGTATGCATACACAGGCGGTGTGCCAGAGCTTATAAGCGAAAAGTTCGGGAACAACAGATACTCTGATGCGGTTGCCTGCTGCGACGGAGAAAAGTATTATATCTCAATGAAGCAGGGCGACACCTATGATATGTTTGCCTATGATGTGCTGAAGAACATATGGCTCCGTGAAGATGATACACAGGCGGTTGATATGACGTTCTATGACGGCAAGGTGTACTTTATTGATGGCAGAGGGTGCCTATACTACATCGACAAGTCCGTAGATCGAGGCGACATAGAGTGGGGTGCGACATTCTGCACTATGCACGAAACGATAAACGAGCGTAAAGGGTATTCTAAATTCCATTTGCGCATGGACTTGTCTGCAGGGGCGTGGCTTGCGGTAGATATAAAAACCGACAATGAGCTTGCGTGGCGTCAAGTTTATGCAACGCACAACGAGAAGGCGAAGACGGTCAGCATACCTATAATACCTACGAGATGCGACAGTATAGATATACGACTGCGAGGCAAAGGTGGATGTACGATAAAGGCGTTTATCAGAGAATTTACAGTAGGGAGTGATGTCTGATGCCGATATTTACACAATCTCTGCAACGTATTGATACATCAAATCCGCAGGATGCCATAAAGAAAATGGCGAACCACATTAAGTATATCCAGGAGCAATTGGAATACACGCTTTTTAACCTTGACAGTCGAAATGTAACGGAGCTTGACACAGACAAGACCATAATAACCGACTCGACCGGAAGCACAAACATTGGCTCATACATCCATTTGACAGGACCTGATGGAGAGAGCTTTACAGTAGGTAAAAATTCGCAAGGAAAGTTTGAGTTTGCGGTTGAGGGAAAAGACGGTAAACAGACAATGCATTTAGACAGTTCGGGGAATTTGGTAATAACAGAAAATACAATCCTCACCATTGACGGTGGGGAATGGTAAAGGAGGAATTTATAAATGGCATATGTAATAGGCTCACAAAAAGGTAAGGACATAGCTAAAAATATGAAAACGGACGAAACCTACAAAGCCTCTGATGGCTCAACGTGGACTAAGAAAAGCGATGGCTCTGTGTCGGTAGAACACAACGGACAAACATATGACAACGCATATAAAGCATCATCAGGCGGTAGTACATCGGGCGGTAACTCAAACAGAAATTCGCAGTATACAGGGTCAAGTAATTCAATAAAAACTTATAATAGCGATCAACAAGGGATTAAGGAGCAAATGAACGCCAATTCTATAGCTTGGTGGTCGGCAGATGAAGAAGGCAGAAGAGTGTTGGAGGAAGTAAACAAAAATCTTGCAAAACAGCTCGGCGGTTCGGTTACTTACGACCCCGCTTCCGGGTTGTGGTACGGAAAGGCGGATGCAGTACCTGAAATGCCCGGCAATATACACTCTTGGAATAATAACTATAACGAGAAAAATGCAAAGCCGTCAGAGTTTGCTCGTGACCCAAGAATTGACGAGAAGCTTAACGAAATACTCACTCGTGAAAACTTTTCTTATGATGCGGCAAGTGACCCACTATATCAGCAATATGCGCAGATGTATCAGCGCGAGGGCGACAGGGCAATGAGAGAGACCATGGCAGAAGCGGCCGCAGGTGCCGGGGGTATGAATACCTATGCGGTTACGGCGGCACAACAGGCGAATAACTATTATAACTCGCAGCTTAACGACAGAATACCAGAGCTATATCAGCTTGCGTATGAGATGTACCTGGCAGAAAAGGAGAGCGAGATACAAGAGTTAGGTATTCTTCAGAATATGGATGCTACGCAGTATGCCAGATACAGAGATACAATGAATGATTGGTACAATGACAGAAACTTTGCTTACGGGGCATATCAGGATGCAGTGGCACAAGGTAATTACCTGACCGAATATGAGGACAACAAGGCTTGGAGACAAAAAGAGTGGGATTATAACGATTTTTGGACGAATAAGCAGTGGGATAACAACGAGTATTGGAAGCAGAAGGATTGGGACGAAAAAGAGCAGGAGGACGCAAAAGATCTTGTAATGTATTGGATAAGTAAGGGTATTATGCCTGATGATGAGCTTATCGAAAGGTCAGGTATGAACAAGGCGAACATAGAAAAGGATGTTGCACAGGTACAGGAAGAGAAGAGAAGTGGTATGTACGGCTGAACTGCAGGGGGCTCCTCAGGTGGGTCCGGAAGCAAGAGAAGCGGTTATAGCGGCTCAGGGTATACAGGTGGCAATGACAACATAACTTCGCAGCCGACTTCTTCTCCTCAAGGGTCGTTGTCGGCAGAAGATATGGCGGAGCAAGTCTACCAAAGAGATGGTGCTGCGGCTTATCGAAATTTTTTAACTGAGGCAAGATCGACGGGAACAATAAGCGAGAAAGAGTATCTTGACCTATATTTGAAACACTAATGACAAGGAGTGATTGTCTATGGCAAGCAAAAATTCGTTTGACAACATAATGAAACAGAAGAAACTCGAAGAATTAGGGGCTAAATATGGTGTAGGCGGGACAAACGGAGCGGCGACTACCGGGGACAAAAATGGGAGGCAGGGCAATAGCTCTGCTCCCAGCTCTTCGAATTCAACAAAGAAGCCAACCGACTATTCAAGTGCCGTAAAATATCTTTCGGACAGAGGGATACAGGGTGCTTCGGGGATAATGACCGAAACCGAGTGGCGTAGGAGAAAGAAATCGAGTGGACACAGCACTTATCAAAGCTACCTTGATGAGGTGGTTAGCAAGCATGGCGGCAACATGACCGCTTCGAAAATAACAGATGCATCAAAAGAAAATAGGGTTGTTAGTCTGATTGAAAGATTGGAAGATGCTAAGTACAGGACGACGGATAAGTGTTATGATAAGCGCTTGAAAGAAGAGATGGAGCGCCTTGAAAAGGAGTATTTGCTCCCTGATGGTAACTATCTTTATCCACCCGGTGCACACGCCCAAAGTATTGTCGATGAGGAGTTTGAGGCTGCACAGAAGGAAGTCGAAGAACTTACAAAACAATTTGATAGGTTTAAAAGTGGAGCAAGAGAGGCGAACTGGTATGATTCAACTATAGGTGCTGTTAAAAAGGGATATTATAATATGGCGTCTGGCAAACAATCCTTTGAACAAATGGAAGGGCGAGAGAATGAAGCAGAAAAATACAAAGAATTGTTGCTCTCTGATGAATACAACACTTATACGGACAACAAAGCTAAACAGGTATTGCAGTTTATCGGTGAATTTTTAGGGCAGCAAGCATACAACTTATCAGATCCAAGGACAATCGGTCTGACAGCGACAGCGGGTGGCATGGCGACGGCAGCGGGACAAGCTGGACCGCAAGCGTTATTCCCTGAAGAAATTATATCCGTTCCAGCTGCGATGGCTTTTGGGTACACATCAGGTGCTGCATTGAACACTTATGAAACGAGTGCGGGACATACCTACGAAACATTAAAAGAACTTGGTGTTTCTAATGATGTAGCGAGAAATGCGGCTCACGGCGTTGGTTTTGGGGTAGGTTTGCTTGAAGCATTGCAGTTAGATGAATTAGTGGATGCGTATACTGTCGGCGTAACGAATGGTGCATCAGATGATATTTTGAAAGTTATTGCTTCTGAAATTTTAAAGAGGACTAAAAATACTGCATCAGAAACGACAGAAGAAGTATTGCAAGAATTAGTGACAATTGGTGGGGAAGAAATTGCTTACAACATAGATAAAGGCGAAGGCTTATATACAGCGGATGATATTAAGGAACGCTTGGGTGAAACTGCTACAACGTCACTGCTTGGTTTTGGAGCTATGAATGTTCCTGCTGCGGCGATAAATACAACGAGGTCTGCTATTAACAATAGAAACAATAACGCAAGAGATAATAATATTTCAATCGAACAGCAACCTACCACTCCTTACACGCTTGAACAGGCGGCAGCGGATGTTGTTGTGGACAGAAGCGCTGCTCAGGAAGGTAAAAAACAGCCTGTTTCGAATACTTCGGCGATGAGTGGCAACTTATCTGCTCAAGGGACAAGCGCGCAGAAAACGTCAACAAATGCCCGCGAGAGTGCAACTCCACAATCGCAAAAAGGTGTTTCGCAGAGCGGCGCAGATATTCCATCAAGTTATGGTGCGCGCGGAAAAGCGGCTTTTAGGGAGATAATGTCAGAAAACAATTGGACACCTGAGCAGACAAAACGGAGATTTCAAAGCGCTTATGAGCTTGGACTCACTGAAGCGCCCCGGAGTAAAATTTCACTTCTTGGTACCATTCAGGAAACTGCATATAATGCAGGCAGACAAGATGCTATTTTGAGCATGAAAAAAGAGGACAGGAAAGGCACTACGATCTGGGGTAAGAATGGTGGCTTGGTTGAGAATGAGCATACAAAACGCCTGGATAATCAAACCTTTGATACCTTAAACAAAATCGGCAAGGCAACAGGGTCGAAAATAATTTTTGAGAGAATCCCTGCAGAAGAAAATTCCAACGGATATTACAGAGCCTCTGATGGCACAATCCATATTGACATAAATACGGATAAGCCAATTATGACTGTTGTAAAGCATGAGCTTACTCATAGATTGCAGACCTTGGCAAAAAGGGAATATCGTGCATTTCGTAATTATGCAGTATCTGTTATGAATGGCAGCAGTCCATTCGGGCACACTGCAACAGAAGCTCAACGCCTTGACTATCTTGCAAAAAGTGACGGAAAGATTAACCTTACGACAGAAGAGGCGATGGATGAGATCGCTGCAAACTTTACGGAAAGAATTTTGACCGATGAAAAGGCTCTTAATGATTTTGTGAATCATATTACCTCGTCAGCAGAAAATATGACAATGGGACAGAAGTTCTTTCAGGTAGTTCGTGAGTTTATCGACAAGGTTAAGGCGGTATTTAATGGTGACCGCAGCAAGATGGATGCGGCGGCACAAAAGGAATTTGGTGCAACCCTTTCACAGCTTGAAAAGGCGGAGCGGCTTTGGAAGAAGGCCTATGCATCAGCGGCAAAGAGAGTGAGTGAGAGCGGATTCTCTCAAAATACTCTTGAAAATAATTCAAAAGAAGGGTATAATGGGGATATAAAGCATGCTTTGAAGAATTGGCGTACAGACTTGAACAAAGGTCAATATGAAATATTAAAGCGCAAGATTAAACATGATGCGCAGACAAGTGAGAATAGTATTACAGATACGGCGAATTGGTATAGCGGTAGCATTGAGGGTATTGATGTGTTTGCTATATACAGCACGCAAGATATATCTGACCCTACTATTTTGTATGAAAGAAAGGGCGAGCAAGGAAAAGCGGAGTTAAGCGCTTTATTAAATTATCTGGAGGAAATGGAATATGGAGAAAGTATTGTCGAAGAATCGAAGACTATTGATGCGATACTTGAGAACGATTGGCTGCAAGAAAAGCACGATCTGGCAAATAACAATGATAGACCTCGAAGCAGAGGAAGCGATACTGGATATGCTTCAGTTCTGCAAGGAAAATCATCCCAATTTATCGGAAGCAAAGCTTTTAGAAATGTCATCAGAAATCTCTTTGAGATACAAGAACGAGCTGGAGAATTAAACGAGGGCAAAAGGCATTCGCTGAAGGAAGGCGATATAGGTGCGTTTGATAAGAGCGATCCTGATGTTAGATATAGTTTACGCCAGGGAGCGCGGGATGATGTGCACAAGGTGCTTAATGACATAAATTATCAAGAGGAAGTTAGGCTAACTGATACAACTCCATCAATAATGTTGTCAAGCAAAGGCGTAAAAAACCTTCCTATGCTAATGAAACCATCTCATATCAGAGAAAATGTGTTTACCCAGCAAGAAGCAAAGAATAAAGGCTTATCGGTAAACATTGGTATAAATTATCATGGCCTTGGCGAGGATCTATTCCTTAAAGTTATAGAGGATTTAGATAAGGTTACAGAAGCTTATAGAGGAACCAAAAACGCTGATAATACTGCAAGAAGAGAAAATTATTTCCTTTTAATTTCCAATCAAACAGATAAAGATGGTAATATAATCAATGTGCCTGTATTTATTAATGAAAAAGGACAATATAACAGAGTGTTTGTAGACGCAAATAAGATTGCTACTGTATTTGGGAGAAGTGAATTAAGAAGATACATAAGCGAACAGTTAAGGTTAAAAAATCTTGTTAGGATAAAAAATAAAAGCACTCAATCCAGTGAACCGACATCACCAATTGATGCCCGTTATGGAACGAATGCTTCTAAAGACAATATACTACAAAAAAGAAATATTGTCAATACCTATTCTATGCAAGATGGCGAAAAAAATTCCCTCAAGGGTGAGGGTGACTTGGTTAAGGATTACGAGAAGCTTAAGACCGGACAGATTAGCAGTAAGGAATACGAGCAACTGCTTGAAACTTATGGCGCTATTTCTCCGGGCGAAAAGCCTGCAAGGGATATAGATGTACCGAAAAAGACTGCAGACGGAAGAAAAGTATCGCAGACAGTCCGCACAATCCTTGAGGCCAAGGCGACACCCGACGAGGCTATACCAACTATTGAAAAGATGGTTACAGACGGCGAGTTTTCCTATGATGTATATACTGACAAGAAAGCTATCTCTGATGCAAATGCAAGGATTGAGAAAAAAGGGTTTGCAACGGCTCTTACTGATTGGGCTTCGGATACTGAAAAGGGCAAGGTTTCTAAAGAGAGTACGGCTTTAGGATGGGCGCTATATAATAATGCAGCCAACAGCGGCGATATAAAAACGGCAATGACTGTATTAAACAAAATGGTGCAGCATCAACGGTCTGCAGCACAGGCTCTGCAGGCAACTCGTATTTTAAAGAAGCTCTCGCCCGAAGGACAGCTTTATGGTGCGCAGAGAAGCGTGGAAAGCTTGCAACAGGAATTGACGGACAAGTACGGCGATAAAGCGCCTGAGCTTAAAATAGACGAGAAACTTGCCGAACAGTTCTTGAAAGCAGAAACGCAAGAGGAACGAGATGCCATAGCACAGGAAATCTATAAAGACATCGGCAGACAAATGCCCTCTCGGTTTATCGACAAGTGGAATGCGTGGAGATACCTTGCTATGCTTGGTAATGCGAGAACTCACGTCAGGAACGTTGTGGGTAACGCAGGTTTTGCGCCTATTGTGCTTACAAAGAATTTGACTGCTGCGGCAATCGAGTCGGTTGTTAGTCGGGTGTCGGGCAAAAAGACTGTCAGAGGTAAGGCTATAATCAAAGGAAACAAGTCTGACAGGGCGTTGTTAAAAGCGGCTTGGAGTGACTATGGCAATGTTGCGGACTTGATTTCCAACGGCGGAAAATACAACGATGCTGCAATGGCAAATCAATACATAGAAGAGGGCAGGCAAATATTTAAGCTTAAGCCTTTAGAGTTGGCAAGAAAGAAAAACAGCCAGCTCCTTGAAGCAGAGGATATGTGGTTCTCAAAACCGCATTATGCTTATGCTTTAGCACAGTATTGCAAGGCGAACAACATTACCGCCGAACAGATAAAGAGAGGCAGGGCAATAGAGCCTGCGAGGGAATATGCAATAAAAGAAGCGCAGAAGGCGACGTACAGAGACACGAATGCATTCTCTCAGTTTATAAGTGAGCTTGGAAGAAGCGGAAACAAGAAGAACCCTGTAATAAAAGGTGCGAGCGTAGCACTTGAGGGAATTTTGCCATTTCGCAAAACGCCTGCGAATATATTGGTAAGAGGCGTTGAATATAGTCCATTGGGACTTCTTAAAGGTTTGAGCTATGACCTTGCTCAAGTGAACAAAGGCAAGATGTCAGCAACCGAAGCCATTGATAATATTTCTGCAGGTTTGACAGGTACGGGGCTTTTGGCTCTTGGTGTATTGCTTGCATCACAAGGTCTTATCAGAGGACACGGAGAAGATGAGAAAGACGAAAAGGAGTTTAAGGAGTTGATGGGGCATCAGTCTTATGCTCTTGAACTGCCAAGCGGTCAATCAATCACATTAGATTGGCTTGCTCCTGAGGCGCTTCCTTTCTTTGTCGGCGTAAATATTTGGGAGTCAACAAAAGGCGCTGACGAAGAAACGAACTTTTCAACAATTCTTCAATCGGTGACCAATATAACCGAGCCGATGCTTGAAATGTCTTGCTTGCAAGGCTTGAATGATTTGATTGAAGGTATGGGGTATGCTTCATCTAATGATACATCGGGCTTGGTGGCGCTCTTGTCAAGTGCGGCGACGAGTTACCTTACACAAGGAATACCGACTCTTTCAGGACAGACAGAGCGCACAAGTGAGGAAAACAGAATGACAACCTACACAGAAAAGAATGATTTCCTCACAGGGGATATGCAGTACACTCTTGGTAAGGCAAGTGCGAAAATTCCGTTTTGGGATTATAACCAAATTCCGTACATTGATGCCTGGGGCAGAAAGGAAGCATCGGGGTCGGCGCTCAAAAGAGGATTTAACAACTTCCTTAACCCTGCTTATACGTCTACGGTAGAATCAAGTAGGATGGAAAAGGAGTTGCTTAGGCTCTATGAGAAAACAGGAGAGAGCGGAGTTTTCCCTGAAAGAGCGGACAAGTACTTCACGGTTGATGGAAAGCGCAAGGACCTTACGGCAAATGAATATGTGAGATATGCAACCTTGAAGGGCGAAAAGTCATATAAGTTAGTCTCTGATTTGGTGAATAGCAAAGCATATAAAACGCTCTCTGATGAGGAGAAGGCAAAAGCCGTTAGAGAAGCATACGATTATGCCAACCAAAAAGCAAAACAAGCCATCAGTAATTATAAGCCTGATACTTGGGTGGAAAAGGCTGATGAGTTTGGCTCAAATGTAGGCGGCTATATCTCGTTCAAGACGGAGGTAAGTGGTACAAAAGAAGATAACGGCGGTAAGATTTCTAAGCAAGAGGTTGTAGACATCGTGCTTGATATGGCTCAAGATGATCCTGAGGCATGGAAAATGTACTTGTCGATGTACGACAGCGATAGCGACAAATATGCGTACGAAAACGGTATTGAAGGCGAGGATTATATGTACTTCCTCGAGGCGCTCGCTGATGTCGATACACCTACGAAATCGGGCAAGTACGGAACATACACACAGGCTGAGGCGACAAGTGCTGTAAACAGACTTGACGGTCTAACCCGGGAAGAAAAAGCTGTGTTGTGGCAGAGCGTTAATACGGGTTGGAAGAAAAATCCGTTTAGGTAAGAAAAGCAAAGACTCCCTTTTATGGGGAGTCTTTGGGCTTATGGCACGCTATGACACTTTTAGGTGTGGTATAGTATGTATATGATATGAAGTTTATAGGCTAAATAATTTAGTTAATTTTGTCGATTGACTTTGTTGGTAAAATGTAGTACAATGACCGTAATATTTTTGTGAGGTGGTGTACTATGGATTGTACTATAGCTATTTTTTATGGCATTACCGGTATTTTAATAGGTGCAATTTTTGCTTTATTATTCATTCGAATGGATAAAAGTTGGAAAACAGGAATCTTAACGTCTGTAAGTTTGCCATCTTTTTTGGTAATTTTATATCCGCTTAATAATTATATGAAGATTGATAACGACCATCCATCATTTTATTGGGCGTCTTCTGTTTATATTGTTTTTTTATTGGCAACAATTTGTATTGTCATGTGCATAACTGGATACTTAATAAAAAGACAAACAGGTGTAGCAAAAATTCGTTTTTTAGACATACTATTGGGGTATAATAAATGTTTTGAACAATACTACAAAAGTAGGGAAGACGAGGTTAAAAAAGATTTAAATTATGATGTGCTTATAGCTTTAAAAAAAGAACAAGAAGATTTGAAAAATTTAAACATAGAAAAAGAGCGTATCTTAGAAAATCAACTACAACACGCCATCTCTATATCTCTGCCTGTTAATTCTAAAATGCCTATAGATAATAAGTTTCTATCTTGTATGCCGGGATATATAGCTAATTTATCTCATTTTTATCACTCCATTGAAAATAACACTCAAATGTTTTGCGATAAATATAAAAAGGGCGAAGAGAATGATTTAGATTTTGTTTTGGGTTATTTTAGTAGTATTTGTATGGACATAAACACTAAACTGTTTAATAATTCATCCGGTAATATTAGAAGCCACTTCAGGATAAAATATAAAAACAATTACGTAAAGTTTATCGCCTTTCAAGGAGGAAATAAATTTTTTAATGATTTAACTAAAATTCCTGTCGATTCGGGGCTAATTAAATATTCGTTTGAAAATAAATGCTCTTTGCTGAAATCCGAGAATCGTTCTTTGCATTATAAGTCAAAAAATGATGGTTATTGGAAAAATTATATATCATTTGCGGTATGTGATATTTGTGAAGACGATTACCCCCTGTTGTCAATAGGAATATCAGTAAACGATGAAGCTCTTTATAACGACATGCTTTATTTTATTAATTTTTGTAAGATAGAAAGAATTATTTCAAAATGCATTGCACAATTTAATAATATTTGCGATATATATAAAGTAATAGAATCTTATTGTAAAGAAATGGAGAATGGAGAAGATGTCAAACAGATATGATGCATATATACAAATTGGAAGAGCTTTAAGAACAGGCAATGAAAAACTCGCCTCAAACATAGCAAAAGTAATTATAAAAAGCGATCGAGTGCACCATAAAAAAGGTGTGTTTTTTAGCGAAAATCTTTCAATTCCTCGTAATGACAAAAAAATATTAAAAGTTAATGATTAACAAATAGAACGTTATTTGCGGCAAAATTTTGAGCAGAAGTGCAAGATAACAGTTGTTTCACAGGTGGTAGTCAAAAAGTAGTCTAAACCTCGCATAACCGCATAAATAAACGATTTTTGTTTGACTTTTAATCAAGGTGTCCGGAGTTCGAATCTCCGATGGGTCACCAAAAGGAAAACCGCCTAATATCAGTAAAAATGCTGATTAGGCGGTTTTTTGTTTTGCTTTTGCTTATAAATGAATGTAAATAAAATGAAGTAAAACGAAACACAAAAAGTAGTCAAAAAGTAGTCAAAAAGTAGTCGGAGAACTGTTTATGGTTTGGTTTATAAAGGAGTTTATGTATTCGGCAGCTTCCATATTCTTTTCTTTTGAAAATTGGGTGTAGATATTCATTGTTGTTGAAAAGTCTGCGTGTCCTAATAAGTATTGCATTGTTTTTGGGTCGATGCCTGACCGATATAAAATAAGTGCGTATGCGTGCCTTAGTTGGTATTGGGTAAACTGATGGCCGACTTCTTCGCAATATTTTTTCCATCTCTTTCTAAGCTGAGTTTTGGAAAAAGGTTTTGTGCCGCCAAAAATATATTCGTCTTTTGCTACTAAAGAGCAATGCTTATAAAGTGGTTCGTAGAGTAAATCCAAAATCGGGACAAGGCGAAATCCGTTTTCTGTCTTAGGAGCAGGCTTTACATGCGGTTGATTTTCTATAAACTCGACAGCGTGTGTAATTTGGATCGTCCTTTTTGAAAAATCTATATCAGATAGAGTAAGTGCGTTTACCTCTCCGGGTCTTAACCCCGTACACAACAGAGTGAGTGCCCAAAGCCCGAAATCAGCGCTGCTTGCGTTTTGTGTAATTGTTTTGATTACGACATCATCAGGCGCTAAAATCTTTTCTGTGGTTGTTTTTGGAACTCTCAGACAGGTTGAGAAGTTGCTTATATTACATCCGAGCAAGATAGCATGTTTAAAAATCAGCCCTATTGTTGTTTTGAATTTAGACATCGCAGATTTACTGTATTTTTGTTTGCCCATTTCGTTTAATATGTTCTGGACAAGCATTGGGGTGACATCCTCTATATCTAAAGAAAAAAGTGAACTCATATGCTCGACAGAATATTTATAACTTTGTAAGGTTGCGTATGAAACTAATTTTGCTTGATTTGTTAACATTTCATCGGCTATGACCTTGAAGTTGTGTGTGTTCTGTTTTTTGATATTTAAAGATACATTATATTCCAGAATTTGTTTTTCTATATCTTTTTTCGCCTTGGCTTCAGTATCTGCCGTTGAGTAGAAGAATTTTACGCTTCCGTTTGGGAGCGTTATTTTTTTTTGCCATCTGCCATCAGGACGCTGTTTCATAGTATCTCACTCCCTTCAATGTAAGGTAACTTTATATAATTAAAATATTATTCGATGTTCTTTGTTCCAAGCGTCATCAGCAGAGTTGGAATCAGGCCCATATAGTAGGCGAGAAGATAATCTTCAAGAAAACGATGGGCAGCTATAGTGAGAATAATTACAATTACGCACCAAAGTGTAATTGTAAAAATCGTTAAACCGACAGAGCGAATTCTGCGATACCGCAGACTTCCGATGATTTGCGGAAAGGCAAAGGCGCCTACGCAAAAAGATCCGGCTAACACGAGAAAAAAGAAAATAAAAAACATAACATTCATCCTTTCTGTTGCATCTTTCGTTAATTTATTACATCTTATTTCTAAGGACGTAAGCTATAACAAAGTAAAAGTATAAAATAATTTGTGATTGCGCAAAGAACAACAGAAAAGCAAGCGGATTTTACAGGCTTCAACATTTCTTGGGTTGTTCGGTATTCTTTGTTAAGTTTAAAATCGGCTCTTCTTGCTTTATATCGTGGAATTATAGAAATAGTGTATATTAATGATATGAAAAGAAGAAGGCTGTTTAATCTGTCATTGTTTACAACCCATATAAGAAAGGCGAACACAACAGGAAGGAGAGTGTGTCTTAATGCGCTGAATATTAAGCTCATAAAGCCATCATCGCAAGGCCATATACGGGCTAAGATATTATGATGTCTAAGACTGTCAATGGGTCTAAGCCCATGTACACCTTTTAAGTAAAATTTCCATTTCGAGTGAATGTAATATGTGCAGACAATGAATGATATAATAAGCAAAGTGCAAACAATAAAAAACATAATTTAATTCCTTTCTGTTTTGTTTTATGTATGTAATATTTTATTTATATTCATCCGGTTTGCATTGGTCGCAGGGGAGAAAGTGTTTTTCTGCATCAGAGCGTTGAATTACAAAAGAATTTTTGTAATCCTTGCCATATTGGCAGTTCTCTGTATGGTAACTGTGGCCGCTTGGGGTAATGTATACATAATCTTCGGTGAGAGATGATAGGTTTTGTTCCGCCGGATTGGCACAGATTGTACCGAGAGAGAAACAAGCAATTCCTATTATGATGGCTAGCATTATTTTGCGGATGCAAGAATATCTACCTTCCGAATTCAGAAGATACCCTGCAAAGATGTGGGCTTGCCATTCTTTGTATATGGGGGTATCAGAAGAATCAAGCCGTCGATGCAGGTGGTCATAATGTAGGTGACCGAGTTCGTGAGCCAAAAGCAATGTGATATCCTTGTCGCTTAAAGCGTCGTTATAGAATACACATCTACTTCCATTCTTGGAATAGGAAAAGGCGGGTCGGTCCAAAGATATTTCATAGGTTTTTGTTTCGTGAAGTTTTTCTTCATCTTTGTGATACCCGTATGTGGTAAAACCGTACTTTCTGTGGATGATGTCCATTAGTTCGTTGACATTGGGCGTTGTGCTGATACGGTTTTCCTGTTTGAACTTCCTGACTTCCTTCTTCATTGTTTTCATTTGTAATTCCTCCTATAAATGTAAGATTTGACTTACATTATATAGGAGTTTTTTCGTTATGTCACATTTTGTCGAAAAATTATGTGGTTAAAGGTTCGTCGTCGTTTTCTTCTATGCCGCCGAAAGCGGCAATGCGTTCGGTGTTATCTTCAAAATCTGCAGTGGTAAAACTGCGGGTCTTGGATGAGGTAAAAGGTTTTTTAATTTGTGTTTTCTTAAAACGAATGAAGTTCAATACCTCTTGCTTTTCGTTGTCGGTTAAGTCTGTGTATTCCTTTAAAAGCAGATTTTCTTGCTCACTTATTTGGGGAGTAATTGCAGGAGATGTGGAATCTTTGATACCGGCAATCAAATCATCAACGGAAACGCCCAAATAAGAAGCAAATTGTTCTAATACCTCATACGTGAATTGATACTCATTTTTTTTGATTTGTTGATAAGGTTGAGTAATACCTCTGATGCCTTCGGGGTTTGGGGGATTTTTAATTGTTTCCCAAAGTCTTGTAACATTTTGACAAATCCTTCTATTTTCTTCAATAGAGAAATCGGTTCTGCCGAGGAGATAATCAACAGTTACCTCGAAGAAGTCGGCCAGTTTTGAAAGCGTGCTGGGATCAGGTTGGCGCACACCTCTCTCATAGTTGGCGTAAGCTTGTTGTGTAATTCCTAAATAATTTGCGACGGTCTGTTGGTTTAGATCCCTATCAAGTCGCAGAGATTTTATTGTTTTCATTTACCTCACCTCACAATCCATGATACACAACTAATTGTTGTAAGTCAACAAGAAAAGAAAAATACAACAAAATGAAATAAAATTTCAAAAACCTCTTGACAAATAAAACGGAATGTTGTAATATAAGAATGCAACCACAACAGATTGTTTAAAAAAGGGGGTGTTCTTTTGCGCGAATGGCTGAAAAAATTGAGAGTTAAAAAAAATCTTTCACAACAAAATGTTGCGAAACAGCTCGGGATACGTCAGCAATATTATTGCATGATAGAAAACGGCGAACGCCAGAAAGATATGTCAGTGTCTATGGCAGAAAAGCTTGCTGATGTGCTTGAGATCCCGATTGATACAGTTTTGCAAAACGAAAAAAATCGGTAAGAAAAAACGTTGCTGGATATTGTAGAACAGAAATGCTCGAAAAAAAATGAGAGCGAATGAAGGCCACTACTTTCATCCACTCTCGCGCAGTTGCCTCTACCATACATCGGGTATGTTGGTGTACACTTCCCTTCAGCTGAAAGGGTTGCCGACTAGACGGACAACATATCGCCGTTAGTGGCCGGGGGTCCCGTATGGCTCTCCTGCTTTGCTGTGTCTCCGTGCCATCACGGAGCTGTCAGGAGAATTGCTTTTGGCACAGGGCGGGGGTCAAGATAGCTTCTAAGAGCTTTTTCATTGAGCATCCCTCCTTTCGGCTCGCTCTGAACGCGTTCTGAAAACGAGCATTTCTATTCTACAATATTGGGCAATGTTTGTCAACGAAGGGAAAATGTTATAAAGAAAGGAGAAAAAATTGGAGTTAAATATTGTAAAGAACGATGATACCCACACGATTAGAATCGATAAAATGGTTATTCCTAATGTAAAAACATACAAAATTGCAACCTCTTCTTCCGGAGAAACAGAAATCGAACTAAAACTGAAATTAGATGTTAACGCAATCTTTATAGATATGTTTACGGCTAGCTGAAAATAAGAAGGGTATTCAAGACAATAAAAATCTAAACAAAAATATGAAAGGAGCGTGAAAATATGGCAAGAGAAAAAGAAGGGTATAGGGAAATGCTTGCATTTGTAAGCGAACGATACGGAATGACCCTGCAGAAGAAGGAAGCCTGCGAAGCAATGAGTGTCTCGTTGCCGCATCTGAACAAGATGATTAACAAAGGAATAATAAAATGTTCGTGCGGAAAAATCCCGATTGGGTCCGTTGTTAGTTTTTTGTGTGGATAAAAAGGAGAGAAAAAATTATGAAATACATACCTATGATAATGCTGCTAGGGGCGGTATGGCTCCTGTCGGCGAGTGAGCAAGGCGTAATTGGAAGTTGGGGCTATTGGATAAGTCTTGGGATAGCAGGTGCAATTGTGGTGTGTCAGCTTATTGCGGAACACTTGTCAAGAAGGGAGTGAGATAAAATATGCAATATTGGACTTGCCCCGAATGTGGAGCCAACCTTGATCCGGGAGAGAAATGTGATTGTGAGGAACAAAAAAATGCCCCTCCGTGCGGTAACACAGAACAGGGCAAAAACAAAAATATTTCAATACATATTATAGCGGAATAATTTGATTATGTCAAGAAAAAAGCAGATTTGCTTTTGAATAATTGCCCGGTGCCCATACAGTGGCCAAGCCCCACCGCAATGAAAGCAAATCTGGATGAACAATATAAAGGAGAGATTTTAAATGATATTAGCGTTAGAATTAGCAGTTTTGGTAGTTTTTGGAGTATTTTGTATAGTTGTTATAAAGAAGGCAGAGCGCAATGAGGTTGCCTTAAGAACAAAGAACTCGCACCTGCTTAAAATGTATGAGAGGGTGACTGAGGAGCGAGACAAGAGCCGTTTTGAAAATAGTGAGATTCAGGAAGAGATTAAAGAAAAGGATGCACAGATTGAGGCACTTAGCCGAGAGGTTATAAAGAGCGACGAGATGCGAAAGATGTATGCCAACGTTGCAGAGAGCCTGAAAAAGGAGAAGGATATTCTCTCGCTTGAGTTAGAGAAGGCAGGTGTGACGAGATGAGTAGAGCGAAACAGGGGCCTTTTGTGTGGAACAAAGACGAGGAACAGTATCTCAGGCTAAATTATCAGAACACGCCAAACAGTGTGCTTGAGAAGGTACTTAAAAAGAGCCGCGAGGCCATATCTATAAAAGCCCATCAGTTGGGACTGCACAAGAACACGGATGTGGTTGAATGCAGCAAGGGTAAAAAAGAGATAAAGTTCAGAGAGGAGACACCATTGCTTGCAGACATCATATGCTTTTATCACAGGCGGAATGTGAAGATTGACGTTATAGCAAGGGAAGTACATTGCCCGGCTCAGCAGGTTGCAGATATCCTTGCGAGATGTCTTGAGGATGGTATGTATGAGTTTTATAAACGCCAGGAGAGCAGTGCCATAAGTTTTGACAGGTATAGTCCATTCTTTGTACATACTGAGATTTGGGGCAGCACCCGAGGAAAGGCGGCAACGACATGATGCACGATTATACGCACCCCGATATTGAGCGCGTAGAGCGGACAGGCTATCTGTACGGCGAGCCAGGCAACAAAAGGCTTGGCTATTGTGAGCAATGTGGAGACAGTGTTATGGAAGAATATTCGGGGGATGCATACGAGACAGATGAGGGTTTTATCTTCTGCTGTATGGAGTGCTGCCATGAATATTATGGGATAAGGAGAGTTGATGTGTGAAGAAGAGAGAGATGAAAGGACAGATAAGCTTTCTTGAAGAGATAATAGTAGATAATTTTGCAGGGGGAGATAAAAATGGTAGATAAAGAAAAGGTTGTGAAGGCTCTACAGTGTTGCACAGGTGATGCGAGTCGGTGCGATGAGTGTCCGTATGATAATAAATGCCTGAGTGAGGACGAAACAGAGAATACATTCTTCAAGGATATATTGGAAGTTATCAATCATTATGAGGAGCAGAACGAGCAGTTGAAGGCTGAACTCAAAATGATGATGGATGAAGCGAAGAGGTATAAAAAAGAGGCTGATACTTGGAAGCGTGTTAGGGTTATCTTGGAAAATGACGGAGCAGAGAAAGGAAAATGAGGGGAAATGAAAAAATATGCTTGGTCAAGGCATAGCGATGATGAGATATGGCACGGCGGTGTTTGTAACAGTGTGAAAGAATGTGTCGAAGAGGCAAGGCTCGAAGATTACAAAGATACAGACACTTTTGCTATTGGTTATGTAGAGCCATATCAAGTCAATTATGTTAATAGTGATATGATTATAGAATATCTACAAGAAAATGCCTACGATGAAATCGGTGAAGTTTCGGAAAGTTGGCTTGATAGCATTACAAGAGAGCAAAGAGAAGATTTAGAAAGTAGAGTTCTCAAAGTTGTTTTGGAATGGTTGAAAGATTGCAAAGAAGAACCGACATTTTATAAAGTTTTGCCATTTGATGAATTGACCTTGAAAGAAGCATTACAAAAGTACGACCACCCAACCGAGAAAGGCGGTGAGCAGGAATGAATGAGTTTTATAGCAACTGTCTATTAGAAGCAATAAAAGCAAAAATAAAGTATAAAAATGAAATTAAACTTATTTTCATTTCTCCACAACATAGTGAGAAAGCGGATGTTTTTCCTCATTGGTTATGGTTTGACACAAAAGACGGCAATATATATGACTTCCATAGAAGCGAAAAAATTAAGTGGTATCAAATGTTATGGTGGAAGGGTTATATAAGAATACAACCAAAACAAGTATTTGATAGGTGGTACAAGAGATTGAAAGGCGGTGTGGAGTGATGGCTTGTAAATGGTACGCAGAATTTGAGGGTATATGTTGTTATAGGGATTGCGCTGAATGCGCTGACATTTGCCCTTACGAAGATAAACAGAATAAATGTGAATATTACGAAAGTGAAGGTGAGCGGTGATGGCACGATATATTGATGCGGTAGAGTGTGCGGAAGTTATCAGCAAGGATTGTAATATCCCCTTGGATGATTTGGTTGATGTATTTGCAAAAATACCAACCGCAGATGTTGCGGAAGTGAAGCACGGAAGGTGGAAAGGTGCAGGGATGGGTGACTATTATTGCTCTTTATGTCAGGAAGTTGTGAGTGGAAACGATTTTAAATTTTGCCCAAATTGTGGTGCAAAAATGGATGGTCAACTATGAGTCAAGTAAATTTGAACGGAAGAAAAAAACGATTATTAAAAAGAAAAATAATTAAATATTCAAAATAAAGGAGATTAAAAAAATGAGAAATTATTATGGAGAAAAGGTATTGGTAAGAGGTATTCAGAGCGGTGTATATTTTGGCACATTGGTAGAGCGAAACGGACAAGAGGTTGAGATGCACGATGTTCGCAACATCTGGCGTTGGAACGGGGCTAACACTCTGCTTGATTTGGCTGAAAACGGGGCAAGAAATACAAGTGATTGCAGGTTCTCGAATAAGGTAGACAGTATGGTACTTACTGATGTGTGCGAGATAGTGCCCTGCAGTGAAAAGGCAATCAAAGCAATAGAAGGTGTAAGCGAATGGACATATTAAAAATTAAACAGTTTTTAGACTACGGCTCCGGCTACGGCTCCGGCGACGGCTACGGCTCCGGCTACGGCTCCGGCTCCGGCTCCGGCTACGGCTCCGGCTACGGCTCCGGCTACGGCTCCGGCTACGGCTCCGGCGACGGCTCCGGCTCCGGCTACGGCTCCGGCTCCGGCTACGGCTACGGCGACGGCTCCGGCTACGGCGACGGCTCCGGCTACGGCTACGGCGACGGCAACGGCAACGGCTACGGCTACGGCGACGGCTACGGCTACGGCATTAAAAGTATAAACGGAATGGATATATATAACGTCGATGATGTGCCTACAGTGTTTACGCATATACACGGCAATGTTGCAAAGGGCTATATATTGGAGCGAAATACGATATTGAAGCCTTGTTACATAGTCAAAGGCAACGGATATTTTGCGCACGGCGAAACGCTCTCTGAAGCAAGAGAAGCGCTCGAAGAGAAGATTATGGATGATTTGGATGTGGACGAGAAGATAGCGCTTTTCAAAGAGAAGTTCCCCGAAACAGATAAAAAGTATCCCGCAAGTGACTTTTATCAATGGCACCATAATTTGACGGGTAGCTGCGAAATGGGGCGCAAATCGTTTGCGGCAAGTCACAGTATAGACATAGAAAACGATATGTTTACAGTTAGGGAGTTTATAGCCTTAACCGAAAATGCATATTGTGGCGAGGTTATCAGACAGTTAAAGAAAAGCTATGGGATAGGAGTGAGGTAAGTGATTGACGATGGCTAAATACATATTCCCGGCTATATTGATTACATTACAATTCCTTGCTGCTATGGGGTATGTTCCGTCGGGAGATTGGCGAATGGTGGTGTATTGGATTGCGGCGGCAGTATTGAATATATCGGTAACGCTAAAGTAGGGGAGGGGCTTGCTCCTCCCGTAAAAAATCAAAAATTTTATTGAATAAAACGCCGTCCCCGGTTCCGCCATGCCTACCGCGGCGGCAATGTAAAAATTTTTGATTTTAAATAAGGAAGGAGATTTTAAAATGATTACACGAGGAATTTTGAAGGTGGCTCAAAAAGTTTTGATTTATGGTGTTGAGGGGGTTGGTAAGACGTCGCTTGCGGCGCAGTTCCCCGACCCTGTATTTATAGACACAGAAGGTAGTACAAACGGAATGGATGTAAAGAGGTTGCCAAAGCCCACAAGCTGGGCGATGCTTCAGGAAGATGTGAAGTATGTTTTAAATAACCCCGGATGCTGCGGGACATTGGTAATTGATACAATGGATTGGGCGGAGGCGCTTTGTAACAGACAAATCTGCGATGCAGCAAATGTAAACAGCATTGAGGCTTTTGGGTATGGTAAAGGGTATACATATTCATCAGAAGAGATGCAGAAGTTTTTATACCTGCTCGATGAGGTTATTGCAAAAGGTATACACGTTGTACTTACTGCTCACGCACAGATACGAAAGTTTGAACAGCCGGACGAAATGGGAGCCTATGACAGGTATGAACTAAAGCTCGGGCAAAAGACAAGCTCGAGAACGGCGGCGCTTTTGCGTGAATGGGCGGATATGGTATTATTTGCAAACTACGAAACATATGTCATAAACGCGGACGAAAAGGGAAACAAAAAGAAGGCGCAGGGCAGCAGACGTGTAATGTATACCACGCACCACGCTTGTTGGGATGCCAAGAACAGGCACGGTCTTGATGAGAAGTTGCCCCTTGATTATAAGGAGATCGCGCATATATTTGAGGGGCAACAGGATGTCAAGGATGCCGTCCCCTACAATACACAAGGGAGCCAAACAATCGAGGATGTCATTGAGGATATGATTGACGTAGAGGCGTATGGTGAGGTTGGGGCAGAAAACACCTCATCCACCGCAAGCGGTCCCCCTTCCCCTCAAGGGGAAGGCTCGGTAAGTGATAATATACCGAAGGCTCTGGTTGACTTAATGAATACGGCGGGGGTGACAAAGGCGGAGATTGAAGCAGTTGTTGAGGAAAAGGGAGTCTTTCCGAAGGGAATGCCCCTTGAGGATTATGCCATTGACTATATAAATGGAGTTTTGATAGGTGCGTGGCCGCAGGTGCTCGATGCGGTTATGCAGAAGAGAGTGCAAAATGGTGAGTCTGATATGCCTTGGGAGTAGGGAACAATCTGCATATTGTTCCGCAAAAATGAATTAAAATTTCTGAATAAGATGCCGTCCCCGGTTCCGCCATGCCTACCGCGGCGGCAATGAAAATTTTAATTCATTTATCTATAAAGAAAAAATATTATATATATTCAGGAGGATTTTTAAAATGAACGAGAGAGAGTTTGAAAAAGCACAGGTTGAGAGAGATTTGAGAGAGCTTGGTTGGGACGATGTAATTGAAAACGATGGTCCTGACTTTGTCTTGTTGCCCGAGGGTGATTATGAGTTTGAGGTAACCAATTTTGAGCGCGGCAGACACAACGGAAGCGAGAAACTTCCGCCCTGCAACAAGGCTATTATAACCCTTAGGGTTGAGGGCAAAGAAGGCGTGGCTATAGTAACACATAATTTATTCTTGCATAGCAAATGCGAGGGTATGCTATGTGCATTCTTTACTGCAATCGGTCAGCGCAAGCACGGCGAAAAACTGAAGATGAACTGGAACAATGTTATGGGGGCAAAGGGCAGATTGAAACTTGGTATACGCAAGTGGAAGGGCAATGACGGAACAGAACATTCAAGTAACGAGGTAAAGAAATTTTACGAGCCAAAAGAGGATGCTACGCCCGGACAGGCACCTGCTTGGCAGGCAGGACAGTTCTGATGGAACTTCGTCCATATCAGGAAGAGGCGCAAACTGCAGTTTTTGAGCAATGGGATAATGGGATACATAACACTTTGATGGTGTTGCCGACCGGGTGCGGAAAAACAGTTGTTTTTGCCAAGATTGCAGAGAGTTGCGTAAGACGCGGTGAGCGGGTTTTAATACTCGCTCACCGTGCAGAGTTGCTTGAGCAGGCAAGCGATAAGATATATAAGGTAACGGGTCTGAAAACTGCCGTAGAAAAGGCAGAGGAGACTTGTGTCGGCAGTTGGTTCCGCATTGTTGTGGGGTCTGTTCAGTCTCTTACAAGAGAGAAGAGGTTGAAGCAATTTAAAAGAGACTTTTTCGATACCATTATAATAGACGAAGCTCACCACGCCGTATCGGATAGCTACAGAAATGTTTTGGATTATTTTGTCGATGCAAAGGTGTTGGGCGTTACCGCTACACCCGACAGGGGAGATATGCGAAACCTCGGTCAGGTCTTTGAAAACCTTGCGTATGAGTACACTTTGCCAAGGGCAATCAAAGACGGATACCTCTCACCCATAAAGGCGCTTACACTTCCTCTTGAGGTTGACATAACAAATGTAGGGGTGCAGGCAGGAGATTACAAGGTAAGCGAGTTATCAAGTGCCCTTGACCCATACCTGCATAAGATTGCAGATGAAATGAAAAAGGTGTGTATGGACAGAAAAACAGTTGTGTTTTTACCTCTTGTGGCTACATCTCAAAAGTTTAGAGATATTTTAAACGAGAAGGGCTTTAAAGCAGTTGAGGTAAACGGAAACAGTATTGACAGGGCGGATGCGCTGCGGCGTTTTAATGACGGCGAATACAATGTGATGTGTAATTCGATGCTGCTTACCGAAGGATGGGACTGTCCGTCCGTTGATTGTATTGTTGTTCTTCGGCCGACAAAGAGCCGGTCGCTTTATTGTCAAATGGTTGGCAGAGGAACTCGTCTTTGTGAGGGAAAGGACCATCTGTTATTGCTTGATTTTCTATGGCATACAGAGAGACACGAACTGTGCAGGCCTGCGCATTTGATATGTTCAAGTGATGATGTTGCAAGGAAAATGACAAAAAATATGGAATCTGCAGGTGCGGTACCCATAGATATTGAAGAGGCAGAGGAGCAGGCTATCTCTGATGTCCAGGAAGAGAGAGAGGAAGCCCTTGCAAAGCAACTTGAGGAAATGAGGAAGCGTAAGAAAAAACTTGTTGACCCTTTGCAATATGAGATGTCGATACAGGCAGAGGACTTGAGCGGATATGCGCCCTCCTTTGGATGGGAGATGGCTCCGCCGTCTGATAAGCAGAAGTCGGCCCTTGAAAAGCTTGGTATCCTTCCGGATGCCATTGAGAATGCAGGCAAGGCAAACCTGCTTCTTGACAGACTTGATAAAAGAAAAGCGGAGGGGCTTACAACCCCGAAGCAGATACGATTTTTGGAGCAAAAGGGATTTAAGCACGTTGGAACGTGGCAGTTTGAAGATGCAAAGAAAATGATTGACAGAATAGCGGCAAATGGATGGAAAATACCCCGAGGAGTTGAGCCGAGGGAATACGTGCCAAGGAATTTATTGTAGGGAAGGAATAATAATGCGAATGAATATGAGCATAGGGCTCCCGAAAAGCGCCAACGGAGTGCACTTTTTGGGAAGAGGAGCGACCGCCCGCCAAAGCGAAGGATTGGCGGATAGACAATCCGAGAATAGAAGGCGAGGTGCGACGACGTGGAAGAAACAAACATAATCGAAATACTTGATAGCATTGACCCTGGGGCGCTTGAGTATCAGGAGTGGCTCAACGTTGGTTTTGCCCTTAAGCAGGAGGGGTATTCCTGCGAGGTATGGGACAAGTGGAGTATGAGGGACTTTGCAAGGTACCACAAGGGTGAATGCGAACGAAAGTGGAAGGGCTTTAGAGGTTCGGGGACGCCTGTTACTGCAGGGACAATCGTACAGTATGCAAAAAATCAGGGATGGAAACCTGAGAGAAGTAGCTATGAGCTTGATTGGGACAGTGAAATCGGCGGTAAAAAAGAGGATTTTGTCGTTGTAGATAAAAAGTGGGTTGACGGACGGGATATAGTTATCCCGGAAGAATGGGACCCTGTGCAGCAGCTTATTACATACCTTGAGACTTTGTTTGAAAGTACTGAGAATGTGGGATATGTAACTGACAGTTGGGAGAAGGATGGTAAATATCTGCCGAGCAAGGGTGCTTATGACAGAACGGCAGGGCAGCTTATACAGGAGCTTGCCAAGTGTGGCGGAGACATAGGTGCGGTAATCGGTGACTACAAAAAAGAGGCGGGGGCTTGGATCCGCTTTAATCCTCTTGATGGCAAGGGCGTCCGTGATGATAACATAACAGATTATCGTTTTGCCCTGGTTGAGTCAGACAATGAGGACGTGGAAAAGCAGAACGCAATCCTTCGTGAACTTGAGTTGCCTATTGCCTGTCTTGTGTATAGCGGCAAAAAGAGCATACACGCCATAGTCAGGATTGATGCAGACAACTACACAGAGTATCGAAAGCGTGTGGATTTTCTATATTCTATATGCCAGAAGAATGGCTTGAAAATAGATGTGCAAAACCGAAATCCGTCAAGGCTCTCTCGTATGCCGGGCGTTGAGCGAAACGGACAGAAGCAATACCTTCTTGATACCAATATAGGCAAGGAGAGTTGGAACGAGTGGCGCGAGTGGATAGAGTCTGTAAATGACAATCTGCCTGAGCCTGAGAGCCTCTGTGAGTTTTGGGATAACTTGCCTGAGCTTGCGCCGCCATTGATTGACGGAGTGCTCCGTCAGGGACACAAGATGCTTGTTGCAGGACCATCAAAGGCAGGTAAGTCATACGCCCTTATAGAGCTTTGTTGTGCGGTGGCAGAGGGAAAAAAATGGCTTGGTTGGGATTGTACCAAGGGTAAGATACTCTATGTAAACTTAGAACTTGACAGAGCATCCTGTCTGCACAGATTCAGGGATGTATATTTTGCCCTTGGATGGGAGCCTGACAACATCGGAAACATAGATATATGGAATTTAAGAGGACAGGCAATACCCATGGACAAGCTTGCGCCAAAGCTGATACGAAGGGCGTCTAAAAAGAATTATCTTGCCATAGTTATTGACCCCATATACAAGGTCATAACAGGTGACGAGAACAGTGCAGATCAGATGGCAAACTTCTGTAATCAGTTCGACAAGGTCTGTAACGAGCTTGGGTGTGCGGTTATATACTGCCATCACCACTCAAAGGGTGCCCAGGGCGGCAAGCGCAGTATGGACAGAGCCTCGGGCTCGGGCGTATTTGCAAGAGACCCTGATGCGCTTATAGACCTTATTGAACTTGAACTTGATGAGAACATAGAAAAGCAACAGGCAGACAAGGCGGCGTGTGAGGTATGTGCAAGGTGGCTCAGTGGAGTAGAGGAGCCGTCTCAGGATGAATTGTGCAGCCGCAGGGCTATGATGGACTTGTGCAAGGATAACTTTGGCAAGAATGACTTAAAAGAGTTAGAGACTGAAATTTCGGACGCAGAAGCTATAGCGTGCGGACGTACTGCGTGGCGAATTGAGGGAACGCTGAGAGAGTTCCCGAGGTTTGCGCCTGTGAATGTATGGTTTGACTTCCCGGTGCACAGAGAGGACGAGAGTGGAATACTAAACGATATTTGCCCTGATGACGGGTACACAGGCAAGGGGTCGCCGTATCGCAAGAACTTTGGGAAGAAGAAGTCGCCTGAAGAGAGGCAGCAAGAGCGCAGAGAGGCGCTTGAATTGGCATTTGAGGCGTGCAGCTTTGGCGAGGAAATTACCGTGGCAGACCTTGCAGAGTATATGGGTAAGTCAGACGATACCGTTAGGAGGCATATTAAAGAACACGGCGGATTTTGGATTGACGAAGGCTTTGTAGGTAAGAAATAGGCGAGACGTAAACTCGATAAAATGCGTGCATGAATGTAACCGCAAAGTCGATTGTTTGCGTCTGCGGATACGAACCGCAAAATCGATAAATAATCGAAAATGCGGACGTGAACCGCAAAGTCGATTGTAATCGAGTTTGCGGTTAACCGCACGAAATATATATACTACGTATATATATTTTACGGCTCATAAATGAGTCAGTGGGAATAAAGTGTGGTGGCTTTAGCTGCCGCCACACACAACTTTTTCCCCTGCACTGACAAAAGGGATTTTGAATGAGGGAGATGAAAATGAAAACTGAATTTTTTATGCCGATGGTACCGCCAACTAGCACGCATCAGGAAAAGAAGTGGACAGTGATAAAAGGCAAGCCTGTGCCATATGAGCCGCAGGAACTTAAAGATGCCAGGGCAAAGCTGACGGCATACCTTGCAGCGCATAAGCCTGAGGAGAAATATACAGTGGGTGTGAGGCTCTTTACAAAGTGGTGTTTCCCTATTGCAGGTAATCACAAAAACGGCGAGTATAAGACAAGCAAGCCTGACACAGACAATCTGCAGAAGCTATTAAAGGATTGTATGACAAGTGTGGGCTTTTGGGTAGATGATGCACAGGTGGCATCGGAGATAACGGAGAAGTTTTGGGCGGATGTGCCCGGGATTTATATAAGGATTGAGGAGTTGTAAGGGGGATTATAAAATGGAATTAACAAACTTAAACCAGGAGCTTGAAAAGGTAAAAAAGCAAAATGAAAGATTGCATAAAATGATAGGTGAAGAGCGCGAGAAGGTAGCGGGGTATGAGCAGGCGACCAAAATACATAATGCGTATATTTATATTCTCTTAAAGAGGCTGGGGGCAACAAAGGACAATGCGGTAGCCATTGAACCGCAAGAGATTGCAGAGGCCCTAAAAAAAGACGAAGTAAAAGCTTTTATATCAGAGCAGGGGGCATATAGTCTTTACTGCGAAGAATAAAAAAGGGGGTTATGCGGTGGATTTTGGGCAGAGGCTTAGGATGTTAAGAGAAAAGAAAAGGTTGAAAAGAATGGTGCTGTCCGAGCTTTGCGGTTTAACATCTACTGCGATTAAGAGATACGAAGAGGGAGAGAATGAGCCAACGTTGAAGTCTCTTGTTGCAATAGCGGACTTTTTTGATGTTTCTCTTGATTATCTTACAGGAAGAAGTGACAAATAATGAAAGAGTCATCCATGTCGGATGACTTTTTTATTAAAACTTGCAAAAATGCAAGTCATTATTTTTATTTTGTGTTACGATTTAAGCAACCAGTGATTGAGTATAGGTAAGAAAGGCGGTGGGGATATGCCTGCTAACAGGACAAAATCAGGACAGTTTGCCAAGGGGCATAGTGGCAACCCGAAAGGGAGACCGCCGCTGCCTCCTGAACTGAAAGAGTATGCAAAGCAATCGCCTGCGAGGCTGAGAGCCATAGCGGATGATGAGAATACGCCGATGAAGGTGAAAGCAGACATAGAGAAGTGGTTTGCGGAGATGTACTATGGTAAGTCGGCGCAGCAGGTCACTGTTGATGGTGAAATGAACACAAGTGGTGCTACTGTGGTAAAGTTTGAGGGAGCCTTGGAAGAATGGGCGAAGTAGGGGCAAAATGTTATTGCCTGTAAGCAAAGCAAATTTGCCTTTGAACAATGTGCCGTGCCCAAATCCTAGCCATCCCCTGCGGTAATGTAGCCAAATTTGCTTATGTCTACAGTATGGGGGAAAGGAGAGCAGATGGAGCAGAACGAAGCTTTAATTTTTCAGCATTTGAGAGAGGAAGTGCCGAACCCGAAACAGGTTGAGTTTTTTAAGGCGGATGCGGCAAACATCGGATATGGTGGCTCTCGTGGTGGCGGTAAATCTTGGGCGGGCAGGCGCAAGGGCGTAATGCTCAGTATGAATTACGACGGCCTTAAAGGCTTGCTTTTGCGTAGAACAATGCCGGAGCTTAGAAACAACCATATCATTCCTTTGATGAGTGAACTACACGGCTATGCCAAGTATAACTCGGACCAAAGGGCGTTTCTGTTTCCAAACGGCAGTCGTTTTATGATGGGGTATTGTGATAACGAGGGAGACCTTCTTCAATATCAGGGGCAGGAGTTTGATTTTATTATATTCGAGGAAGCTACGCAGTTCCCGGAAGAGTGGATTACTTTTATTCGTACATCACTCAGAACTACCCGTAAGGACTTCAAGCCTCGTTGCTATTATACGATGAACCCCGGTGGAGTCGGCCACGAGTACATTAAGCGTATATTCATAGATAAAAACTATAAAGATGGCGAAAACCCTGACGATTATATTTTCATTCAGGCAACGGTATACGATAACAAGGTTCTGATGGATGCCAACCCTGAGTACATAGATATGCTAAAGGCTCTGCCTGAACACAAGCGAAAGGCGCACCTTGACGGATGCTGGGATGTTTACGAGGGACAGGTCTTTGAAGAGTTCCGCAATGACAGTGAGCACTACGAGGACAGGTGTTATACACATGTTATACCGCCGTTTAATCCGCCAAAAGAGTGGAAAATATGGCGAAGTTTTGACTTTGGCTATAGCAAGCCATTCTCCTGTGCTTGGTGGGTTGTAGACTATGACGGCAGGATTTATCGCATATTGGAGCTATACGGATGCGTCAAAAATGAGGCTGATGTCGGTGTAAAGTGGTCGCCTGACGAGATATTTAAGGAGATAGCGCGGATAGAGAACGAGCACGAGTGGTTAAAGGGCAAGCATATAAGCGGTGTGGCGGACCCGGCTATTTGGGACAAGTCACACGGTGTAAGCATAGCGGAGACAGGCGAGAAGTACGGAGTGTACTTTGACAAGGGCGACCACAAGAGGCTTGCCGGGTGGATGCAGGTGCACTACAGGTTGCAGTTTGACGAGAACGGCATACCGATGATGTATATATTCTCTAACTGCAAGGCGTTTATACGGACGATACCTACTCTTATGTATGACGACCACAAGCCTGAGGATATTGACACGAAGCTTGAGGATCACGTTGCAGACGAGGTGAGGTATTTGTGTATGGCCAATCCTATGAAGCCTGTTAAAGTAGAGACCAGGGCGCCTGCGGTATATAATCCGCTTGAGGATGATGATATAAAAGTTGATAGATATGCGTTTTATCGCAAGTATTAAGGGGTGAAACAGATTGAATTTAGATGTACCAAATAGCAAAGGCAAGACGCCAAAAGATTATCTGGCGATAGCGGCGCAGAAACTTATGGGAAAGGCGCAGCCTGAAGGAGTATCCGAGCAATCCTCGGTAACTCCTACGGAACAGACACAGGGGATAGACAAAAAAGCCATTGAGAAGGCGGCTGAGACCTTGAAGAAATACAAGGACGGCAAGAAAAACCTTGAAGATAGGATTGTCGAGGAGGAGCAATGGTGGAAGCTCCGTCATTGGGATGTAATCGGCAAGGGTGAGCAGGGAGACAGACCGCAGCCCACATCGGCGTGGATGTTTAACTCTATAGCCTCGAAGCACGCAGACATTATGGACAACTATCCTGAGCCAAATGTCCTGCCGAGAGAGCGGGGAGATGAGCAGTCGGCAAAGGTGCTCTCATCCATTCTCCCTGTTATATACGAGAGGAACAACTACGAGGAGACGTATTCTGATGCGGCTTGGTATAAACTCAAGCACGGCGTAGTGGCAAAGGGTGTGTTCTGGAATACAGAACTTGAAGAAGGGCTTGGGGATATTGATACGCAGTTTATTGATATGCTCAACATCTTTTGGGAAGCAGGCATCACGGACATACAACAGAGCCGAGACTTGTTTATAGTTTCGCTCAAGGACAACGATGTGCTTGAAAAGGAATATCCGCAGTTAAAGGGTAAAAACGGCGGGAAGGTCATTGATGTAAAGCAATACGTATATGACGATACAGTTGATGTGACAAACAAATCTGTTGTGGTGGATTGGTATTACAAGAAGCGCAATACGGCAGGTAAGACGGTGTTGCACTTTTGTAAGTTTGTAGGAAGCGAAGTGTTGTTTGCATCAGAGAATGAGCCTGAGTATGCAGAGAGCGGATTTTATAACCACGGCTTGTATCCTGTAGAGTTTGATGTACTCTTCCCTGAAGAGGGCACCCCTGTTGGCTTTGGATATATAGCCATTATGAAGTCGCCGCAGATGTACATAGACAAGCTTCAACAGGTAATACTTGAGAACACTATCAAGGCGACAAAGCCGAGGTTTTTTGCTAAGAAGAATATTGGTATTAACCTTGATGAGTTTAAGGATGATACAAAAGAGATTGTATTTGTTGAGGGCGATATAGACGAGGAGCGCCTGAGACAGATTGATATACAGCAGGTAAGCGGTGCGGCGCTTAATATCCTGCAGATGAAGATAGACGAACTGAAAGAGACATCATCAAACAGAGATGTATCCCAGGGCTCAAGCAGTGGCGGTGTAACTGCGGCGGCGGCAATTGCGGCGCTTCAGGAAGCGGGAAACAAAATGAGCCGTGATATGATAGCGGCGTCCTATCGTTCCTACACAAGGGAATGTTATCTTGCGATAGAGCTTATGAGACAGTTCTATGATGAGACAAGGTCATTCCGTATCACGGGAGAGACGGGTAAATACGAGTTTGTTGACTTTAACAATAAGATGATGCAGGGAGAGGCTATTCCTCCGGCTTATCCGGGGCAGGAACTTGAAGAAGGATATGTTGAACTGTTCCGCAAGCCTGTATATGACGTTGTGGTCAAGCCTCAGAAGAGGTCGCCGTATAGCAAGATGGCACAGAACGAGCTTGCAAAGGAAATGTATAATATGGGATTTTTCAATCCTCAGTTGGCAGAGCAGACCATGACGGCGCTTGAACTTATGGACTTTGACGGCATAGAGACGGTCAAGGAAAAGGTGCAGCAGGGGCAGACGCTTATGAATATGGTGAATCAAATGTCGCAAGAGCTTGCAATGCTGAAAAGTGCGATGGGAGTAAATGCGCCAAATGGAGTGGCGATGCCGACTACTCCAAACGCACCAAGTGGCGGCGGTATGGGGCAGGCACAAAAAGACGCTCAGACCGAGACTATGACGAGTTATGGAGAGAGGTTGGCAAGCCGGGCTAACCCTGATATGAACGATGGGGCGTAGAAAATTGACACCTCATCCGTCGGCTACGCCGACACCTTCTCCTCAAGGAGAAGGCTATAGAAGGGAGTGCTTTTACGATGGTTAAGGCGAATTATACAATCGATGAAAACACTCGCTCTCTGACTGTGTCGGGACACGCCAATTATGACGAGTATGGCAGAGATATTGTTTGTGCCGGTATATCAGCCCTGGTACAGGCGCTTATAGGATGGCTTGAGGAAAACCACTATAGAGCAAGTTTTGCAAGCGTTGATCAAAAAGAGGGAGAGCTTGTTATCTCCGCAGACGGCGGCGAGGATATTGCCGCGATATTTAATATGGCATCCATTGGTCTTATGCAGATAGCAGACAGCTATCCGGACCATGTGCAAATAGATATTATCGGAATAGCCGATTGACCCTTGGGAATAGACCATGAGAAAGGGGGCATTTTAAATGCCTGAAGTATTAAAAAGAATGTTCAAAGTAGACTTGCAGCTGTTCAATGACGGCGGACAGGCGGGCGGGGCAGAAGGCCCTGCCGAGGCGGCTACTGAGAGCGCACCAAAGACTGATGTAAAGCCGGGCGGAAGCAGTCGCCGCTCAAAATCGGGTGAATTTGATAATGTAGTATTCGGCAAGCAGGGAGGTACAACCGCTGACGGAGCTACAAGCCTTGACACCGAAGGCACTAATCCTACGGGTGCAGGAAAAACAGATGTAACAACTACATCAAACACGCTTGAAGAGAGAAGAAAAGCCTATAATGACCTTATCAATGGTGAGTATAAAGACCTCGACCAGGAGAGGTTTCAGCAGGTGTTTGACAGACGATTCAAGCAGGTAAAGGGTATGGAAGCAGATTTGGCAGCACAGAAGCCTATCCTCGATATGTTAAAGAGCAAATATGGCACAGATGATGTGGCAAAACTGCAAACCGCCTTAGCAGAAGATACCGAGTATTGGGAGAGAGTAGCAGAAGACCATGGTATGACGGTAGAACAGTATCACGCAATGCAGAAGCTGGAGCGGGAAAACGAGGAACTCAGGGCTATGCGCCAGAGACAAATCGGACAGCAACAGTTTCAGCAGCAGATTGATACCTGGTATAAGGAAGCGGACAAAGTAAAAGAGCTTTATCCGTCTTTCGATTTTAAGACAGAAGCACAAAACCCTGAATTTCTCTCTTTGTTGAGAAACGGGAACAGTGTGGAACACGCATACAAGGTTCTTCATTTTGATGAATTGACTCAGGATGCCGCAAGGGTAGCCGCACAGACGGCAGACGCCCAGGCACAGGCAAGGATCAAACAAAAGGCTTCTCGACCTTCCGAAAACGGTACATCTTCAAAAAGCGCCGTCATTGTAAAAAATGATGTGTCGTCTCTTACTCGCAAAGACAGAGCAGAGATAGCACGAAGAGTAGCGCGGGGAGAAAAAATAGTATTTTAATCCAAAGCTCCCCGAAACAGAAGGGAGAAAAAACATAATGAAACACTTTAAGTACAATCTTCAGCTTTTTGCTGAAATGAACACAAACCTGACATCATCGGCAGGTCTTACCGATGAAATGAAAACCTATTACAGCGATTATCTTATTGATAACGCTATTCCGAAGTTGGTGCATGACCAGTTTGGACAGAAGCATCCTATTCCAAAGAACGGCGGTAAGACTATTGAGTTTAGAAAGTATAGTCCGCTTCCTAAGCTCCTTGACCCTATCTCAGAGGGCGTAACTCCTGATGGACAGAGCCTCAATATGTCAACAATCGAAGCAACTGTTGCTCAGTATGGCGGCTACATCACACTTTCTGATGTACTCTTGCTTACAGCTATTGATAATAACCTTGTACAGGCTACAAAACTTCTCGGCGCACAGGCAGGTGCTACACTTGATACTATCACAAGAGAAGTTCTCAACGGCGGTACAAACGTTATTTTCTCAGGTGGTAAGGATGCAAGAGTTGACATTGATGCAACATCACTTCTTACTGTTGATGATGTTAAGAAAGCAGTACGACTTCTTAAAAATCAGAATGCAGAAAAGATTAACGGCGCTTGGGTGGGTATTATCAATCCTGATATTGCCTACGACCTTACAAATGACCCTGCTTGGAAAGATGTAAAGACATATTCTGACCCGGCAGACATTTACGAAGGCGAAATCGGTAAAATCTTTGGCGTTCGTTTCGTAGAGACAACCGAAGCAAAGGTTTGGGCAGGTGCAGGTAATGGAGGCAGAGCCGTATATTCAACACTTATCCTGGGTGACAATGCTTATGGTGTAACCGAGATTTCGGGCGGTGGTCTTCAGCATATCGTGAAGCAGCTTGGCAGTGCCGGCACAGGCGACCCTCTCGACCAGAGAGCAACTGCAGGATGGAAGGCTACAAAGGTTGCTGAGAGACTTGTTGAAAACTATATGGTTCGTATTGAATCAGCTTCAACGTTTAACCCAACAGTAAATAATTAAGGAAAGAATAAAAAAATAACACCTCATCCGAGTTGCTTCGCAACCCACCTTCCCCTCAAGGGGAAGGCTTGGGGTGGGGGAGAGGAGAGATTATAATGGCAAAAGAAACAAAAACAGAAGTTGTTAACACATCTGAAGAAACAAAAGCTGAAGCAGTTAACCTTGCTGATGTAACGGCGCAGGTGCAGGAAATACTTGCACAGGCTAAGGCGGAGGCTGAAAAGATTGTAGCAGATGCAAAGGCTTCTGTCGGCGGTGGCTTGACAGAAGAACAGAAAAAGGCAAACGAAGAGCGCAAGGCTTATTGGGATGAGCTTGTGAAGGTTAAACTCTTCAGAGACAATAACAAGTACAAAGATGATGTATTTGTTTCTGTGAACGGCGAAAACTGCGTTATAAAGCGTGGTATAGAGGTAGAAATCAAAAGAAAATTCGCCGCAGTTCTCGATAGCTCTGATTTGCAGGATTATGAGACAAGTATGCTCATTGAGAAGAAGTCAGGCGAGTTTGCAAAGAGCGAGTTATAATTAAATACTCCGCGATAATGAAAATTCTATGACACGGCATAGGGGTGACTTTGATTAGTTGCCCCTATTTTCGTATAAGGGGGCTTAAAATGGCAGATGCAATTATGATAAAGAGCGGGGCTTTGGGTGGCAGGACAACAATGCCAAGGCTCAGTAACGCAGAACTTGGCTATATAACAGACAAAAAAGAGCTTTATATCGGCACGGCAGATGGAAATGAAAGGCTGTGCGGAGCAGGAGATATTGCGGAAATAAATGCAAAAATCGCAGAGATAAGCACAAAAATTGAGGAAATAAACAAAAGTATAGCAGATATTATTGCTCGTTTAGATGCTTTGAAAAATGTGGATGAGAGATAAAATAGAAATCCCTCCACCGCTAAAGCGGTCCCCCTCCCTTTAGGCAAGGGAGGCGAGGGAGAGAGGGAGAGAAAGGAGAGGAACAATGGACAGAATTATAAATGTAAAAGTGAGTGGCAGCCATCTCAGCAAAGACAGCAAGAACGCAGGTGTCCGGGGCGAGGCTAATATTACAAACCTTAGAATAACCTTTGACGAGGGTTGGGGCGGTTATGCAAAGACGGTGACGTTCTGGGATGCAAAGGGCAATAACCCTGTGAAGATTTCCCTGCTTGAAAAGATAGAAGAAAACACGGAGATGTATCTCGTGCCTATCCCCGCAGAGCCAATGGCAGAAGCCGGGGAGCTGACGTTTGTTATTGATGGATATATTGATGGCAAGAGACAGAGGAGCGTCACAGGTCAGCTTGAGGTTAAGGATGCACCGATTACCGCAGGAGAGCCAACAGACCCGACACCAACACAGGCGGAGCAATTGCATCTTGAGATTAATACGTTGGATGCTTCAATAAAAAAAGAAGTCTCCGACAGAATAGATTGCGAAGGTGCGATATGGAAAGAACTTGACGAACACGAAACACGTATTACAGCAAATGAGACACAAATAAAAAACCACGAGGAACGTATTACAGCAAATGAGAAAATCACCGCTTTGCCAATTAGGTCTGGGACGGGGGCGAAATCGGCTGTTGTTGCTGCTGCATACAACTCTCAAGATGCCGCGGGGGCGAATGCCGTGTTGCTCGGTTTGGCATCTGATGCATCAGGACAAGCTGCTTGCGCTTCAGGTAACAGTACTAAGGCTACTGGTCGTTTTTCTCATGCTCAAAATGAAAATACTGAGGCTCAAGGACAAAGTTCACACGCAGGAGGTTTACGAGCCCTTGTATATAGCCATACTGGCTTTGCTCATGGTAGAGATGTTGTTGTAAAAGCGACTGCTACTCAAGGAACAGGTTTTGGTAATGGTACAATTGTTACAACACCACAAGGATTTGTCAGAGGAAGATATAATATTGAAGATACAGATAAACAATATCTTGATATTGTTGGTAACGGTTCAAGTGATACAGACAGAAAGAACGCCTATACTCTTGATAAAAAAGGTAACGCGTGGTTTGCAGGAAAGGTTACATTCGGAGATAAGAAAGATGAGTTTGTTTCAAAGGACTATATAGATGGTCTTGTTAGCGAAGCCGGTGGCGGTGATATGTTAAGGACTGTGTACGACCAAAATAGAGACGGAATTGTTGACGATGCAGAAAAATTAGGCGGTCAGCTTCCGTCCTACTATGCAACAAAGACGGAGGCTGATGGCAAGGCACCCAAGGCTCATGCTTCATCAGCTACGACCTATGGGGTAGGAAGCACTTCTTCTTACGGCCACCTGAAGCTTG
>JAZNCD010000052.1:0-6149 GCA_045587365.1 Clostridia bacterium
CTTGATGATATGGTTGCAAAAAAACAATACAGTTTTTCAGCCGTATCTAAAGCAAAGGTTGTATTCGGTTTAATTCTTGATTATGCCATAATACACGAAGATTTGCCTCTTAATAACTTTGCTCGCTCGCTCAAAGTTCCCAAGAACGCAAAAAAAGGAAGAGTTACTGCTCCCCCCGATTTTGTTCGTGATACAATAATAGAAAATGCGGATAAGGTTGAATTTGGTATGTGGGCAATGTGCTTTTTATGTTTGGGGCTAAGGCGAGGAGAACTTGCAGCACTACAAGTAAAGAAAATAAATTTTGAAACCGATGAGATTCTTATTAACGATGCCGTTGAGTTCATATCTAATCAACCCCACCTAAAAGGTATCCCTAAAACAAACGCAAGTGTTGGCACCGTACCAATCCTTGCTATAATAAAACCATATCTGCAAAAGATATGCGAAGGTCTTGCCCCGGATGATTTTATTTTTGGTGGTGAAAAACCGCTCACAGAAACGCAAATTAAAAAAAGGTGGAAAAAATATTGTGAAACAATCGGATATAAATTCAATGGTCACCAACTTCGTCACGCTTATGCAAAATTATTGTACGAAGCAGGGGTTGATGTTAAGACAGCACAAAGACTATTGCGCCACGCCGACATCCGAACCACTATGAATATCTACACGGAATTTTCTCAAAAAATGACTGATAAGGCTGTGCTTAAAATTAACGATTACTTAGATACGATTTGACAGACTTGTAGTCACAAGGTAGTCAAAACATCAATAAACCCTATAAAAACGCACTTTTAATTTCTCTTTTAATCAAGGTGTCCGGAGTTCGAATCTCCGATGGGTCACCAAAACAAAAATCCTGTCGAAAGATAGGATTTTTTGTTTTGTATTATTCATTTTTTATTATTCAATATTCATCATTCATTAGTTTCGACAGGATTTTTAATGAATAATGAATGATGAAGTCGCTACGATGATGAATAATTAATAATTGAATTTATTTGAGTTTACTATAAATTTTTAAAGGTTACATTTGTGGGTTTTCTGAATAAAACAGTAGTATGTAACAATACTAATCTTAAAAAGCAAGAAATACTAATCTTAAAAAGCAAGAAAAACGTTGACATTTATTCCTTAATATATTATAATAATAAAATATGTTATCATCGTGGTGGTATGCCTGTATATCAGGTTTTACTGCTTCGAAAGTTGAAAGGATTGGTTTTATTATGGATAACAAAAAAATCACACTTACAAATGACGGATTAAAAAAACTCGAAGATGAGCTTGAATATTTAAAAACAAAAAAACGCAAAGAGGTATCAGAGAAAATAAAGGTTGCTCTTGGTTTTGGTGATTTGTCTGAGAATTCGGAGTACGATGAGGCAAAGAATGAGCAGGCTCAGGTTGAGCTAAGAATTAATGAACTTGAAAATATGCTCAAAAATGTTGAGATAATTGACGCAGGCGATATAGACAGAACAAAGGTAGGTATCGGCACAAGGGTACAGATTCTTGATGTTGAGTTTGATGAAGCAGAGTGGTATACAGTGGTTGGTTCAACCGAGGCAGACCCTACCCTTGATGGGGACAAAACAATTTCAAACGAATGTCCGTTATTTATGGCGATAAATGGCAAAAGTGTTGGAGAGGTTGCTACTCTTGATACTCAGGACGGACCTATTGAATATAAAATTCTTGCCATTGAGTAGAATTTAAATTTCCTGATTTCAGGTCACAAAAGAATAACAAAAGGGGAATTACTATGAGTGAAAATATTAATCAGAACACAGAAGTACAGGAACAAGACCTTAACGAGATTTTAAAGATTCGCAGAGATAAGCTTGCTACCCTTAGGGAAGAAGGAGAAGACCCGTTCAGTATCACCAAGTTTGAGAGAACAAACAAGGTAACTGACATTACTGAAAATTATGCAGAGTATGAGGGCAAGGTTGTTACTGTTGCGGGCAGAATGATGTCAAAGCGTGTGATGGGCAAGATGTCATTTGCGGACCTTCGCGATGGCAGCGGTAAAATTCAGCTTTGTGTAAAGAGAGATGAAATGGGTGAAGAACCCTATAAAAAGTATAAGAAGTTTGACATAGGCGATATAATTGGTGTAACAGGCGAGGTATTTACAACCCAAAAAGGTGAAATTTCTATAAGAACAAGCAAAATAGAACTTTTAAGCAAATCTCTTCGACCACTTCCTGAGAAGTTCCATGGTCTTACAAATACAGACCTCAGATATCGTCAGAGATATGTTGATTTGATTATGAACCCTGACGTTAAGCGTGCTTTTGAAATCAGAAGCAAGGTGGTTACAGGTATCAGAAATTATCTTGACAGCCACGGCTATATGGAGGTTGATACTCCTATACTCAACACTATCGCAGGCGGTGCAAATGCAAGACCTTTTATTACTCATCATAATACTCTTGACATTGATATGTTTATGAGAATTGCACCTGAGCTTTATCTCAAGAGACTTGTTGTTGGTGGCTTTGAAAAGGTTTATGAAATGGGCAGACAGTTCCGTAATGAGGGTATGGATGTAAAGCATAATCCTGAGTTTACCACAATGGAGGTGTATGAGGCATACACCGACTATGAGGGAATGATGAACCTTACAGAGGACCTTATCTCCACCGTTACTCAGGAAGTTTTGGGCACAACCAAGATTACATATCAGGGTACAGACCTTGACTTGGCACCGGGTTGGGCTCGTATGACAATGATAGAGTCAATCAAAAAGTTTGCAGGCATTGACTTTGCAAAAACTTCTACCGATGCAGAGGCAGAGGCTCTTGCAAAGTCTGTCGGCATTGAGGTTGAAAAGGGAATGACCAGAGGCGAGATTATAAACCTTGCCTTTGAAGAAAAAGTAGAGGATAATCTTGTTCAGCCTACATTCATCTACGAATATCCCGTTGAGGTTTCTCCTCTTGCAAAGAGATATAAGGACAACCCTGCTTTTACCGAGAGATTTGAAGTGTTCATCCTCGGTTGTGAGTATGGTAACGCCTTCTCAGAGCTAAACGACCCAATTGACCAGAAGGGCAGATTTATGGCTCAGGTTGAAAAGCGCGAAAAGGGCGACGAGGAAGCTAATATGATGGATGACGATTATGTTAATGCACTTGAGTACGGACTTCCGCCAACAGGTGGTCTTGGAATAGGTATTGACAGACTTGTAATGCTACTGACAGACAGTTCTTCAATCCGCGACGTGCTCTTGTTCCCCACAATGAAGCCACTTTCCGACAAGTAAGTTCACACAGTGAACGCAACGAGTCGTAGCGAGCATAAACGTGCATCCATGCACGGCGAGCGTGAAAGGGCAAATGCATGCGAGCGGAGAGTTCCTTCCTTTATAAAATAAGGGAACTCGGAAGCGAGTCGTAGAAGCCATTGGATAAGTAGGGACCGGCGTCTCGACGGTCCGCTCGGCGAATGATATTGGAATTTATTTGTAATTTACAAATATTTAAATAAAGAAATCCGAGCGTAGTCGTAGAAGCCACTTCCCGACAAGTAAGGTTGCAGAGCAAATAAAAGATTATAAAAGAACACTGTCAGAGACATATGCAGTGTTCTTTTTATTACGGAGGAAACAAATGAAAGATAAAAAAAGAATTGTTGTTAAGGTGGGTACATCGTCCCTTACCTATGACACGGGCAAAACAAACCTTAAAATGATAGAAAAGCTTGTTCGTGTACTCTCTGACCTTATGAATATGGGTCATGAGATTATACTTGTTTCAAGCGGTGCGATTGGTGTGGGTGTCGGCAAACTTGGTCTGCCCGAGAAGCCGTCAACCACAAGACAAAAACAGGCACTTGCGGCAATAGGTCAGGCAAGCCTTATGTCCATATATGAAAAGTTCTTTATGGAATACGGATACAACACCGGTCAGGTGCTGCTTACAAAATTTGTACTGGATGATGAGCAAAGATACGAGAGTGCAAAAAATGCCTTTGAGACAATGATTGACTACGGCGTTATCCCGATAGTTAACGAAAACGACGTTATCTCAACTTACGAAATTGAGTTTGGTGACAACGATACCTTGTCTGCCTATGTTGCAAACCTTGTTGACGCAGATATACTTGTGATTCTTTCAGACATTGACGGATTTTATGATGGAAACCCAAATGATTCGGGTACGAAGATTATCCCTGTTATAGAAGAGATAACAGATGAGATAAGAAACTGTGCAGGCGGCGAGGGCACAAGAAGAGGAACAGGCGGAATGAAGACAAAACTTAAAGCCGCAGAACTTGTGTGCGAAAATGGGATTGATATGATTATCACAAACGGAAGCACCCCGGAGAACTTATATAAGGTCGTAAGCGGTGATGCAGTTGGAACATTATTTAAAAAGCATAGCGTCTAAATGACGCTATGCTTTTTTATGCGCTTCTGAGTTTAAGTCTGAGCTTGTCGGCAATCATAGCGATAAACTCTGAATTTGTGGGTTTTCCTTTTGCGTTTGCAATAGTGTAGCCAAAGAATGCGTTGAGAACATCAGGGTCGCCTCTGTCCCACGCAACCTCAATTGCATGACGGATTGCACGTTCAACACGACTTGAGGTTGTATTGAAGTTCTCTGCAACAGTCGGGTAAAGCTCTTTGGTAATAGAGTTGATTATATCAAGGTCGTCAACTGCCATAATTATCGCATTACGCAGATATTGATATCCCTTTATGTGAGCGGGAATACCAACCTCGTGTATAATGTTTGTAACCATAGATTCTATATCGGGAGGAACAGGCTTTGAGATAACCTTAAGCTCGTTGTTATTTGCCGGCTCTGTCATAGAGATGTCTACTTCTTTCGAGAACATTTCTATACGATTTACTATTGCCTCAATATCAACAGGCTTCTGCATAAAATATTCTGCCCCAAGCGAAATAGTATGAGCAGCTATCTTTTCGTTTATAATTGCACTGACAACAATAAATATAGGTTTAGAAAGCTTTCTCTTGAGGGATATGCGTTCAAGAACGCCAATTCCATCAAGATTTGGCATAATCATATCAAGAACAACAATATCCGGTTCGCCTTCTTCAATCATATCAATGGCTTCTATGCCGTCGCAGGCAGAGCCTATCAAATCAACTGTACCGCGTTTTGCTATTGCGGCACTAAGCACTTTAACATATTCTCTGTCATCATCAACTATAAGTACCTTTGGTTTTCTTTGTGTTAGATTTTGCATTATTTCATCCCCTTTTTTTATTTAACTATATTATAAACATAATTTACAAATTTTGTCAATAGATTTTAAGAAAATTTTTGGAAAATATTTACATAAATTTACAATTTGGAGAAAAATATAAAATCAAATAGTATTTTATAGAATAAAATTATGTGAAAAATGCAAAGTTTGATAACAAAAACTGCGGCAGGGTTTTCCTGCCGCAGTAGTTTTTAAGTTACAGAGATTAGTCTCTTGCCATTCTCTTATACTCTTCGTATCTTGCAGTAAGATCCTTTTCGGCTTTCTCAAAGAGCTTTTCAGCAATTTCAGGATAGCCTTTCTGGAGCATAAGGTAACGGTTCTCGCCCATCATAAAGTCGGTGATTGTACCTGTTGGTTCCTTAGAATCAAGAACAAATGGATTCTTGCCTTCTTCTTTAAGCTCAGGATTGAATCTCCAGAGGTGCCAGTAACCACAGTCAACCGCTTTCTTTTCTTCAGCGATTGAGTTACCCATACCACCCTTAGCCTTGATACCGTGGTTGATACATGGAGCGTAAGCGATGATAAGTGATGGACCCGGATAAGCTTCAGCCTCTTTGATTGCTTTGAGAGCCTGTGCCATGTTAGCACCAAGTGCAATCTGTGCAACATATACATAACCATATGTTGTAGCAATCATACCGAGATCCTTTTTCTTAACCTTCTTACCTGCAGCTGCAAACTTAGCAACAGCAGCTGTAGGAGTAGCCTTTGAAGACTGACCGCCTGTGTTTGAGTAAACCTCAGTGTCAACAACGAAGATGTTGATGTCTTCGCCTGATGCGATAACGTGGTCAAGACCGCCGTAACCGATATCGTAAGCCCAACCGACGCCACCGAATACCCACTGTGATCTCTTAACGAGGAAGTCGGTACGATCAGCGATTTCTTTGATTGCG
>JAZNCD010000053.1:0-5453 GCA_045587365.1 Clostridia bacterium
TCTGTTTGTTCCTTCTAAAAGCATCTCAACACCCCATTATTACGCTGTTTTCTATGCTTTTATTATACCATATTTTACTTGTTTTTTAAAGCTTTTTTGCAAAAAAAATGACCACCGACATTGACTTTGTCAGTGGTCTGAACTGCAACTTTTGTTGCAGTTGTTTTTGTATTTTTAGACTTGTAATAAAAACCCATTTGTGATATACTGAATATGTATGCATAACACAAATTGTAAAGGAGGCAAAATTATGTCAGCTAAAGTTTCATATGTATCACCGGACAGCCTTGCTGATATTGCAGGGATAAAAAACGGCGACGTGATTTTAAGCATAAACGACATAGAGATAAACGATTATCTTGACTATATGTATGCCTCCTGCAACGAAGAAGTTACAATAAAATTATCAGACAGAACTGTTTCCATTGACAATTTTGACTTTGAGCCACTTGGCATTAACTTTGACACCCTTTTGATAGATGAGCCAAAATCCTGCAGAAACAAATGTGTTTTCTGCTTTATAGACCAGCTACCAAAAGGGATGAGAGAGACCTGCTATTTTAAAGATGACGATTACAGACTATCCTTTCTTCAGGGCAACTATGTTTCCATGACAAATATGACAGATGATGATGTGGACAGAATTTTAAGATATAACATCCCAAGAATAAACATATCCGTTCACACAACCAACCCCTCTCTTCGGTGCAAAATGCTGAGCAACAAAAACGCAGGCAAGGTTTTAGATTACCTTAAACGTTTTGCAGACGGCGGACTTAATATAAACGCACAGATTGTGTTGTGTCCCGGATACAATGACGGCGACGAGCTTGACAGGTCAATCTCCGATATTGCCGCACTTGGTGACAGCGTAGAGAGTGTGTCTATCGTTCCCGTCGGGCTTACCGACCACAGAGATGGCCATGCCCCACTTAAGGGTTTTGATGCTACCTCTTCTGCCTCTGTCATCAGTCAGGTTGAAAAATGGCAGAAAAAGTTTAAATCAGAGCGGGGAACAAACCTTGTATATCTTGGCGACGAATTCTACCTTATGGCGGACAAGCCCTTTCCCGACTTTGACGAGTATGATGGATTTCCGCAGATAGAAAACGGTGTTGGGCTTTGTGCCTCACTGATATACGAGTTTAACGATGCTTTATCTTTAGAAAGTTTAATCACCCCAAAGCATCAAAAAACCATCGTAACAGGATATAGTGCATATCCTGTTATAAAAAAACTGGCGGAAAAATTGGACGGAAATCTTATAGACGTTATTCCAATTAAGAACAACTTTTTTGGAGAAAAAATCACAGTTTCGGGGCTACTGACCGGAAGTGATATAATCGCCCAACTCAGGGGCAGAGATTTAGGAGAAGAGCTTCTTCTTCCGTCTTCACTTCTCAGACACGACGAGAACATACTTCTTGATAACATAACTATTTTGGATATAGAAAGAGAGCTTGACATAAAAATCACAACAGTTGCAAATGATGGATATGAGCTTCTCGATGCATTACTCAGATAGACAGGAGGAAACATATGAAACCAGTTGTTGCAGTAGTAGGCAGACCAAATGTTGGCAAGTCTACACTTTTTAACAAAATTACAGGCAAGCGTATATCAATTGTAGAGGATACGCCGGGAATTACCCGTGACAGAATATACGCAGATGCCGAATGGACAGGGAAGGAATTTACCCTGATTGACACAGGCGGAATTGAACCCACAAGTAAGGACGAAATTCTTACTCAAATGAGAAATCAGGCAAACCTTGCAATTGATATGGCGGATGTAATTCTCTTTATGGTAAACATAAAAGAGGGTATGACCGCAGCTGACAAGGATGTATCAGCTATGCTGCAAAAGTGCGGCAAGCCGGTTATTTTAGTCTGCAACAAGGTCGATGCTCCAGGAAACCCACCAATGGAAATGTACGAATTTTATAACCTTGGTGTCGGCGAGCCTTTCCCGATTTCATCTGTTCATGGCCTTGGGGTTGGAGACTTGCTTGATATGGTAGTATCTTACTTTCCCGAGGATTGCAACAAAGACGAGGATGATGATGCAATCAAGGTCGCAGTAATCGGCAAGCCAAATGCCGGCAAATCCTCTCTTATTAACAGAATACTTGGCGAAGACAGGGTTATCGTCAGCAATATTGCAGGCACAACCCGTGATGCCATTGACAGTGCCTACACCCATAATGACCAGAAATATATCTTCATTGACACCGCAGGAATGAGAAAACGCGGTAAAATCAGTGAAAACGTTGAGCGTTACAGCGTTGTCCGTGCCCTGTCTGCCGTTGACCGCGCAGATGTCTGCCTTATTATGGTGGATGCATCCGAGGGTGTGACCGAGCAGGATACAAAAATCGCAGGCTATGCCCACGAGCAAGGCAAGGCAAGCATAATTGTTGTAAACAAGTGGGACATTGTAGAAAAAGAAACAAATACAATGAATAACTTTAAACAAAAAATCAAAGAGGGCTTCAACTTTATGATGTATGCCCCATCCGTCTTTATATCTGCTAAAACAGGGCAAAGGGTTGACTCTCTGTTTGATATGATAAAATCTGTTCTTGAGCAAAACACAAAGCGCATATCAACGGGACTTTTAAACGATGTAATCAACGAGGCTATTGCAGTGGTGCAGCCTCCGTCAGATAAAGGCAAAAGACTTAAAATTTACTATGCGACACAAGCATCGACTAAGCCACCTACCTTTATACTCTTTGTTAACAACGCAGAGCTTGCCCATTACTCTTATGTAAGATATCTCGAAAATCAGCTCAGGGCAAAATTTGGATTTGAGGGCACCCCTCTTAAGTTTATTGTTCGCGAAAAAGGAAACAAATAGTTATATATAAAACTGACTTTAATGAAAGGTGATGATCTTATATGAATACGATTTACTATGTATTAATAACGATTGCTTCCTATCTTATAGGCAGCATAAGCACAGCAATTTTAGTCGGCAAAATTATTTCAGGCGATGATATAAGGTCGCACGGAAGTGGTAATGCAGGCGCTACAAACGCTCTTCGTACCTATGGCAAGGCGGCAGCTGCCTATGTAACAATTGGTGACTGCTTAAAATCTGCTATATCCTGCATAATGGCAATTCTTGTTACCCGCTTTACTCCATTGGGCGCAGAAAACACCGATATTGCTATGTACTGTGCAGGCTTTGGTGCTGTTATGGGACATAACTTTCCTTTATATTTTAAGTTTAAAGGCGGCAAAGGTATTTTGGTCTCAGTTACTGCACTATACTTCGCAAACTGGCAAATCGCTCTTGCTGTTACCATAATTTCTCTGGCAATTATGGCAATCACCAAGTATGTTTCACTTGGTAGCGTTATCGGGGCTTCTCTTTTTATAATCTTTGGATTGATATTTAAACTTGATGATAATGTACCTTATGTTATATTTGCTACATTACTCGGAAGCATTGCAATATATCGGCATAAAGCAAACATCGTCAGACTTATCAAAGGTACAGAGAGCAAGCTTACAGACAAAATGAACAAATAGAAAGGGACGATATAATGGCTAAAATAAATGTGATTGGGTCAGGCAGCTGGGGCACAGCCGTTGCAATTATGCTTGCAAAAAACGGACACGACGTCTTACTTTGGTCATACTTTAAATCCGAAAGTGAGGATTTGGCTAAATACAGAGAAAACAAACCCTTTTTGCCGGGAATAATAATTCCTGATTCCGTAAAATTTACATCTGATATATCCCAGTGTGGCGAGGCAGACATAATCATAATCGCCACGCCGTCACACACCATCAGAAGCACTGCCACGGCTCTTGCACCTTATACAAAGAAAGGTCAGATAATTCTTAATATATCAAAAGGCCTTGAAGAAGACACGCACTTTACTTTATCACAGGTTCTCAAAGAGGAACTTCCTGATTGCGAAATCGCAATTATGTCAGGGCCAAGCCACGCAGAAGAGGTCTCAAGAGAAATCCCTACCACAAATGTGGTTGCGGCAAGGACGGAAGAAATTGCAAACTATATTCAGGACATAATTATGAATCCTACCTTCAGGGTTTACACAAATCTTGATATGATTGGTGTTGAGCTTGGCGGCTCCTTAAAGAACGTTATTGCACTTTGCGCAGGCGTACTTGACGGTCTTAAGCTTGGCGACAACACAAAAGCGGCTCTTATGACAAGAGGAATTGTTGAGATTACACGCCTTGGCGTTGCGATGGGTGCAAAGCCCGAAACCTTCAGCGGACTTTCGGGAATAGGTGATTTGATCGTAACATGCACAAGTATGCACTCCCGTAACCGCAGAGCAGGTATCTTAATCGGTCAGGGCAAATCCTGTGAAGAGGCAATCAAAGAGGTAAAAATGGTGGTTGAGGGCGTAAAAACCTGCAAGGCCGCAAAGGAGCTCTCTGATAAGCTTGGCATTGAGATGCCCATTGTAAACGAGGCATACAAAGCTCTCTTTGAGGGTATGCCGGCAGCAGATGCCATCCCAAATCTTATGGGGCGTGACAAAAAACACGAAACTGAGGAATCCTTTCTTAATGCTTTTTAATATAAAAAATACAACTTCAGCAGAAGTTGTATTTTTTATTGAACAATATTATTAAAAATATCACTTTCTATCTCTGTTATCATATCAATATAAATTTCTGTCTTATCAACCATTACAATAACATGCTTGTATAAATCTATTTTTTGAATTTCTCCCTCTGCTACTTTATATGCCCCTCCCTGCTTTTTCTTATCAGGAACAAAATATGTGATTTTGACCGAAACACCTTCTTTTATTCTGTTGTTTATTACCTTAAGCTTTTCATTCAGTATTTCAATATCATTTTCACTAAGTTCGGGCTTATTCTCCGTGTATCTTTCTACCTCTTCTACTGCCTCCTCGTGGCCTGTGAGCGCCCTGAACGCACCAAACTGTGCTGCACGACCATCCAGAGACATCCTCCGATGCTTCTTTGAGGTTGGATGCGGAAGGTGTATAATATCGTCATAATTACTCACGCCTTATGTCCCCCTATCTGCGAGTTTCTGTCAAGGGTTGTTGCCCCTTCTTCTAAGTTCATTCCTTTTAAAACTGCATTTTTACCAAATTGCTTTTTTATCTTTAACATTGCTTCTTGTATGCTCTTCTCTTTTCTCAACGCTTCCTTTTCTTTTTTACGGGTTTCGTCAATTATGTTATAATCCGTAAAAATATCCATTTGTTCATAAGACTTTTCTTCGTCAATGAGATTTTCGTCAATGACATTGTTTACAGTAACATTAAGCCTGCGAACAAGCAATTTTTTGTCCACAATACGCTCAAAAAGCTCCTCTGCCGCCTCTATTATCAGCTTTGATGATGATGTATACCTGTTTAGATTTATAGTGCCATGAGCGTGTTTTGGAACTTTTCTGCCATACACATCCTTAACAACCTCTCCCTTATAGTG
>JAZNCD010000054.1:0-3917 GCA_045587365.1 Clostridia bacterium
ACAAGAGGAGCGATAATTCCAAGCATACTCTGTGCGCCCTCTTTTGCACCCTCGGTAAAGCAGTCATAAACCCCAACACCCTTAATTAATCCATATATTATAAAAGCCCCGATAAAGACAGGCATAGCAAAAACCGAGATATAGTTCATTAAAGCCCTTTTCTCCTTTCAAAAATTTTTGCAATACATATCCCGACAAAAAGTGCGCAAACACTTACAATCCACACAGGAACAATAACCTCACCCGGATTTGCCGAGCCAAAGCTTTGCCGCAGAGATATTAAGGTTGCGGGGAAGAGTTGAATTGAAGCTGTATTTATAACAACAAACATACACATTTCATCAGAGGCAGTGCTTCTGCCACGATTAAGTTTGTCAAGCTCTTTTATAGCCTTTATCCCAAGAGGGGTTGCGGCGTTTCCCATCCCTAAAAGATTTGCCACGATATTCATTACAATTGCAGAAAGTGCAGGGCTGCCATCCTTTAATTTTGGAAAAATAACCCTTGTTACAGGTCTTAAAATTTTTGAAAAAACAGATATTATTCCTGCCCTCTCTCCTATTTTTGCAATTCCTGTCCATAAACACATTATTCCAAGCAAAGATATACAACCATCTATTGCCGAAGCCGCACCAGCCGCGGCGGCCGCGGCAGTTTGTTCAATTCTGCCTGTAAAAAGAGAGGTAACAAGAGAAATTACAATCATTACACCCCATATATAATTGAGCATCCGCATCACCAATACAATAATATTCATTTTGGAGCATATACATTCACATTTTTTGGCAGTGCAGACGATAGCCCATACATTTACATATTCGTAGGGGCGGATATCATCCGGTCGTTATACGAACAAAAGGATGCAAGCATCGCTTACATCCTTTTGTTGTTTCTTAAAATATTCCTCTTTTTTCTACTGCGTTGTAATTTCGAAGAAGCTCCATATTGTCAATCGCTTTGCCTGTACCAAGAGCCACACATTCTTCTGCACCCTCTGCGATTACAGTTTTAATTCCTGTTTCGTTTTGTATAAGTCTGCTCATTCCGTAAATAAGAGAGCCGCCACCGGTCAGAATTATTCCTCTTGCACTTATGTCCCCAACAAGCTCGGGCGGTGTATTTTCAAGAATATTTTTTACTGCGTCTACAATCACACCTGCAGTCTCTGAAAGAGCTTCATACATTTCATCCGAGGTCACCTGAAGAGTTTTAGGAAGCCCCGATACAAGACTTCTGCCTCTTATGTCCATTGCAAGAAGCTTATCTCTCTTGAGTACACATCCGATTTTTATTTTTAATTCCTCTGCTGTACGCTCTCCAACCAGAATATTATACTTTCTGCGTATGTATTTTATAATTGCCTCGTCAAAGGTGTCACCTGCAACCTTAATAGACTCGCTATGGACAATTCCACCGAGAGAAATAACCGCAATATCACTTGTGCCGCCGCCAATATCAACAACCATACTTCCGCAGGGCTGAGTAATATCTATACCAACGCCGATAGCCGCCGCAAGAGGCTCTTCTATAAGGTCAACACGACCGGCTCCCGCCTGCATACTTGCATCTATAACCGCACGTTCTTCAACCTCGGTCACTCCGCTGGGCACACATATTACAACATGGGGTTTAAAAAGTGCAGACATAATGCCACCCTTTGTAGCTCTCTGTATAAAATATTTAAGCATACGCTCTGTAACGGTATAGTCTGATATTACACCCTCTCGCATAGGACGTACTGCAACTATGTTTCCTGGAGTTCTGCCAAGCATCTGCTGAGCTTCAAGCCCTACAGAAATCAGGCGGTTTGTGTTTTTATCAATAGCAACAACAGAGGGCTCTTTTGCAATTATCCCTCTGCCTTTTACATAAACGAGAATTGATGCGGTACCTAAATCTATACCTATATCCTGTCCAAACATAATAATCTCCTTTAAAGTCTTTGATGTTTCTGTTTATATATCGTTATTATTACAGTTATGTTACAATTATGTTACAAAGAATATAATACAACATAAATTTCCTTATGTCAAGGAACATTGTATAAAAACTAAAAATTATAATCAACCACAAGTTCAACAGGACAGTGATCGGACCCGAAAATCTCCTGATGAATTGAAGCAGAAACGAGTTTTTCTTTTAAAATTTCAGATACTATAAAATAATCTATTCTCCACCCTGCGTTTTTCTCTCTTGCACTAAAACGATAGGACCACCAGGAATATTCCCCCTCAATTTCGGGGTAAAAATGTCTGAAAGTATCAATAAAACCACTCTCCAGCAGTTGTGTCATTTTTTCTCTTTCTTCGTCTGTAAAACCCGCATTTTTACGATTGGTTTTTGGATTTTTCAGGTCAATTTCCTTGTGCGCAACGTTTAAATCACCACAGAGAATAACAGGTTTATTTTTCCCAAGACACTTTAAATAATCCCTGAAATCATCCTCCCATTTCATACGATAGTCAAGGCGTTTTAGCCCATCCTGAGAATTGGGAGTATAACAAGTCACCACATAAAATTCCTTAAATTCTGCAGTTATAACTCTACCCTCGTGATCGTGTTCATTAATGTTTATTCCGTAGGTTACAGACAAGGGCTCATTCTTTGAAAATATTGCAGTTCCCGAATACCCTGCCTTTTCGGCATAGTTCCAGTAACAAAAATAACCGTTAGGGTAAAAATCAATTTGTCCTTCTTTTAATTTTATCTCCTGCAGACAAAATATATCTGCATCAAGATTTTTAAATTCTTCCTCAAAACCTTTTGATATACAGGCACGAAGCCCGTTAACATTCCACGAAATCAGTTTTTTCATATTTATTACACCTTTTCTTTTCGTATGTAATTATCCTTTATTCTATTGTATCACAATTTACAAAATTTTACAAGTCATTTATATTTATTAATTATAATCCATACCATCCATATAATTCCCACATAACCAAAAAAGGAATAAAGATTTGAAACAAGGTTTGAAAATCCGTATAAAGCCGGCGGAAGGGCAGCCAGACATATTGTTGCCGCAAAAAATATTCGCTGACCTTTTGTTTTTATTTTATCCGGGAAATATGACATAAGTCCAAATCCGTAGGAAACTGCAGTTGTACATATTGACATAAACAATACCAGAGTATATATTCTTTTGCAGGTTTTACCGCAAAGCGCGGCAAGCTCAAGCATAGGAAGCTCGCTATCCCATATACGTCCAAAATTTATACCCTGAACCATCCACACAACAAAAATAAGAAATCCTATTATAAAACCACCAATCAGGGATGATTTTTTTATCATTTTTTCATCCATCCCTGATGCAAGAGGAACCAAAACTGCACCAGCTGTCAATGTGTTATAAGCAGAATAACAAACCGCCGATAAAAAAATATTATTTTTAAAATAATCAAACTGATAAAAAGTAGGGACATCACCAAAAACTGCAACACAAAAGGCTACATATAAAATTCCGCATATCATAAAAGGGACAAGAATTGTATTTATCATAACAATTCCTTTTAAATCAAGACTTATTACAACAAAACATATAAATGCCATCAAAATTGCACCTGTTATAACAGAAAAGCCTGAGAGACTGTATATAAGTGCACCCGAGCCTGCGAACATAACAAACATTCCGCAGAACATATATGTAAGAATAAATCCCTTTATATATTTTGACATTCTTCCTGATACTTCATCTATGTAATTATAATAATTATCAATACCATTCTCTGATGCTTTTGACATAATAACATAGGATATAAATGCAAATAAAAAGGAAGCTGATAAAATTCCTGAAATATTTGTATTTGATTTAAAATTAAAATATTCAAGAATTTCTCTTCCTGATGCAAAGCCTGCACCAATTAAAAATCCTACATAAACAAAAATAAGCTTAAATATTTTTTTCATATATATACACC
>JAZNCD010000055.1:0-22155 GCA_045587365.1 Clostridia bacterium
AACGAGAAAAGGATTAAAGAGAAACTTGGGTGGATGAGTCCAGTACAATTTCGTCTCAACACTCTGGCTGCATAAAAATAGCGTAGCAGCCATTATAACTGCTACGCTATAAAAAGTCTAACTTTTTGGGGTCACATCAATGTAGTAGTCGGGCTTTTTTGTATTAAAGTTATAATTATCTTCGCTAATGAATAGAAATAAACTGAGAATTATTTTTATTAAGGGGACGCAAGTATGGAAATCTATATTGTTAAAAGCGGAGACACACTGACAGGCATATCCCGAAATTATAATGTGCAAATTGAAAATCTTGCAGCTGACAACGGACTTGAAATAAATAGTGGGCTTGTTGTTGGACAGGCACTTGTTATACAAATTCCTGAGGTTGTGCATACGGTTGAGCGAGGAGAAACACTTTCAGAGATTGCGAATGAGTATAATACAACATCGTTGCAATTGCTAAGAAACAATATAAAGCTTGGGGGCATAGACAGACTTGTCACAGGCGAGGAAATTGTAATCAGATATAAGGGTGAAAGCAGAAATAGAACTTTTGCCGTGAATAGTTATGCGTATCCATATATCTCAACTGAATTACTGAGGCAACAGCTTCCATATCTCACATATTTTACTCCATTTACCTATGGGATAAGCGAGGGCGGAGGTCTGGTAATCCCTGATGATGAGGAGCTTATCAGAATAGCAAAAGAATATAGCGTAAATACACTTCTGCATTTGTCAACACTTACAGAGGGCGCTAACTTCAGCAGCAGCAGAGCAACTCTTGTATTCGATAACGAAAATATTCAAAATATGATTATTGATGAGCTGATATCTGTTATTGAAGAAAAAGGTTTTGGCGGACTTGATGTTGACTTTGAATTTATAAACCCCGAAGAGAGATATGATTACATAAGGTTTTTGCAGGAATTGAGGCTACGGCTCAACCCTCTTGGATATCCGTTGTTTTCTGCCCTTGCACCAAAAACCTCGGATAATCAGAGAGGGGTGCTATATGAGGGACACGACTATGCAGGCATAGGTGCGGCAGTAAATTTTGTATTGCTTATGACCTATGAATGGGGCTATACTTTCGGTCCGCCGCAGGCGGTAGCACCACTTAACCGCGTGCGGGAGGTTGTTGAATATGCCTTGACAAGAATTTCATCAGGCAAAATGTTTTTAGGCGTGCCAACCTATGGATACGACTGGACCTTGCCTTATGTAAGGGGTGGTGCAGGTGCCCCGTCTATATCCCCTGTTGAAGCGGTAAATCTTGCTTTGAAATATGGAGCAGAAATACAGTATGACGAGCTTGCTCAGTCGCCATGGTTCAGGTACACAGATGATGATGGGAGGTTACACGAGGTCTGGTTTGAGGACGCAAGAAGCATATCAGCTAAGCTTGCTCTGGCAGACGAGCTTGGATTATTTGGAATTGGTTACTGGAACTCAATGCGGGAATTCCCTCAAAACTGGGTAACATTGAATGCAAATTATAATATATTAAATTTTTCTCTCAGAGGATAATCAGAAAAAAGGACGGCACATCGTCCTTTTTTGTTGTTTGACATAATAAAATATAAATGATAAAATATAGAAAAAATAAGGGGACAAAATAAAATGAACAAAAAATATAATGAAAGTATTATAAACAGTGCTGTAACTGTTGAACAAATGCGTAGGGCTGATGCATACACGATTGCCAATTTTGTTGATAGCAAAGAGCTTATGTATCGTGCGGCAATGGGTATATATAACAGCTTTGACTGGACGGGTAAAAGGATTGCAATTGTGACCGGAAGCGGAAATAATGGCGGTGACGGATACGCTCTGTCGGGCATTCTCTCAGACAACAAAATAGATTGCACCGTATTTCGTACATCCGATAAGTTTTCCGAAGATGGAAAATACTATTTTGATATGGCGGTAAGCAAGGGAGTAAAATCCACAGAATTTGATAAAAATGTTTCTTTTGAAAAGTACGATGTAATAGTAGATTGTATGCTCGGCACAGGGTTTTGCGGAGTTCCACGAGGTAATATAAAGCTTGCAATAGATAAGATAAACTCATCTGACGCATTTGTTATATCTGCGGATATAAACAGCGGTATGAATGGTGACACGGGAGAGGCAGAGGTAGCCGTTAAATCAGATTTAACAGTTTCGATTGGTTTTTATAAAGTCGGAATGTTTAAGGGGCAGGCAGAAGAGTTAATTGGCGAGCTTATTAATGTAGACATTGGAATTGTAACGGAGCCAGAGACAGTTTAATATTGACAATAGTATAACAGTGTGTTAAAATATAAACAAAGAAAAGAGATTGTGTAGGCAGTACTGACGCCGAAATTTTATTAAGGCATAAGACGCGGAATTTACACATACCTTATTTTACTGTTTTGCAGTAAATGTGTTTGTTATGTACAGACCGTGTCGAGGGCACGGTCTTTTTGTATATATGAAGTATACAGAGGTGATTTTGTGGAAACAAGAGTCGCAGTTATCGGAATAATCGTAGAAAAACCGGGATCTGTTGAAAAACTGAACGAAATTTTGCACGAATATGGACAGTATATTGTTGGAAGAATGGGGATTCCTTATCGTGAGCGTGATATAAATGTTATAAGCATAGTGATTGATGCACCACAGTCAGAAATCAGTGCAGTTACAGGTAAAATCGGCAGACTTGACGGAATAAGCGTAAAAGCAGCATATTCAAGCGTTGGTGTATAAGAAAGGAGATAGATTATGTATAATCCAAAATCATTAAAAGCAGAGGAATTTATTAGTCACCAGGAGGTTCTTGATACCTTAGATTATGCAGAGAAGAATAAGGAAAATCTTGAGCTGATTGATAGTATTATAGAAAAGGCAAAAGAGCGTAAGGGTTTGAGCCACAGGGAAGCATCAGTTCTTATGGCGTGTGAAATACCTGGAAAGATTGAAGAGATATACACTCTTGCAGAGCAGATAAAAAAGGATTTTTATGGCAACAGGATTGTTATGTTTGCGCCGCTTTATTTGTCTAACTATTGCGTAAATGGTTGTGTGTATTGCCCATATCATTTAAAGAACAAAACAATTGCAAGAAAGAAGCTTACGCAAGAAGAAGTAAGGCAGGAAGTTATTGCGCTTCAGGATATGGGACACAAACGTCTTGCTCTTGAAGCAGGTGAGCATCCGACCATGAATCCCATTGAATATATTCTTGAGTGTATAAATACCATATATTCAATAAAGCATAAAAACGGAGCTATCCGCAGAGTTAATGTTAACATTGCAGCTACAACCGTTGAAAATTATAGAAAACTTAAAGATGCAGGTATTGGAACGTATATACTTTTCCAGGAGACTTATCATAAAGAAAGCTATGAGAAATTACATCCAACGGGACCTAAGAGTGATTATGCTTATCATACAGAGGCAATGGACAGAGCCATGGAGGGCGGCATAGATGATGTAGGACTTGGTGTTTTGTTCGGGCTTGAGCTTTATAAGTATGAATTTGCAGCGCTTTTGATGCACGCAGAGCATCTTGAAGCGGTGCACGGCGTTGGACCGCATACTATAAGTGTGCCACGTCTAAAGCGTGCAGACGATATAAATCCTGATGATTTTGACAATGGAATTGATGACGAGACCTTTGCCAAAATTTGTGCACTTATCAGGATTTCTGTACCATATACAGGTATGATAATTTCAACCCGTGAGAGCAAGGCGGTCAGAGAAAAGGTAATTCGCCTTGGTGTTTCGCAAATCAGCGGTGCATCAAAAACAAGTGTTGGCGGTTATGCAAATGAAGAGCCTGAGGAAGAAAATTCACAACAATTTGATGTAAGTGACAAGAGGACTCTTGATGAGGTTGTGAGATGGCTTATGGAGCTTGGTTATATACCTTCCTTCTGTACTGCATGTTACAGAGAAGGAAGAACAGGTGACAGATTTATGACTCTCTTGAAAAGCGGACAGATTGGAAATTGTTGTCATCCAAATGCGTTGATGACATTAAAAGAATTTTTAATGGACTACGCAAGTGAGGAAACAAAGAAAATAGGTGAAGAGCTTATTAAAGCTGAACTTAATAACATTCCAAAAGAAAAAGTTAAAGAGATATGCATTGAAAATCTTGAAAAGATTGGAAAAGGTATAAGAGATTTCAGATTTTAAGTTTATCAGAGCAAGGGGGAAGATGTATGGGACTTAATGATGTATCATCGGGAAACAGAGTTCACATTGGTTTTTTTGGTTGTCGAAATGCAGGCAAGTCAAGTCTTGTTAATGCCATAACAGGTCAGGATGTGGCGGTGGTCTCCGATACTAAGGGTACAACAACAGACCCTGTAACAAAATCTATGGAGCTTTTACCTATAGGCCCTGTTGTGATAACCGATACCCCTGGATTTGATGATGTCGGCGACCTTGGAGAGCTTAGAATAAAACAAACCAAGAGAATTCTCAACAAGACAGATGTTGCGGTTTTGGTTGTTGATGCTGCTATCGGGATTGGTCAGGCAGACGAAGACTTGATTTCAATTTTTAAGGATAAAGAAATTCCATATATAATTGTGTATAACAAGATAGATGTATGTAATATATCTGTAAATTCAGGTGAAAATACAATCTGTGTAAGTGCATTATCAGGTGATGGAATTGAGGAACTTAAAGAGCGAATAGGCAAGCTGTATAACAGAGAGCTTGATAACAAAAAAATTGTAGGTGACCTGATTTCTCTGGGAGATATTGTTGTACTTGTTGTGCCCATAGACAGTGCCGCACCAAAGGGCAGGCTGATACTTCCGCAACAACAGACAATACGTGATATTTTAGATATCGGTGCGATTCCTGTTGTAACTCGTGAAACTGAGCTTAAAAATGTTTTTAATAATCTAAACAAAAAGCCATCTCTTGTTATAACTGACAGTCAGGTTTTCGGACTTGTATCAAAATTAACGCCCGATGATATTCTTCTGACGTCGTTTTCGATTTTAATGGCAAGGTATAAAGGGCTTCTTGATTCTGCCATTGATGGTGTATGTGCTATTGATAATTTAAAGGATGGCGACATCATTTTAATATCCGAAGGATGTACTCATCACAGACAGTGCGAGGACATCGGTACGGTTAAAATCCCTAAATGGCTAAAAGAGTATACAGGGAAAGATATTAAGATAGAAACCTCGTCAGGCGTTGGTTTTCCTGATGATTTATCAAAGTATTCATTGATTATACACTGTGGAGGTTGTATGCTCAATGAACGCGAGATGAAGTATCGCATGAAATGTGCCGGGGATGCAGGTGTACCAATAACTAATTACGGAATTGCAATAGCTCATTTTAATGGAATATTAAAAAGAAGCATCGAAATTTTGCCCAATCTTTTCGAAAAGGTTAAATAATATAAAGCAGACAGTTAGTATACTAGCAGACAGTTAGTATACTGTCTGCTTTTTAAATAGGAAATGGTTTTATATCTGTTTTTTGTTGCATATAATTTACAAAAAAATATTAGAGGTGTTATATATGAGACTTTGGGTTATAAGCAAAAGAAGCGGTATAATCATACTTTTGTTGTTTATTCTTGTATTTGCAGGAATAATTATAAACAACAACAGATATATTCAGGCGTCATCAGGTAAGAGAGATTTGCCTATTTATTGCGTAGACAGAGGGGATGAGAAGATTGCATCAGTCAGTTTTGATGCAGCATGGGGAAACGAAGATACAGAGAAGCTTATTGAGATTCTTGGGAAATATAATGTAAAGGCAACCTTCTTTGTTGTTGGTGAGTGGGTTGATAAATATCCTGAGTCTGTAAAAGCTCTGTTTGATGCGGGCCATGAGATTATGAATCACTCAGACACACATCCGCATATGACACAGCTGTCGCCTGAAAAAATGAAGGAGGAGCTTACTAACTGTAACAATAAAATAGAGAGTGTTACAGGTGTAAAGCCTGTTTTGTTTAGGGCGCCTTATGGAGATTATAATAACGATGTTATACAAACAATGCGTGAGTGCGGATGCTATACTATACAATGGGATGTAGACAGTCTTGACTGGAAGGATTTATCTGCGACGGAAATAACAAAACGCGTGACAGATAAAGTTAAGCCGGGCAGTATAGTCCTTTTTCATAACGCTGCAAAGCATACTCCCGAAGCACTGCCTCAAATACTTGAGAAGCTGCAAAGTGACGGATATAACATAGTGCCAATATCTGAGATAATTTATAGAGAAAACTATGAAATAGACAATACAGGAAGACAATGTCTGATTCAAAATTAAAATAAGCCTGATCAATATCAGGCTTATTTATTTCGTATTCAATTATACAGTTTTTGAGGACTGATATTCGGGCTCACATGTGAGATTAACGCCAAGTCTGCGGAAGACTTTTTCGTCTACTGCAGAAAGGATAACGGAGGAGTGAACTTCGCATCCTCTGAGGTTTGATAACTGTTCCATTGCGCGTTCTGCAACAGGGTCTGTCGCTGCACATATAGATAAGGCTATTAATAACTCATCTGTATGCAGACGCGGATTGCGATTTCCCAGATGGTCAACCTTTAAATGCTGAATAGGCTCAATTATAACAGGTGAAATCAGGTGAACATCATCGGGAATGTTTGCAAGAGTTTTAAGTGCATTGAGCAGGAGTGCAGAAGAAGCCCCAAGCAAATCCGATGTTTTACCTGTAACAATTGTACCGTCTTTAAGCTCCATTGCTGCTGCAGGTGCACCACTGAGAGCCGCCTTTTGGATAGCCGGTGCAATGACAGATCTGTCGTGAACTGTTATACCTGCCTTTTTCATTAAAAGCTCAAGCTTTAAAACTACATCGTCACCTATAATTCCTTTTCTCTGGTCACAAAGAGCGGTGTAATATCTTCTTAAAATTTCCTGTCGTGAAGCAGTGCACGCAATATCGTCATCTACAATACAGTTGCCGGCCATATTTACGCCCATATCAGTTGGAGATTTATATGGACAACTGCCAACAATTTTTTCAAACATTGCTTTAACTACAGGGAAAATCTCAACATCTCTGTTGTAGTTGACGGTTGTTTCACCATAAGCCTCCAAGTGGAAGGGGTCGATCATATTTACATCATTTAGGTCTACAGTTGCTGCCTCGTAGGCAAGGTTAACAGGGTGTTGAAGTGGTATGTTCCATATAGGAAATGTCTCAAATTTCGCGTATCCTGCCTGAATTCCACGCTTATTATCGTGGTAGAGTTGAGACAGACAGGTAGCCATTTTGCCGCTTCCGGGTCCCGGGGCAGTTACAATAACAAGCTCTCTGTCGGTTTCGATATATTCGTTTTTTCCATAGCCGTCGTCACTGACGATTTTAGATATATCAGATGGGTATCCATCAATCATATAATGACGGTATACCTTTACACCAAGACTTTCAAGTCTGCGTTGAAAAGCCTCTGCAGTTGGTTGGCCTGTAAACTGTGTCATAACAACACTACCAACATAAAGACCAATTGTACGGAAGCAATCAATAAGTCTGATTACATCCATATCGTAGGTAATACCTAAATCTCCACGAAGCTTGTTTTTCTCTATATCAGAGGAGTTAATAGCAATAACAATTTCGACTCTGTCTTTGAGTTGAAGAAGCATACGAAGTTTACTGTCAGGTTGAAAACCCGGCAGAACACGAGACGCATGATAGTCGTCAAAGAGTTTGCCGCCAAACTCTAAATAAAGCTTGCCGCCAAACTGCGAAATCCTTTCCCGAATATGCTCAGACTGCATCTGCAAATATTTTTCGTTATCAAAACCAATCATAACTATAACCCTCTACTTTTTTCAACAAAATACATCTTTAATATTATACATTAAAACTCTCTGCGATGCAAGGGTATTTTATAAAAATTTTATAATAAAAATGTCACTTGCCAGAGTGTGACAAGTGACATTGGAAATTACTGTGCAGGTTTGAATGTAACACACTCTGTGTCACATGAACTGCAACATGTTTTGGATGAGCCGACCTCAATTTTGTTTGCAGTACATTTATCATCGGTTGTGTGGTATGCACACTGCTGAACACTGCAATAAATTCCGGGATTAACTGAATTTTCCATAATAGAGACCTCCGTTATATAATTTTCCCAACTGATGGGTTAATAATATTTTTGCCAAAAACAGAGCCTATTATGCATATTAATCTATGAAAGCATATTAAGTAAATCCTCTTCGCTTATTACTTTTACGCCTAAAGCATTTGCTTTATCAAGCTTGCTTCCGGCCTCCTCACCTGCGACAACAAAATCTGTGTTTTTGGAAACACTTGAGCTTACCTTACCGCCATGGGATTCAATGAGAGTTTTTGCTTCGCTTCTTTTTAATGTAGGCAGAGTTCCCGTTAAAACAAATGTCTTTTCATTAAAAGTATCGCCGGCACGTTCAACGGTATAATCAAGCTTAATTTGTGCGTCTTTTAAGCGCGAAATAAGCTCAATTGATTTATCCTGAGCAAAAAAGTCTGTAAGACTTTGAGCCATTTTTTCGCCTATTTCGGGTATGGAGGATAACTCCTCAACTGTTGCAGATATAATTGCATCAATGTTGCCATAATGCATAGCAAGAATTTGTGCAGCACGACTTCCAATCATACGGATACCAAGACCGAACAAAACACGGTCAAGACCTCTGCTTTTAGATATATTTATTGCTTCAAGCAGGTTTCTTGCAGATTTGTCGCCAAAGCCCTCAAGCGGAGCAAGGTCTTCATATTTTAAAGAATAAATATCTGCACAATCGGCAATCAGTTTTTCATCAAGTAGTTGTTCAACGATTGCCGCACCCAATCCGTCAATATCCATGGCAGGCTTTGAAACAAAGTGAATTATACTTCGAAGCTGCTGAGCCGGACAGTTAGAATTTGTACACCTTGTGGCTGCTTCGCCGTCAACTCGAACAAGTGTATCACCACAGGCAGGGCAAAGCTTTGGCATATCAAATTCGGTTTCAGTTCCGTCTCGTTTTGATTTAACTGATTCGACAACCTCGGGGATAATATCCCCTGCTTTTTGGATGATTACAGTGTCACCAATTCTGATATCTTTTGATTTAATATTATCAATGTTATGAAGTGTTGCACGACTGACCAGGGAGCCTGCAATTCTAACAGGCTCTAAGACGGCGTTTGGTGTAACAACACCTGTTCTGCCAACCTGAAGAGCAATGTCCAAAAGCTTTGTTTCCTGACGCTCTGCAGGAAATTTATAGGCAACCGCCCATTTTGGGGTTTTGCTTGTTGAACCAAGAATATCACGTTGCGTAAAGGAGTTAACCTTTACAACTGCGCCGTCGATATCAAAGCTTAAATTTCCTCTGTCTTCACCGATACGCAGTATCTCTTCGTATGCCTTTTCTATTCCAAGGTACGTATTTCTGTTTGGAATGACCTTAAATCCAAGTTTTTCTAAATAGTCAAGAGAAGAAGCATGGTCATTAAATTCAACACCCTGGATTTGTTGAACATTAAAAATATATATATCGAGTTTTCTCTCTGCGGCAATTTTACTGTCAAGCTGTCGAAGAGAGCCTGCTGCCGCATTTCTTGGATTTGCAAAAAGCGGCTCGCCTGTTGCTTCTCTTTGCTCGTTAAGCTTTATAAAGCTTTTCTGTGGCATAAATACCTCGCCTCTGACCTCGAGGAAAGGAATATTTTCGGTCAATTTTAGTGGAATACTCGGTATAGTTTTTAAGTTATGAGTTATATCCTCTCCAACATATCCGTCCCCTCGGGTTGAACCGCGGGTAAACACACCGTTTTCGTATTCAAGAGATACAGATAATCCGTCTATTTTCATTTCAGTCACATACTCAACAGACGAAACCTCAAGGGAGGAGCGAGTTCTCTCGTCAAATTCATACAATTCTTCTTTTGAGAAAACATCTGCAAGACTCTGCATCTGCACCTGATGTTCTACCTGAGAAAAACCTTCTAAAACCTCACCTCCCACACGCTGAGTCGGTGAATCAGATGTTTTAAATTCGGGATTTGATTCTTCAAGCTCAATAAGCTCACGCATCAGCGCATCATACTCAAAGTCGCTGACGGTCGGGTTATCAAGAACGTAATATTCGTATCCGTATTTATTTAAAGTTTCGCAAAGCTCATTGATTCGTGCTTTGATTTGTTCTTTCGTCATCTGTACTCTCTCCTGATTAAATTCTTAAATATAGTATACCATATAAAAATAAATACACAAGCATTTTTTGTTTAAATTATTGTTTTTCATTGTGCAGACTGATTAGGGATAATAAACTGCGGTACCTCGCCTACAATCACCGTTTCACACAGAGGTACATCGACTACGGTGTTTGATTCAACGGACTTTGCAGTGGTATGTATTTTTGATGACACATTAATTCTTATCATTATTGAATATTTAGTTTGATTTATTCCTGTGTCTTCAAAAGAATCAATGAACTCAACCTCTGCATCAGATGATATAAGCAAAGGAACAGGAATTTTAAATCCCCATGCAACAAATATATCATTAAATAAAATTGTTCCCAGAGGAACGTTGCTATTTATATGGTTGTATGAGTTAAAATACTCGCTAAGGCTCTCTTCCATATCAAACTTAAGATTATTTATTTTTGCATAATCTGTGTTAATTGAGTTTGTTTTGCCATTTGAGTCAGTGCTTTTCGTAAAAACATCACGATACGATATATTTTTTTCTTCAATCAGCTCAGATGCTATTTTACTGCAGTTATATAATACATTGTTTTTGTTGATATCTTCTCCGATTATTAATGCAAAGCGAAACAGCCTGAAGCTTCCGTTGATTATAATTGATAATATGATTGCTATAACAAAAATCAGATACACAAAATATCGTCTGCGGACCTTTCTTCGTTTGGTATATAGCCCAAAACGATATTTGAGACGCCTGAGCGGATAGAAACTTCCCATAATAAACACCATCCCGCTATATAATATGCCAAAAATTATTTTGCGTGATTTACATCTGTTTTTATGCCATAATTTGTTGACACAATGACTAATTAGAGTTATAATTAATTTTATTTAGCAAGTATTTAATCAATAGAAAAGAGGAATTATATAATGAGTGAATGTACACACGATTGTTCAAGCTGCGGTCAGAATTGTTCGGAGAGAAAGGAAAGTCTTATCGCTCCGCTTAATAATATGAGTTCTGTTAAAAAGGTTATTGGAATTGTCAGCGGTAAGGGTGGTGTCGGTAAATCACTTGTAACCTCGCTTATGGCGGCAGGTATGCAAAAGAAAGGTTTTCGTTGTGCTATACTTGATGCTGATATTACAGGGCCATCTATTCCAAAAGCATTTGGGATAAAAGGTCACGCCGTTGGTAATGAATATGGGCTTATGCCTATGGCAAGCGAAAACGGTGTTGAGGTTATGTCGGTGAATCTTTTGCTTGAGAACGAAACCGACCCTGTTGTTTGGAGAGGTCCTGTTATTGCAGGTACTGTAAAACAGTTCTGGACAGATGTAATATGGGATAGTATTGACTATATGTTTGTAGATATGCCTCCGGGCACAGGTGATGTTCCGCTTACAGTGTTTCAGTCATTGCCTGTTGATGGCATAATTGTTGTCACATCCCCGCAGGAGCTTGTCTCTATGATAGTTGGCAAAGCGGTAAAAATGGCACAGATGATGGACATACCGATTCTTGGACTTGTTGAGAATATGAGTTATATAGAATGTCCTGACTGTGGAAAAAAGATATCTGTTTTTGGAGAGAGTCATATTGATGAAATTGCAAAAGCAGAGGAGCTTGACGTCCTTGGACAAATCCCGATTAACCCCCAAATTGCCGCTGCCTGTGATGCTGGCAAGATAGAGGAGATAGATGCAATCTGGCTTGATAAGGCTTTTGATAAGCTTACAAACAAAGATTTTATGGAGGAATAAGCTATGTATACAGATGTAACAGTCGATACTTTCGAGAATGAGGTTTTAAAGTCGGAGATCCCTGTTTTGGTTGATTTTTGGGCAACATGGTGTGGTCCATGCAAAATGTTTGCGCCGACTCTTGATGAATTTGCTGCCGAGAATCAGGGAAAAGTAAAGGTTTGCAAGGTAAATGTTGATGAAAACATATCTCTTGCAGAGCGTTATGGTATTATGTCAATCCCGACTGTTCTTTTTTTTAAAAACGGTGATGTTGTAAAAACAAGTGTAGGTGTAGTAAGTAAGGAAGAGCTTTGTGCTATTTCGGGTATTGCGTAATGAATAATGAAATAATTTATGATTCAGTTATAATTGGCGCAGGTGCCGCAGGGCTATCCAGCGCCGTTTACGCATCAAGGGCAGGGCTTGAGTTTATTGTTTTGGAAAGCGGCGTTGCGGGCGGACAGATGCTTACAACATCGGAGATTGACAATTACCCCGGGTTTTTGCAGACAGACGGAGTCGAGCTATCAATGGCGATGCGGTCTCATGCAGAAAAATTAGGTGCAAAGATAAAACGTGACAAAGTTTTGTCCATAGATAAAAACAACAATATATGGTTGCTCAGTGGCGAAAAGTCAAGTTATAAAACAAAGACGGTTATAATTGCTACGGGTGCAAAGCATAAACCCCTCGGTGTTGACGGAGAAAGAGAATTTATCGGCAGAGGTGTAAGCTATTGCGCCGTATGTGACGGAATGTTTTTCAGAGCAAAGACTGTTGCTGTCGTTGGTGGCGGAAATACCGCTGCAGAAGAAGCACTTTATCTTTCGGCTGTTTGCGAAAGGGTATACCTGATACACAGACGTGACAAGCTTAGAGCAAATGCAATACTTACAAACAAACTTTTACAAAAAGAAAATATTGAAATTCTTTGGAATAGCGAAATATCATCAATTTGCGGTGATGCGAGGGTAAACAAGGTAATTTTAAAAGATGGAAGAGACGTAGCCTTAGACGGCGTTTTTATCTCTGTTGGTGTTTTGCCTGTAAGCGATACATTTGCTGATATTGTTGATATGGATGCATCAGGATTTATAGTTGCAGGAGAGGATTGCAAAACATCCGCAGAGGGAATTTTTGCAGCAGGCGATGTCAGGACAAAAGAGCTCAGGCAAATTATAACTGCGGCGTCAGATGGCGCAAATGCAGTAATATCGGTTGAAAAATATATTGATAAATAAATTAAAAACGAGCAAATTATTTGCTCGTTTTTAACATTCATTTAACATTGGAAATATATTATATAAAAGTCATATAATTAATTTAAACAAATGTTTACAAAATATTAATTATTTAATACTTGATTTTTTTAACTATATAATAGAAAATGTTGTATAAACATATTAATACAAGTATTCAAGTGACGTAGGCCATAATTTTAGAAAGGAAAGACAGAGCATGCAGAGAAAAACAAAAAACAATTCTTCTGAAAATATGTTGAGTGAAGAAGGCAAAATCAACAAGACAGGAGCATATTTTAAATCAATTATACATAAAATGTTTAGTTTTATTAAGCGTCATAAAGTTTTATCAATAATCTTAGCGATTTTACTTATCATAGCTATTGTTTTCTCTATTTTTTCAGGCAACAAAAAGGATGTAGGCAACATTCAGATGTCAGAGGCAGCAGTATCGAGAATGACTATATCCGAAGTTATATCGGGCAGCTCTGTGGTTGAAGCCAATGATTCATATTCTGTTGTTCCTCTTGTAACAGGCGAAATACTAAAAGCAGACTTTGAAGAGGGAGATATAGTAGAGAAGGATCAGGTACTCTTTGAAATTGACTCATCGGATGCAAAAAATAGCATCGAAAGCTCTAATCTCAGTATAGAAAAGGCAGAAAATTCTTCAAGTGATGCAAGGGATGCAATAAATGACCTTACGGTTAAGTCGACATTATCAGGAACAGTTTCCGAGGTTTATGTTTCTGTCGGTGATGAAATAGGAAACGGCAGCAAAATTGCAGATGTAATTGATAATAATACTTTAAAGGTCAGAGTTCCTTTTAATGAATCTGAGGCAAGAAATATTTATACAGGTCAAAGTGCAAGTGTTACCATTGTCAGTAACGGCTCGATGCTCTCAGGCAGGGTTGTGTCTGTAAGCAGCGGAAGCGAGACTTTGGTCGGCGGTATGCGTGTGTCTTATGTCACAATAGAAATGCAAAACCCCGGTGCTGTAATAGCGGGCGATATGGCGACCGCTATGGTTGGGGAATACGCCTGCAATGATATAGGCTATTTTGAGGCGGCTTCCACAAAGACAATTACATCTAAGGTAAGTGGCACTATCGTTCGTCTTCCTGTTGTAAAAGGTGATAAGGTATCATCAGGGCAAACCCTTGCGACTATTACATCTGAAAGTGTAGACCAACAGGTAAGAAATTCTGATATTTCACTTAGAGAGGCATATTTGCAAAGAAATAAGCTTTACGAACAACTCGAGGATTATACCATCAAATCCCCGATTTCAGGTACAGTAGTTGTCAAAAACAAAAAAGCAGGCGAAAAAATCGAGGGTGGTGCGGGTTCATCTTCTAATGATTCAAATGTCCTTGCGGTTATATATGATATGAGCAGTCTTTGTTTTCAGCTGGATGTTGACGAGCTTGATATTAAAAAGGTTGAAGTTGGTCAGGAAGTTGTCATTACTGCCGACGCGGTAGAGGGAAAAAACTATTCGGGCATTGTTGAAAATGTAAGTGTAAATGGTACAATTGGTACAAACGGTGTAACGACATATCCTGTCAAGGTCAGAATATCCGATTTTGACGATAATCTTCTTCCGGGAATGAATATTGAAGCAACGATAACGGTTAAAGAGGCGGAAAATACACTAGTTGTTCCTGTAAATGCAATAAACCGCGGCAACACAGTTTATGTAAAGGGAGCCAAAACCGAGGAAAATGATATGGCACCTGAGGGCTTTAAGACAGTTCAGGTTAAAATCGGCATAAGCAATGATAGATTTGTAGAGATTATATCCGGATTAAATGAGGGGGATATTGTATATGTGACTCCTTCGACAGGAAACGAACAACCGATGATGATGCCGGGGATGATGGGTGGAATGCCCGGTGGAGGTATGTCGAGTGGCAGAATGCCCGGCGGAGGTATGCAGGGAGGTATGCAGGGAGGTACCCGAACAGGCGGAGGTATGAGATAATGGATAATCTTATAGAATTTCGCGACATATACAAGATATACAAAATGGGTGATTCTGATGTTCACGCCATTGATGGTATCTCAATGAAAGTCAAAAAGGGAGAGTTTTTGGCGATTGTTGGTCCATCAGGTAGCGGGAAATCTACTTGTATGAATATAATTGGTTGTCTTGATGTGCCGACTTCGGGGCAATATCTGCTTGACGGAATAGACGTAAGCACAATGACAGATGATGAGCAGGCTGAAATCCGCAACAAAAAGCTTGGTTTTATATTTCAGCAGTATAACCTGATACCCAAATTAACAGTCAGACAAAATGTAGAGCTTCCGCTTTTGTATGCAGGGTTTTCGGAGAAAGAGCAGGCGGAGAGGGCAATGATTGCCCTTGAAAGAGTAGGGCTTACTGATAAGGCAATAAATATGCCGTCGCAGCTCTCGGGCGGTCAGCAGCAAAGAGTTTCGATTGCAAGGGCGCTTGCAGGGGATCCCTCAATTATACTTGCAGACGAGCCCACAGGCGCTCTTGACTCGAAGACAGGCAGGGATGTACTTGAATTTTTAAAAAAGCTACACAGTGAGGGTAATACAATTGTATTGATTACCCACGATAATACAATTGCGGCTCAGGCAGAACGTGTTATTAAAATTCACGATGGTAAAATAATTTACGATGGCGATGCAGATATAAATAAGTTTGCAACAGTTGCTCACGCAGGGGACGAGGAGGATAAAATATGAGTTTAAAGAAATCATTTTTCCTGGCTTTGTCCAATATAATGTACGACAAAATGCGGTCTTTTCTGACCATGCTTGGTATAATTGTTGGTGTTGCGGCGGTAATTATTCTTATCAGCCTGATGAATGGTATGACAGGAATGATGGTTGATGCCTTTAACGAGCTTGGCACAACCTCAATAAACATATCTGTTCAAAACAGAGGCGGCAGCCGAACCGTGTACGAAGAGGATGTATACGCTCTCAGGGACGAAAACCCCGAATTATTAACAGGCGTATCTCCGAGTGTTTCTCTGTCACGGGCATCAGTAAAGATTGCAGGTGACCCTGATAGTATATACACAAGTGTTACAGGTGTAAGTGAAGAATACGCCGATATGAAAAAGCTCAACATTACAAATGGGCGTTTCTTAAACTATATGGATATGCAGACCAACGCCAAAAGCTGTGTTATTGGTACATATATACAGAAGGAACTTTTTGGCAATACTCAGGCAATAGGTGGGTCAATTAAAGTTAATGGAATACCCTATGCAGTTGTTGGCATTCTTGAAGAAAAAGCCGATTCCGAAAGCGGAAGCAGTGATGATGTCATTTATATTCCCTACACGACTGCAACTCGGTTTGCATCAAGCAGCTATATAAGCTCATATATTGTGACGGCTGCCTCTGATGATGTTGTAGAAGAAGCGATAGACTTAGTCGATGCAAAAATGCTTGAAATCATCGGTGACGATAATTACTACAACGTGTCAAGTATGAGTGAAGTTCTCGATATGGCGACGGATATGGTGGATACAATGACAATGCTGCTTGTTTGTATTGCCGGAATATCATTGCTGGTTGGTGGAATAGGCATTATGAATATTATGCTTGTGTCCGTTACAGAGCGTACAAGAGAAATCGGTATAAGGAAGTCCCTTGGCGCCAAAAAAAGTGCAATACTGTCGCAGTTTGTTATTGAGGCAGGAACTGTCAGCGGTGTCGGCGGAATAATTGGGATTATAGTCGGGTCGGTTATAGCCATATTTGCCGGTAATCTGCTTGGACTTACGGCGGTTCCGTCGATTGGAGCGATAGCCGTTGCATTCGGCGTTTCTGTTGGAATAGGTGTAGCATTTGGGTATTTACCCGCAAGAAACGCGGCAAGATTAAACCCAATAGACGCACTTAGACACGAATAATCAGGGAGTGATAAAAATGAAGAAAATAATTGCATTATTTATAATAATATGTGTGCTTGCGACAACACTTGTTTTCCAGGGTGTTGCGTATTCAAAGGACGCAGAGGATGGAGTTTTGGGTCTTTTGTCAGAGCTTGGCATAATGTCGGGCGACCCTGACGGAAATATGCGCCTTGATGATTACGTCTCAAGGGCGGAGTTTGTAAAAGTTGCAGTTGCGGCATCATCTTTTAAAAACAGTGTTGCCACAAACCTTGCGATTTCGCCGTTCCCTGATGTTACATACAAGCATTGGGCGGCACCCTATGTAAGGGTTGGCGTTACCAACGGAATTGTCACAGGCTACCCTGACGGAACATTCAAGCCTGACGATACTGTTCTTTATGAAGAAGCAATCACCATTATGCTCAAGGTTCTCGGCTACGAAAACTCCGATTTTGGTGCGGCGTGGCCATCAGGACAGATTGGTCTTGCGGATAATCTTGATATGACCGACGGCATAAACTCATACGCCGGTGAAATGATAAACAGACGTCAGGTAAGCAGACTTGTTTACAACACCTTAAAAACAAGGATGAAAAATCAGCAGAGTGAGCTTATATCCGTTTTTGACTCGCAAATAATCGAGGATGTTACCATAGTTGCCGGCAGCCGTGAGGATAGCTCTATTGCCTCGGATGAGATGTTTACCACAAGCGGAACATATAAAATCAGTAGCAGCTTCGACGCTTCCGTTACAGGAATGAAGGGCGATGCAATCATCAACGAAAACAATCGGATGATTGCTTTTGTACCTGACAGTGCAGTAGCGGAAGCAGAGGAATATATTGTCTATTCTGTGCTTGACAACAAGGTAATGGCGTATAAAAACGGAAGCGTACGCCAGATTAATATAGAAGACGATACTGCGGCATACAAGGGCAAAAACAAGACTACCTTTGGCACACTTAAGTCTCAACTCGAACTTGGTGACAGAATAAGGGTAAGTATGACAAATAGCGGCGATGTTGATTATGTTACCTATGGCAAGGGAAATGTCAACGGTCCCGTTACATCCGTCGGCGGAAGCTATAAAACCACGTGGAATTTGTCAAGTGATGTTAAATATACCAGAAACGGCGTATCTGTAACAGAGGCTGCTATACAAAACTGTGATGTTGTATACTATCTGCCTGATTTAAACACTGTTCTTGCCTACGACAGTAAGGTTACAGGAATTTACGAAAATGCCACCCCAAGCCGTGATGTGCCAACATCGGTTACAATCTCAGGTAGAGAATATGAAATTGAGGGAAGTGCAGCATTTAACAAGCTATATTCGGGCGGCAGCTTTGAATATGGCGACACTGTTACCCTTTTGCTTGGCAGAAGCAACAAGGTCGCAGACGTAATCAGTCCATCGTCAGCTGTAGATGGAGTTGTTGGTTACCTTACAGGCACAGGCACAAAAGAATATACAATCGGTGATTTGAGCACATACAAAAATTATTATATAACCATAGTTCAGCCTGACGGAAACTCCTACGAATATATTACCGATACCGATTATAAAGAGAGTGTAAACTCTGTTGTTGAACTATCTTTCACAAACGGATATGCAAGGCTAAGGAGAGTAAACACGCAAAATATCAGCGGTACTGTCAATTGGTCGGGCAAAAAAATCGGCACACACAAGCTTGCATCAAATATAGAGATTATAGACATTGGAATAAAAGACTCAAGTCTGTCATCTGCGTGGGTTAAAACTTTTCCGCAAAGAATAGATGGTGCAACACTTGACAGTGATGATATAATATATGTAGATAAAAACACCTCGGGCGAGATTGTCAGTATGATACTCGATAATGTTACAGGGGATGTGTTTAACTATGGTATTGTAACAGGAGTGCGCAAAAATGAACATCGTGCACAAATCGACTTTATCGTAGACGGCAATAAATATACTACGAGCAAAATCTTTAGTGTCAGCACAGGCGAGGCGGTAAGGATTTCGGGTAATATTGCTAATCCTGATATTATGTCACCGATTTTGTCGGTATCAGGCTATGTCACTAGTATATCTGCCGATAAGCTTGTAGCAGGCAACGAAACCCATAAAATAAGCGATAAGGTCGCAGTGTATAAAAAAACAAGTGTACCAGCAGCAGAATATTCAGTAATGGCACTAAATGATTTGATATCAAACAAGGATAGTTACAGAATATCAGCCTATTACGATAAATCATCACAAAACGGCGGCAGAGTAAGGGTTATTGTCGCAGTAGAAAAATAGTTTCAATTTACATTGATGTTGAAATCTTTGATTTCAACATCAATGTAAAAAGGAGAAGAGTTATGGACAAGCAAGCAATGGAAGCAAGACAAATGGCAAGGGAACTACCTTTACAGGAGAGAGTAAAGCATTATTGGGAGTATTATAAAGTTCACACAATTGTCGCAGTTGCAGTATTTATTCTCATGCTGTTGACAATAATAAGCTCGATAAATGCGCCAAAGTACGATATTGAGGTTGCATACTATGGTGCATCGCCAATTTCTCTGGAACAGGAGATCAAAATCGAAGAATACCTTGCAAAAATTATTGAAGACATAAATGGCGATGGGGAGTGTAAAGCAAATCTGCTTGTCAACACTTCCAGCTTGGAACAACAGGCAAATGAGTATCAAATGGCAACAGTTCAGAAATTTGCTGTCGAGGTCGGTGCAGGCACATATCCTGCCTTTATTCTTGACAGACCACACCTTAATTATGTAGGAATGGCAGACGAGAGAGCAGATGGTATAATTGAGAGCGTAAAGGATGTGCGGAACAATGCCACGATTGCTGAAATTTTAGGTAATACAGATGGTGAAATATATTGGTGTACACGAATATTGTTTGATGACGAAATAGGCGAAGAAGAAGCCGAGCTTCTTCATAATAATTCATTACTTATTGAAAACTCTATATGATATAAACGAAAGAAGTGCGATTTTATCGCACTTCTTTCATTTATATACAATACCGCTTGGGCTCGGCAAGCGGAACAGGGTCTTGCGAAATACGAAAAAAAATACATTATTTTACAACATATTATCCTATTATCAAATCATCAGATTGGTAATTATGCACAAAAAAATATTACAAATTTGTAACTTTAAACACTTGAATAAAAATCAATTCGTGATATAATATTGTATGTGGTAAAAAGTATGTTAGTTAATAGGCTGCAATGCAGCGGGAGGGGTACACCCTCTTTTTGTCGTTATTTTATTTGCGGCAGACGAACGGTGGTAAAATTACTGTTTGGTAATATAGACCGGGAGGTTAATTAATGAAAACTTTGATAATGAAAATGCTGTGCATATCTTTATGCGTGGCACTTGTATGCGGGATCTTCACGGTTTCCGCGCAAGTTGACAACAATGTAGGACTTGAGGTTACATTTGACAGAGATATATATGTTCCCGGAGATGTTGCCGTGGCTACGGTTTATCTCACAGGACTGTCGGATGAAGCTTCTGAAAACAAAACCATTGGTCTTTTTGAGACACATCTCACCTTTGATGCAACAGAGCTTGATTTTGTACCTGTTGGCGAAGACAGATATGACACAGGTGATGTATCACAGTGGTTTGTTGATTTAAGCGGAACTGATGATGTTAATGTTTTTCAGATTACTGAAAATCATGATAACGTTATTGTCCTTGCATTTGATAAGGAAACAAGCTTTGTGCCTGTTTGTGACGAGGACGGAAAAATGGCGGTTGCACAAATTGTTTTTGATGTACTCGGTGCATCAGACGATATTATCACATTAGGCTTTGATGATACATATACAAATGTCGTTGCAGTTTCAAAGGTTAATGACCAGCCTTTTAATGAATACACCTGTACTGCAGGCGATGCAGCAGAGGCACAGATAAAAGATTATCTTTTTGCTGACAGTGTTGCGTATATAGATGAAGAAGGTGTTATTACAGGTACTTTGATGGCAGGCGTTGCAGAGGGTACGGGATATATTATCGCAAAGCTTTATGATGCAGAGACGGGGATGCTTGCAGCACCTGTCAATATTGCAGTATTCGAAGGTGCAGTGTCGGTAGACGGCGGAAGAATTTTTGCGCGTATTCCAACCGATGGTACATATAAGATAGAATATTATCTATGGAGCAGAAGTGCAAGCGGAAGTATGAATATGAAGCCCCTGGCGCAGAAAGTTACTGCTGATGTAGTGGCTATTCAATGACGGGACGTCGAGGACGCCGTCCCCTACAATATGCCTCCCTTGATAAGCCCTCCTTGCCTAAAGGAGGGGGGAAGAAGGCTCCCTTGTGTAAATCAAATCGAATTTGGTAACATTACCGCAGGGGATGGCTAGGATTTGGGTACGGCACATTGTTCGAAAGCAAATTCTAAGGGAGCCTAAAAACGGAGAGGTAATATATTATGAAAAAACTTATACCTATTATATTAGTAATACTACTGTTAATCCAAATCACGCCAATCTTTGCGGCGGGATACGAAGCACCAAAGCTTCAGTTATACTTTGAGCCGCATATCATGAACGACATCACAGGTGAAATCGTTGTTGATATTAATGTAAGAAACTCTGCAACGGTGCTAAACAGATACGGCGACGAAATCTGTGCCGTTACATTTAGTTTTGAATATGATACAGAGCAGTTTGATATCGTAACCGACGATAATGGAAATGTAAAGTTTGACCTTGACGGAAATGTACTTATTAGAAAGGCGTCTGATATTGAAACAAAATACGCAGATGGCACAACAACATTTACATTTATGGATTCATCTTTGAAGGACAATCTTATTGGCGTTGATGGTACCCTTTGCAGCTTTAAATTAATTGCAAAGGATGTAAAAAGACTCTGGAACTCATTTGATGCATATCCCCTAAGGTTTGTTCCGGGTTCTGTTGGTATCGTTACATATCATACACCAAGCAGTAGTGTTGCTACACTGACAGGGTATGAGGCCCTTGATACTATGGTCGGCGGATATAACAAGGCACAGAGCTTCAATGCAATCACTATTGACAAGCACATCACCTTTACAGCAGGAGTTGCTAAGGTTGATATAGACGGAGAG
>JAZNCD010000056.1:0-4692 GCA_045587365.1 Clostridia bacterium
AACAAGCTGCTTTGTCAGGTGCTTGATGTGCATCACGCAGGTAGACCTGATATATTCAAGGCTGATGCAAAAAAGTATACCGATGAAGAGCTTCTGAAGATAATTGCAGATGATGAAAGGCCGATATTTGTGGCGGCAGAGAAACAAGCTGGGGTTATGGTGATGCACCAAAAACAGAGGAAGAGGTCCTCGAGAGATACAAAAATCTCACCGAGACAATTATGAAAAACCCTAAGATGTGTGCGCTCTGTTATACTCAGCTTTACGATGTAGAGCAGGAGAGAAACGGTCTTATGACCTATGACAAAAAGTTTAAATTTGACTCGAGATTTTTCTACAATGTAAACACGCAGACAGCAGCAGTAGAAGAAGAGTAACAAAAAGGGATGTAAACCAACAGGTTTGCATCCCTTTTGCGTTTAAAGCTCAATTTCTATAACACTGTGTATGTAGAGACTGCAGAGTTGTGCGGATTTTCGTCAATTCACTATTTTTCAAGAAAATTCAAAGAAAAAACGGGAGTGTCTCCATCCCACTATTTGAAGTAACGAAAAGGTTGACATCCGAGAGTAGATTGTATAAAATATAGAATGTTGCAAAAGAACAAAGGTGATTGCACAGACATAAATCAGAATGGAAAATCAGAGCGACAACGGAGGAGTAAGCAAATGAACAAAATTAAAATTACAGATGTAAGAGTTAATAAAGGGGACAGTGCATTTCTTATTGACGATGGCGAGACCGCCATAATGTATGATTCGGGCTTTGCTTTTACAGGCTATGCGGTTGCGGATAAGATAAAGAAGATACTTGGCGGACGCAGACTTGACTACATATTTCTTACCCATTCTCATTATGACCACGCCCTTGGGTCTGTGTATGCTCTTAAATATTGGCCCGATGCAAAGGTTGTGGCAGGGGAGTATGCGGCAAAGATTTTTGCCAAGCCTACGGCAAAAGCGGTAATGCGCGACCTTGATAACAAGTTTGCAAAAAAATGCGGCATAGAGTTCTATGAGGATTTGATTGACGACCTTAAGGTTGATATTCCTGTCTGCGACGGCGATGTTATAAAAGCAGGGGATATGGAATTTGTTGCAATTAATCTGCCCGGACACACAAAATGTTCAATAGGGTTTTATTGCAGGGCGGAAAAACTGCTCCTTGGATGCGAAACTATTGGGGTTTTTAATGGAGTGGATGATGTTGTTCCGTCTTATCTTGTGGGATACAAAATGGCTATGGAGTCCATTGAAAGAGTAGAGGGTCTTGATATTGAAAATATTCTTGTTCCGCATTATGGAATTCTTGACAGGGATTCGACAAAATTATATCTTGAAAGAGCAAGAAAAAGTGCAGTCTCGGTCACTGATGAAATTGTCTTAATGTTAAAAGAAGGGCGGACAAAGGAAGAAGTCGGCAAATTCTTTATGGATAAATTCTATAATGGATATATAAAAGAGGTATACCCCATTGATGCCATAGAGCTCAACACAGGGATAATGATAGATTTACTCTCAAGAGAATTTGAATGTTAAACAAAAAAGCCGATGCAGATGCATCGGCTTTTCGTTCGCCCACCCTTTCAGTATAACACAGTTTGTATGGGTTTGTAAAGAAAAATCTTAAAAATACGCGTAAAATCTCTTTTTTAAACAAAAACAAAATTCGCTTTTTTGATATTTTGTCAATTGAAAAGGCTGATTTTTTGTGATACAATTAAGTCAAGAAAAGAGAAAGGCGGTACAGTCCAATGAAATAGTAAATAAGACTTTTTAAGAAGAAAGAGGAAGCAAACCGGTAAGGAAGAAAAATTGAAATAGATTGAAATAGATTTATATATAGGAAGAAAATGACCGGTTAAAAATATCTTCATAAAAAGTCAGGATTTCACCTTTTGCACAAGGGCAGCAAATATCAGATGCGTCTCGCATAGAGAAAAGAAGAAAAGATTGATAGAAGAAAAACAGCTGATTGGCAAAGGGTAGACAAAGAAAGAGAGGTTAATCATATGGACGAGATCAAGAACGAAGAGAAGTGACCTTCGATTACGGGGTAAAGGTAATCGGGGGTCACTTCTTTTTTTATGCCTTTTTTGAGGAAGTGCTATTCAAAAGCTTCCCATTTGTATTCATAGCCTGCAACATCCAGCACATAATCGTGAGTAATTGTTGCCTCCAAAACCGTGGTGTAATACCATTGTTCCTTATCAAGGTCGCTGTAAGGATTAAGGTCTAATGTTTTCACATAAGAGTCCATAGGCTTTCTGCCGAGTATCTTGTTAATCACGGTCATTACCTCAGCACGGGTTATGTTATTTTCGGGGCGGAAGCTTCCGTCTTCATAGCCCTGAACAAGTCCCGCGTCGCACAGGGCTTTTATTTCTTTATACGCCCAATGTGTTTCGTAAAGGTCTGAGAGATAATTGTCGCTGTCTTCTTCGCCGAGCCCTACAAATCTGTAAACAAGTGCGGCAAATTCGGCTCTTGTAAGGTTGCCCTCGGGTTTGAAATCTCCGTCAGGATATCCTAGGATAATTTTTTCATCTGCCATTTTTTCTATCTCGTCTGCCGACCATCTGTCGGATGTAACATCGGGAAAGACATTGCCGATTGCATTTGTTTCTTCGTATTCCTTAACTCTGTGCAGAACTGCGGCAATTTCCTCTCTTGTGATATTGCCGTCAGGATTAACGGTGCCGTCGGGATAGCCGTTTATGTATGATATATGAGATGGGTGCTCAATGCCGAAAATATCTTTGGTATATTTGGGGATTACGGTGCCGCCGCCAAAGCCACCTGCGCCGCCACCGCCACCGCCGCCACCACCGTCTCCGTCGTTGTCATTATCTCCGATGGTAACAGTGAGGTCGGTGCAGTTGATGGTGAATGCACTGCCGTTTTCGTCAAAGGCAAGTGTCTCGGTGCTTTCTACCTTTGCGCTACCGCTTCTTGCAATAACTTTAAGGGAGAAAGTGCCGACAACCTGTTCTTTATCATAAGTTGCTTCGCTGTCGTTCATATATACGCGCTTGCCGGCAAACTTTTCTTTAAGTCCGCCCTTTGCCCCGGGGGGCGTAAGCTTCAAGGATTTGTCCACAAACTTAAAAAAGCTCTCGTCATACTTTATCTCGTTCTGGAAACTGTTGAGGTCGTATTCCTCTGTATCTGCCGGATTTGTGATGGTAAAAGTCACGGTAATGGTGGAGCCACTTGGAACTGTTACAGAGTTTTCGCCGTTGACACTGAGGTCAAAGTCGAGTGTATCTCCTGCAGCAAAAACAGAGGAGGAGAGAGCAAGAATAAGGACAAGCAGAATTGATAGTATTTTCTTCATGGTTTATCCTCCTTTGTAAATAATCTATTTAATTTTTAAATGTAGGGGAGGGCCTATGCTCACTCCCGAATAAAAGATCCTTCGCATTGCTTAGAATGACAATACTTCTAGGGAACGACCTGCGTGTCGTTCCGTTGTACCTCCGGAAAAAGTAAAACTCAGGGGCGACTGACCAGCCGCCCCTTTGTGGTTTGATTAGATGTTTCTCTTATCTGTGATGTTGGTTACAAGAGAATTTTCTAGTGTGTACTGAACATATGGTGCATATGCAGCTGTATATCCAATAGTATCAATTATTGTGTGGAACTCACTATCATCAATGTTGATGGTTGCATTTTCGTCGATTGTTACTGTGTAGTTGCCGCCATATGCATGGCATCCTGCAATAATGCCGATTGCGCCATAGTTTTCAACGTAATCACTTGTGTTGTTTTGCTTCCAGGTAATATTTACATTGCCTTTGAGAGTGCAGTTTGTAAGGCTTCCGCCTTCGCCTGCACCAAAGAATGCACCAACCTGACAACCTGAAGTTGTAATGTTTTCAAGTGTCAAGTTACTTATGTTACAAGCACCGCCATAGCCGATAAATCCGCCCTTGCCGCTTGCGCCCTGTGCGGTGGTAATGTTGTAAATAGTGTGATTGTTTCCGTTGATGTTTATCCATTGGCCGTTCATTGTGTGCCATATCTGTCCATTTAAGTCGAGGTCTGCATTTATGTCAATAGTAAGCGTCTGACCTTCGACGGGATAAAGCAAGCCTTCTTGTGAAAGCTTGTTGATGAACATAATATCTTCAACGGTCTCAACGGTAGCAGTACCCTTGTAACCTTTTCTGATATTTCCCTGGTCATCTGTTGTTTCGCGATATACCATACCTGAGAAATTACCTTCACCCGTACTCATAACGTGATTGCAGTTTGAACATACAGTGCTTACTGTGTTGGATTCATCTAGACCGGCCCATACATAGTTATGCCCGATTGCCTGAATTTTTTCTGATTTTACAAGGTCACCAATGCTGTAGGTTGCACCGTCTGCATCGCAGGTTGCCAATACTGTCTGGACACCTGTGATTCCCTTGTCGTACATAGTGATAATAGCGTTTACATCGGTTTGGTTTACTATCTTGTCTCTTACGACATCTGCTCTGAGGTAAAGCTCCATATTTTCGTTTACCTTAGGTGCATCGTTAGAGTCTGAGTTGTAGCAGTTCCAAGCCGCCTGAATATCGTTGACATCTACTGTGCCTGTTCCGTTTACATCGCCAATCGTTTCAATGTGTGCGATTGACGGATTTGTGCCGCTTGCAAGCTCAATCTTAGAAAGGGCAAGAGCCTTGTTTGCAGCAGTATTGAG
>JAZNCD010000057.1:0-3207 GCA_045587365.1 Clostridia bacterium
CATAACATCACCCTCATAGTTGCATAATCTTTGCTTATTGTACCACTTTAAAATCAAAGTGTAAATATATAAGTTTAACTTGACAAGAATTTTTATGAATTATATAATCTAATCAAAGAATTTAAGGAGTCAGAAAAAATGAAAATTGGTTTTATAGGTCTTGGCATAATGGGTGAATCCATGTGCGAAAACATTGTAAAAAAGCATAACGACACGGTTTACTGTAACGACCACAAGCAAAGTCAGATTGATAAGCTTGTTTCTTTCGGTTGTGTAGGTTGCGCTACAAATGAGGAAGTTGCAGATAAATCAGACATTATCATCACAATGATACCCACAGGAAAGCACGTAAAGGAAACGTACACAAAGCTTCTCCCCTACCTCAACGAAAGCAAAATCTGTATTGATATGAGCACAATTGAACCGTCGGTTTCTGTTGAGGTTGCAAATACGGTCAAGGCTACAGGCGCAGAATTTGCAGATTGCCCCGTTGTGCGCAGCAAGGCGGACGCTATAAAAGGAACTCTCGGTGTGCTTGCAGGCTGTGACAAGGCACTTTTTGAAAAGATAAAGCCTATTCTTGAATATATGGGATGCACAATTATTTATATGGGTGAAAACGGAAAGGGACTTGCAGCCAAAATCTGCCACAACACTCTTGTTGCTGAGATTTCAAACGGCGTTAACGAAACACTTCTTCTTGCACAGAAGCTCGGCATTTCAATTGACAACTTCGCTGCTGCGGTTGCTGCCGGCGGCGCACAGTGCGCTTATATGGCAGTTCAGAAGGAAAACCTCAAGAACGAGGATTGGACTACAGCTTTCTCAATGGAAAATATGGATAAGGATGTCAACATCTGCTATAACATTGCAAAAGAAGAAAACTTCTCTATGCCCGGTATGGAGGTTGTCAAAGGCGTTCTTGACGAAGGTGTCAGACGAGGCTGGGGCAAGCAGGATTTCAGACAGAGCTACAGAATAGTACGTGGTGACGAAGAATAAGATGAACATAAACCCGACTTGTTTGGTCGGGTTTTATCTTTGTTGGCAAGCTAAGCGGGCGCCGACTGCAGGCTGTTGCAGTAAGGCAGCCCCTAAATAAAAAAATAAAGCCACTGAGTTACCGTAAAAGGTTGCTCAGTGGCTGCTTTCATAGTATAATTTAATTGCTAGAAAAAACCATACGAAAGCGAGATAATTATACGATTATGAAGAAGAGAAATCAAGTACTTTTACCAATAAATTTTGAAGCAATGATACCGGAGGATGATGCAGTACGACTTTTAGTTGAAATATGTGATGAATTAGATTATACAAATCTGTATAAAGCATATGACAGAAAAAGAAGAAGCTTATCACCTGAAACAATGTTTGAAATACTAGTATACGGATATATGAGAGGAATATATTCAACAAGAGCCTTGGAAGAAGCTTGTCGCAGAGATATATGCTTTATGTGGATATTGCAGGACGAGCCTGTACCCGACCACAGTACCATTAGCAGATTTATGAGTAAAAGACTTTGTCCTGTAATAGAAGAACTGTTTTATCAGTTGGTAATGAAGCTTTACTCAATGAATGAAATAGCATTTGAAAATATGTTTGTAGACGGAACAAAAATAGAAGCAAACGCAAACAGGTATACATTTGTATGGGCAAAAGCAGTAAAGAAGCACCTTGAAAAATTAGAAAAGAAAACCGATTTGTTTGCAGAAACAATCAGAATTCGTTACGGTTTGAACAGTATAACAAGCTGCGAAATACTTGAAGAAATGAAAATCAGAGCCGAGCTTTTAAACATTGAATTTGTAAAAGGCAAGGGAAAGCATAAAACACAGTTACAGAAGGATTTTGAGATATTAGAGGAATACATCAAAAGACAAAAGAAGTATATCGGGCAATTAGGAATATGCGGAAAGAGAAAAAGCTATTCCAAAACAGATATATCAGCAACCTTTATGCGGATGAAGGATGATCATATGCAAAACGGACAATTAAAGCCGGGATACAATGTTCAGATAGGAGTAGAAAGCGAATACATTATCGGTTTGGCTTTGTTTCCTAACCCTACAGATGTAAATACACTTGTACCATTTCTTGAAAGATTTAAAGAGAAAACAAAGTTCAAGGTTGACAAGATAATTGCTGATGCAGGATATGAAAGTGAAGAGAATTATGTTTATCTGAAAGAAAACAATCAGAAGGCTTTCATAAAACCAAAATATTACGAAAAGAGCAAAACAAAAAAATACAAAGAAAATATATTCAGAGTAGAAAATCTGTATTATGACAAAGATAAAGACTTTTTCGTATGTCCTAACGGAAAAGAATTAAAACACACAGGATCACATTATGAAAAAAGCGGTAACGGTTATCTGATAGAAAAGAAAGTATATCAAAATGATAGTTGTGAAAATTGTCCGTACAGGAATCAATGTCACAAATCAGAAAAAGATTATCGAACGATAAAAGTTTCAAAGAACTTTGAAGGCTTAAGCAACGAATCTCTTAATAATATTACAAGTGAAGAAGGTATACTTTTAAGAGTCAACCGTTCGATACAGGTTGAGGGAGCATTTGGTGTTATTAAGCAGGATATGAATTTCAGACGCTTCATTTTAAGAGGCACAGAAAACACAGAAATGCAATTCTTTATTTTGGCTATGGCTTTTAACATACAAAAACTGCACAACAAAACTCAAAGTGGTAGAAACAAACAGCATTTATTTGAGTTAAAAGCAGCATAAAAAAGGTGAAAAACACACAGCTTTAAAGAGGATTTTATTGCCTCTTTGATTTGCTGTGTGCTTGTTTTTGCGAAAACCAAAATTTTCCACAATTTAACATTTCGATGTTCTGTTCGGGTTATGAAGTGGGGGCTGTCTCACTTTCGTGCAACAGCCCCTTGAAATTTTAATAGTGAGCTATACCGCAATCACAGGTAGGGAATACACCGAGGAGCTTTGAAACAAACTTGAACACAATTGCAAGAATTTCGTAGATAAAGCCTTTCTTGTGACAGATACAGTTACAATCGGATGTATCCGGTTCTGCAGGAACATCAGGAGTATCAGGTGTTTCAGGCTCGTCAGCTTCTGATTTTTCACTCACATCAACGATTACATAAATGCTGAAATGGTCGGTTTCAAATACCATGTGGCTACCTTGACTATAAGCGTTCATATCAGTGAGTGTGCCGTCATCGTT
>JAZNCD010000058.1:0-24161 GCA_045587365.1 Clostridia bacterium
GATTTAATCCAGTTGCCTTTTGCATCGGTTGCATAACTTTTTTTCTTGATATCATACCATAATGACATCATATCACTCCTTTTTTTATTATTTTCGTCTGCAACATTATTATATACTAAGCAAAAGTGTCATATCGTGTCATACGCTCCATTTATAATATTTTTCTGTCATTCACCGATTTGACCCTTTCTTCATACATTATAACGAGGTGTTTAATTTGAAAAAATTACTGACGTTTTCATTTATAGGCGGAGATTTAAGACAACTTTATGTTATATCAGCTCTCGCCAAAAGCGGCTTTCATATAAAGGTCTACGGATTTTTTGACGAACATAAAAATTTTGCCGACAACGTATGTCTATCCGATTCGGTGTCCTCCTGTGTATCAGGAGCAGATGTAATTGTTCTGCCCCTTCCGTATTCAACGGATATGGGCAAAGCATTTGATAAACAAAAAATAAACTCCCCACTTTTTGATAAGCCAATCTATGTAAAAGACGTTATTGAAAACGCAGACAGAAATACTGTAATCTTTGCAGGCAAGGTGGATAAGCAACTCGAAAGTTTGACCCAGACCCTTGGAATCCGCACATTTGATTACTCTCTGCGAGATGAATTGGCGATTATGAATGCTATCCCAACTGCAGAGGGTGCCCTTGAAATAGCAATGGCAAACACTCCATTTACGCTAAACAACAGCCGTTGCCTTGTAATAGGTTACGGCAGAATAGGAAAAATCCTCTCATCGGACTTAAAGGCTCTTGGTGCAAAGGTTACCGCAACAGCCAGAAGACATAGTGACCTTGCTCTTATTTCTGCAAACGGCATTGATTCTCTTCATACCTCAGCCATAGACAACAATATCTGTGACTTTGATATTGTTTTCAACACTGTCCCGCATAAGGTTCTGGATTTTAATGCTTTATCCAAAACAAAGGAGGATGTCCTCATCATCGACCTTGCCTCAAAGCCCGGCGGTGTGGACTTTGATATAGCAAAAGAGCTTGACAGGCAGGTTATATGGGCGCTTTCCCTGCCGGGAAAGGTTGCACCCCTTACCGCAGGACAGATTATAAAAGACACATTGATAAATATACTGGAGGAATTGGAGGTGTAAGATAATGGATAACGAAATTACAGTAGGCTTCGCTCTTACAGGCTCCTACTGTACCTTTTCAAAGGTCTTGCCGGCTCTTGAGAATCTTTCTTCTGCCGGAGTAAATGTAATTCCGCTTTTTTCAAATAACAGCGTTATAACTGACACAAGGTTTGGTACTGCCAAAGATTTTATTAATAATGTTGAAACTATTACCAAAAACAAGGCTATATGCACCATTGCCGAGGCAGAGCCAATCGGTCCAAAGAAACTCCTCGATGTTCTGGTTGTCGCACCCTGCACAGGGAACACCATAGCAAAGCTTGCGACAGGTATCGCAGACACAACCGTTACCCTTGCCGCAAAATCACATCTTCGCAATAACAGACCTGTGATTATTGCAATTTCCACCAACGACGGACTTGGCGCAAACGCAGCAAATATTGGCAAACTGCTTGCAAGAAAGCATATTTATATGGTCCCATTCGGGCAGGACGATTGCTATGAAAAAGAAAACTCTCTGGTTGCAGACTTTAATCTTATTCTGCCCACAATAAAAGCCGCCCTTGGCGGACGGCAGCTGCAACCTATATTGATATAGCCTTTGTATGAATGAGCCATATAAATGGCTCATTCACTTTTTTGTCTTATACCTTTGTATACCTCTCTGATTCCTATTAACCCTAAAAAAATTCCAAACATTTTTCTAAGCATTTCACTGCCTGTTTGCATAGCAAAAAATGCACCGGCAATAGCCCCGATAATTCCGCAAGCACCAATAACTGCCGCTGTTTTAATGTCTACATTTTTATTTTTTATGTGTACAATAAGTGCAAATATTGCCGTCGGCAAAAAGTAGACAAGATTTATCCCCTGCGCCAGCTTTTGTTCAATTCCATAGGTCATAATAAGAGCAGGAATTAAAATAGCTCCGCCGCCTATACCCATTCCACTGATTATACCGCTTAAAAACCCAATTATAACAGAAATCATACATTCTCACCCTTATCAAAATACCATTTTAAAAGCCGTAACTATTATCACACCGCCAAAAATTATCTTAAGCCATCTGCCTGAAATTTTAGAAAGAACCTTTGCACCAACCATTCCGCCAAAAACTCCTCCAATCGTGACAGGTAACCATAACCCAAAATCAAAAAATCCGTCTCGTATATAGAAAATTGAGCTGACTATTGACATAACAAGTATAATCAAAATTGCCGTAGCGTGAGATTTTTTATCGTCAATTTTTAAGAAAAGTTCCATAGCCGGAACGACAATGCTGCCGCCTCCTGCACCAAAAAGCCCGTTGAGCACACCACCGACTAAACCTATTAAAATATGCTTTGTGTATTTTTTCAGGAATCTCATCTTATACCTCAAATATTTTTTGTATATAGTTTTTTCCCTGATTATAAAATTATTCGGATTTTTGTTAATAATAAGATTGCAGAATAAAACATCCCCGACTTGACACTTTTCTTTTAATGGTTTAAAATATATTTGAAAATTTTTCTACGAGGTGTTATAAATGAAAGAATTTTATCCCATAGAAATCGCAGGTATTAAGCGAGATCTTCCCCTTTGCAGAGTGACAGATGATTTATATATCGGCGCCTTCGTTATGTTTGGTGATGTTGAAATTACAACCGCTTCTGCAAAAGCACTTTTAGAGCTTGCACCGGAATATGATATTATGATTACCGCAGAGAGCAAGGGCATTCCTCTGCTTTACGAGATGGCTCGGCAGTCGGGTCAGAACAACTATATTGTTGCACGCAAAGGTCCAAAGCTTTATATGCAAAACGTTTATACCACAAAGGTAAATTCCATAACAACCGAGAAAGAGCAAACTCTCTGCCTTGGCGAAAAGGAAAGAAATGCAATGAATGGCAAGAGAGTCCTGATTGTTGACGATGTAATAAGCACAGGCGAATCTCTTTATGCCCTTGAAACCCTTGTCAAAGAGGTAGGCGGCATTATTGTCGGAAAGATGACGGTCCTTGCAGAGGGCGATGCCACAAGGCGCGACGATATTATATACCTCTCACCACTTCCCTTGTTTGACAAAGAGGGCAACCCAATAGAGTAAGTAGTTCAAAAGGTTGGTTTGCACCAACCTTTTATAATACACAATCTGATTTAAGGAGAAAAAAATGAAAGATATTCTTGAATTTATAAACAGCTGCACCGACGCATGGCACACAACCGACGAAATAGCAAAAGAGCTCAGGGCAAACGGCTTTATTCCCCTCGAAGAGGGCGAAGAATGGGGTCTCTCTCCCGATGGCAAATATTATGTTACGCGAAATTTGTCATCAATTATTGCATTTAAAATTCCAAAGTCTGACTTTGACGGCTTTATGATTTCTGCCGCCCACGGCGAGTCTCCGTCCTTTAAAATCAAGTCAATCCCAACTTTGGAAGACGGCAATTATATAAGACTCAGCACCGAAGCCTACGGCAGCGCAAGCCTTGGCACATGGCTTGACAGACCCTTGTCAGTCTCGGGCAGAGTTATTGTCAAAACAGATAAGGGGCTTGAAACACGCCTTGTAAACTTAAACCAGAGCACGGTTGTTATTCCATCCCTTGCACCACACATTGACTCTGCGAAGAACAGTAGCGATATAAACATCAAAAGAGATATGCCGCCTCTTTATGCCCTTGCAGAATCAGGCACATTATTTATAAAAGAAATCGCCTCTGCCGCAGGCGTTAATGAAAATTGTATTATGGGCACAGACCTGATGCTTTATAATAAAGAAAAAGGCATCATATGGGGACCTGACAATGAGTTCATCTCTGCGCCCCGCCTTGATGATTTACAATGTGTGTATGCGCTTTTGAACGGTTTTCTTGCAGGCAACGACTCAAATACAGCACAGGTTTTCTGCGTCTTTGATAACGAGGAGGTAGGCAGTGGAACAAAGCAGGGTGCAAAAGCTGACTTTCTGTCATCAACCCTGCATCGCATAAGCACCTGTTGCGGCAAAGATTACCAAAAGCATCTCTGCAGTCTTGCAAACTCCTTTATGGTATCTGCCGACAACGCCCACGCCTTGCACCCAAATCGCAAGGATGCTTCCGACGAGACAAACTATCCGACAATGAATAAAGGTGTTGTAATAAAATACAATGCATCCCAGAGATATACAACCGACGCAGTATCCGAGGCAATCTTTAAAACCATCTGTGACAGGGCAAATATTCCCCACCAGGTTTATGCCAACAGAAGCGACATTTCAGGCGGCTCTACTCTCGGGAATATAGCGACAGAAAAAACTTCTGTAAACACTGTCGATATAGGTATTGCACAATTATCTATGCACTCTGCATACGAGACTGCAGGTGCAAAAGACACAGATTATCTTATAGGTGCAATTACCTCTTTTTACAACAGCTCTTTAAAATATAATAATGGAAATTTTGTTATAAACTGTGACTAAATTTCGACTTTATTTTCAAAAATTACCTCTGATATTTATTACACTTTGACATATACTAGACTCAGACGACGAGAAATTCTCTTTGTCAATGACGTCAATTTGCTAAAGAAAGACTTGTCCAAAAGAAAATACTCTTTTTGGCATATCAATCACGAGGTGAAATATGAGCAGTCATAAAAATAAAATGTCAGAGGCTTTAAAGATGGAGGTCGCCAGAGAACTTGGCGTATACGACATCGTAGAGAGAGAAGGCTTTGGCGGAGTTTCATCAAGAGATTGCGGAAATATGGTAACAAAGGCCATAGAGATTGCAAACAAAGCGGTGGAACATTAAAAAAGTCCCGATATGCATAGCATATCGGGATTTTTTTAATGTTTTGAATTTTCAACATAAAAAGTGACAAGCTCTTCTAAAATCTCGTCCCTCTCCAGCTTACGGATAAGACTTCTCGCGCTATTGTGAGAGGTAATATAGGATGGGTCACCTGATAAGATATATCCGACAATCTGATTTATCGGATTGTAACCCTTCTCCACCAATGCATCATGCACCCGTATCAGGATTTCTCCCGGCTTCATGGGATGGTCAACATTTACATTGAATTTTACAGTATTTTCAAAATTATTATTCTTGCCAAAATCCATAATCTGTCACCTGCGCCTTTCTATATATTTTATGACTTATCTAAGTTGTGCCCCAAGTTTTGACTCAAGTTCTGCAAGTATTTTTTCAACTACGGGATTTACATCATCGTCTGTTAATGTTCTGTCCGCACTGCGGAAAGTAAGCGAATAAGCAACGCTCTTCTTGTCCTCTCCAACCTGCGTACCCTCATATATGTCAAACAACTTATAATCCTCTATTATATCCGACTTCTGTGCCTTTATAACCTTTACAATGTCGCCCACAGGAACCGACTTACATACAGTCACCGCAATATCTCGGGTAACCGCAGGGAACTTAGGAAGTGCAGTATAATGACGCTCGGGCTTGTGCTTTTCTGCAATAAGCTCAAAATCAAGGATTGCCGCATATACCTCTGCATCAATCTTGAAATTATCACAGACAGATGGATGAATCTGTCCTATAACACCAAGCTTTTTGCCGCCAATCATTACCTCTGCGCAACGGCCTGCGTGGAAAGTGGGACTGGTCTTACATACTTCAAAATCAAAATCTGTAATTCCAACTCTCTCAAGCATCTGCTCAACGATGCCTTTGATGTCATAAAAATCATAGTCACCATACATACCAAGGGCAAGACTCTTTGTCTCAAGGGGCAACTGCTCTCCCTCAATCGGCGTAAATATCGTGCCAAGCTCAAAGAGAGCTGCCTCGGGGTTTCTTCTTGTGTAGTTGGTACGAAGAGTCTTCATCATAGATGATGTAAGGTCTGTTCTCATAACACTGTTTTCCTCTCCAAGAGGGTTGGTTATGCGAACAAAATCGTATCTCTTATCCCCCTCGGGAATATTTACAAGTTCATTCTCCTTAGGGTCGATAAATGAGTATGTTATAATCTCGAAAAGTCCCGATGCAGTAAGCTCTGTGCGGATAGCATCCTCAAGCTTCTGGCGTCTTGTCTTACCGCCGACAGACACATCGCTCTTCATCATTGTGCTTGGAATTCTGTCATAGCCGTAAATTCTTGCAACTTCCTCTGCAACGTCTGCCATAGCCTCAATATCACCGCGGAAGGTTGGTACATACACCTTGCCACCCTCCACCTTGAAATCAAGACGCTCAAGCATCTCTACCATCTCGCTCTCGGGAATCTCCATTCCGAGAAACTTGTTCATCTTTTCAGGCTCAAAGGGCAGAACTGTCTGTACCTTTGGCTCGGGATAAACATCTATAACTCCGCCTACAACCTCTCCTGCGCCAAGCTCTTCCATAAGCTGACACGCACGATTGATAGATGGCATACAGTTTTCACTGTCAAGACCTTTTTCAAAAGGCGCCGATGCATCGGTCCTCATACCAAGTGCTTTTGCGCCTCTTCTTACCATACCGCCGTTAAAGCAGGCTGATTCAAAGAAAACTGTGGTTGTACCCTCTGTAACCTCTGAGTTTGCACCACCCATTACACCTGCAACACCGATGGCACGCTTTGCATCAGAAATTACAATCATCTGCTCGTTCAATGTTCTTGGCTGGTCGTCAAGAGTTTCAAGCTGCTCATCCTTCTTTGCGTTTCTTACAATTATCTTTTTACCCTCAACATTGTCAAGGTCGTATGCGTGCATGGGCTGTCCGTATTCAAGCATAACATAGTTGGTAATGTCTACAACATTGTTTATGGCTCTTATGCCACAACCTTTAAGTCTTTTCTGCATCCACTCAGGAGACGGACCGATTTTAACATTCTTTACAACTCTGCCGATAAAGCGGCTGCAAAGCTCTGTGTTCTCTATCTCAACCGATGCATAATCAGCAGCATTTTCGCTGTTACCCTCAGCCTTTGGCACAGGAATACTGATTGGGCGGCCAAAGGTTGCCGCAGTCTCGCGCGCAAGACCTATTATGCTCATACAATCAGGGCGGTTTGAGGTAATCTCAAACTCTGCAACACTTTCATTAAGGCCAAGAGTCTCGGTTATATCCTGACCGATTTTTGTGTCCTCGGGCAAAATCAAAATTCCTGTGGCTCTCTCTTCGGAAATACCAAGCTCGTCAGTTGAGCACATCATGCCAAAGCTCTCAACTCCGCGGAGCTTACCTTTGGTAATCTTAACTCCACCTGGAAGGGTGCTCTTATGCTTTGCAACAGGCACGATTGCACCTTCAAAAACATTGGGTGCACCAGTTACAATCTGTATAGGCTCTCCCTCTGCAACATCCACCTGACAAACAACAAGCTTGTCTGCATCAGGATGCTTCTCAACACTCAGGATTTTGCCTGTAACCACATTTTTAAATTCCTCTGCCGGATTGTCGATACCCTCGACAATAGAGCCGGACATAGTCATTTTGTGCATATATTCGGCATTCTCGATGCCGTCTGTGTTCATATAATCTTTAAGCCATGATAATGGTAACTTCATCTTTAATACCCCCGTCTAATTAAAACTGACCGAGAAAACGAACATCGTTTTCATAGTACATACGCAAATCCTTGATATCGTAGCGGAACATTGTAACGCGCTCAAGTCCGATACCAAAGGCAAAGCCTGAATATTCGTCAGGGTCAATTCCGCAATTCTTTAAAACCTTGGGGTGAACCATACCGCAGCCGAGTATCTCAATCCATCCCTCGCCCTTACAGATGTTACATCCCTCGCCGCCACAGTTGAAACAGGATATATCAACCTCTGCACTTGGCTCGGTAAACGGGAAATGATGGGGGCGGAAACGAAGTCTTGTGTTTTCGCCATAGAGCTTGCGGGCAAATACTTCAAGTGTACCCTTAAGGTCTGCCATTGTGATTCCCTTGTCTATAACAAGACCCTCAACCTGATGAAAAACAGGTGAGTGTGTCGCATCAACGGCGTCGCTTCTGTACACTCTTCCCGGTGAAATTATCCGAATTGGTGGTTTTTGATTCTCCATTACACGCACCTGGACAGGTGATGTCTGTGTACGCAAAACCACATTGTCGTTTATGTAAAATGTATCCTGTGTGTCACGTGCAGGATGGTCTTTCGGGATGTTGAGTGCCTCAAAGTTATAATAGTCAAGCTCAACCTCAGGTCCCTCAGCAATTGTAAAGCCCATACCGATAAATATATCGTTCAAATCGTTTAAAACCGTTGTAAGCGGATGTGTCTTACCCTTCTTCTGTCTGTTTCCGGGGATTGTCACGTCAATTGTCTCAGCAAGAATTTTCTTCTCAGCCGCCTCAGATGCAAGAGCTGACTTTTTCTCGTCTATTGCACCCTCGATAAAGCTGCGTACCTCGTTTGCAAGCTGACCCACAACAGGTCTCTCCTCTGCAGACAAGCCACCCATGCCCTTCATAACAGAAGTAAGCTCACCCTTTTTGCCGAGGAACCTGACTCTCAGCTCCTCAAGGGCATCAAGAGATGTTGCCTCGCTCAGTGCCGCTTCGGCATCAATTTTTATCTTTTTTAAATTCTCTTTCATAAGTAAAATCATTCCTTATATGTGGATTTAATCATTCTATTATAATAACACAATTCTTTCTTCATTACAAGTAAATTTACAAATATTTTATAATTTCAAATCATTTTTTTGATATGTCTGCGGCAAACTGATTAAAAACTCCTAAATTACACTTACTTTTGAAAAAATTTCCTCTATTAGGGTTGTATTTGGACAAGATTAATAGTATAATAGGTGTATGAACAAAACACCACACCTTTGCTTCCATAAAAGACTTATATTCGGCTCCCTTGTGTAAATGGAGCTGGATTTTGCGAAGCAAAAGACTGAGGGATTGTCTTTAGCCCAATGGGTAACAAATTATATGATAAATATAAAAACAGGAGGTCACTAATGAACTACAAACAGGAATACGAGAGATGGTTAAAATATGCGGACGCGGCAACAGTTGCCGAGCTTGAAGCTATAAAAGACAACGAAAAAGAAATTGAGGAACGTTTTTACAGAACTTTAGAGTTTGGTACTGCAGGTCTTCGTGGTATAATCGGCGCAGGCCCCAACCGTATGAACTCCTACGTCGTAGGTCAGGCAACTCAGGGTCTTGCAAATCAGCTTATTAAGACAAACCCAGAGGGTGCAGCCCTGAGCGTAGCCATCGCCTATGACAGTCGTATAAAATCTGACGAATTTGCAAAGACCGCTGCCGCAATTCTTGCCGCAAATGGGATAAAGGTATATCTTTTTGAAGAATTAAAGCCCGTACCTGAGTTGTCTTTTGCTATCCGCTACAAGAACACAACTGCGGGCATAGTTATAACCGCCAGTCACAACCCTGCAAAATACAACGGCTACAAGGTTTATGGGGCAGACGGCGCTCAGCTTAACCCCGAGCTTGCATCAATTGTTCTTGAAGAAATCGACAAGACAGACATCTTCAGCGGCGTAAAAACCTGCGACTTTGACGCGGCAGTAAAGAGCGGCAAAATCGAGCTTATGGGCGACGATGTTGAAGATGCATACCTTGATTGCGTTCAGGCACAGTGCATCAATCCTGAGCTTGTCCGCGAAAAGGGTGGCACACTTAAGTTTGTGTATACACCATTCCACGGCAGCGGCAACAAGCCTGTCCGCAAGATACTTGACCGCATAGGTTTCAGCGATGTTGTGGTTGTAAAAGAACAGGAGCTGCCCGACGGCAACTTCCCGACCGTTGCATCCCCAAACCCTGAGAACAAAGAGGGCTTTGAGCTTGCTATCGGGTACGCAAAGGAATGTGGTGCCGACCTTATAATCGGTACCGACCCCGATGCCGACAGAGTGGGTATAATCGTAAAAAACAAAGACGGCGAATACAACACCTTTACAGGCAATCAGGTAGGCGCGCTTCTTTGCGAATACATCCTCTCCTCCCTCAGCGAGCGCGGAGAGCTTTCATCGGACGGATATATTGTAAAGACAATAGTTACCACCAATCTTGTAAAGTCTATCTGTGATGCTTACGGCATCGAAATGAAAGAGGTCCTCACAGGCTTTAAATTTATCGGCGAAAAGATAAAAGAGTCTGAGGAGACAGGCATCGGCACATATATTCTCGGCTTTGAGGAAAGCTACGGCTACCTCAAGGGTACCTACGCAAGAGACAAGGACGCCGTTGTTGCAACCATGCTTATAGCCGAGATGACACTTTACTATCACGACAAGGGCATCTCTCTTGCCGAGCAGATGGAGAACATCTACAAAAAATACGGCTACTACCTTGAATATGTAGAATCCGTTACCTTTGAGGGTAAGGACGGAGCGTCTAAAATAAGCTCAATTATGGACACTATGCGTAGCAACACGCCAAAAACCATTGCAGGCAAGAAAGTTCTGGCCGTCAGGGATTACAAGACATCCTTGCGCACAGACATCATAAGCGGTGAAACAGAGAAAATTCTTCTTCCTGCGTCTAATGTAATTTATTTAGAGCTTGAGGATGGCAACAACTTTATTGTCCGTCCGTCGGGCACAGAGCCCAAAATAAAACTTTACTGTCTGCTCAGAGGCAAAGACCTTGCCGAGGCAGAGATCCTGAAATTGGCAATAAGACAGGATATTGCAGAAATTGTAAAATAATACACTCAGGAGAAATTTTATGTTATTTGATACACACGCCCATTTTGACGACAGTCAATTTGACGCCGACAGAGATGAGGCGATAATCAGCCTTAAAGACCATGGTGTCAGCTATGTTGTAAACATCGGTGCGGATATGCAGGGAAGCCATGACAGTATTGCCCTTGCCGAAAAATACGACTTTATATATGCAACCGTCGGAGTGCATCCCCACGAGGTCGGAAATATGACAGAGGCTGACATCGACACACTGAGAAAACTCTCAAAGCATCCAAAGGTGAAAGCCATTGGCGAAATCGGGCTTGACTATCACTACGAGGACGGTACATGTCCCGAAATACAGAGGAAATGGTTTGTCCGTCAACTTGAGCTCGCAACCGAGCTTAATATGCCTGTCGTTATCCACGACAGAGAGTCAAAGGGCGAATGCCTTGAGATTTTAAAAGAGCATAACATCTCAAACGGCGTAGTCCATTGCTACTCGGGCAGTGCCGAAACTGCAAAGGAAATCTTAAAGCTTGGCATGATGATTTCTTTCACAGGGGTTCTGACATTTAAAAACGCACGCCGTGCCATTGAAGCTTGCGCCGAAATACCTATCGAGCGTTTAATGATTGAAACTGATTGTCCCTATATGGCACCCGAGCCTCACAGAGGTGAAAGAAACTTTAGCGGCTATGTGGAGTATGTTGCAAGAAAAATTGCCGAGATAAAAGGGATGACCTTTGATGATGTTGCAGCCATAACAACAGAAAATGCCAAAAGGTTTTACGGAATTATATAAAAACATATTTGCACAGTTTCTGCGAAACTGTGCATTTTTTATGGAAACTTGCGGGTTGATTATTTTTAAAATCTGTGGTATAATACCTAGAATAACAAGTAAGGGGTGATCGCATGGAAGAAGAAATCAGAGAAGAACAGTTCATTGAGAAGCTTGAAGAGCTTATTCAAGAGAAGAAGTATGGACTGGTCCGAAATATGCTTGTAGACATCAATCCTGCGGATATCGCCATCCTTTTTAGCGAAGTACCCGAAGGAGAATTGCCCCTTTTGTTCAGAATTCTCCCAAAGGAGCTCGCCACAGAAACCTTTGTTGAGATGGACCCTGACGAACAGGAAATTTTAATTTCGGCATTTTCTGACAGAGAGCTTAGCGAGGTCATCAATGAACTCTATGTCGATGACGCCGTTGACCTTGTAGAAGAGATGCCCGCCGTTGTTGTAAAGCGTATTTTAAAGCACGCAGACCCTGAAATGCGCAAAAGCATAAACGATCTTTTAAAGTATCCCAAAGACAGTGCAGGCAGCATAATGACAACAGAGTATGTCGACCTTAAAAAACATATGACCGTTGCCCAATCCTTTGACCGCATAAGAAGGACAGGCGTTGATAAGGAGACTATTTACACCTGTTATGTTACAGATGCATCACGTCAACTGATTGGTATTCTCTCTGTAAAAGAGCTTTTGCTTGCAGACAGCTCTGCAGTAATCGAAGACATAATGGAGACAAACATTATCTATGTCAACACACTTGACGACAAAGAAAATGTTGCCAGAATGTTTGATAAATACGACTTCCTTGCAATGCCGGTGGTTGATGCAGAAAATCGTCTTGTGGGTATCGTCACCGTCGATGATGCTATTGATGTCATTCAGGAAGAGAACACCGAGGATATTGCCAAGATGGCGGCTATTATGCCAAGTGAGGAGAGCTATCTTAAGACCTCTGCCCTTACACACGCCAAAAACCGTATATCCTGGCTATTGTTTCTTATGCTTTCTGCTACCATAACCGGCAGTATTATTCAGCATTACGAAAGCGCCTTTATAAGTATTCCCATCCTGGTTGCCTTCGTTCCAATGCTAATGGGCACAGGCGGAAACTGCGGCTCTCAAAGCTCCACAATGGTCATACGCGGACTTGCCCTTGATGAAATCAAATTCAAAGACTTTTTCAGGGTATTATTTAAGGAATGCAGAATTTCTCTTGTGACAGGCACCGTCCTTGCACTTGTAAACGCCCTGAGAGTTTTTATAATGTACCACAACAATCAGGAGGTTCTCAGTCAGATACCAATTTCAAAGCTCGCTATTGTTTCAGGGCTTAGCCTTATCGGAACAGTTCTGCTTGCAAAGTGTCTTGGTTGTATACTTCCTATGCTTGCAAAGAAGGTTAAAATCGACCCCGCCCTTATGGCGGCGCCACTGCTTTCTACTATTCTTGATACTTGCTCGGTTTTGATTTTCTTTAATATCTCAACCTGGATTTTAGGATTATAACAAAAAGCCAATGTCTAAAAGACATTGGCCTTTTTATTACTTAATTGTGTATCCGCCCTTTACCATTACAAGAACATTCTCGCTTGCCATAAACCCTCTTCCGTCTGCAACAGGGATAATCAACAAATGATTGGATGGCATCGCCGTTCCGTTGGCTAAATCATAGCCGGCTGTTGTGTCCGCAATTCCTCCCTTTTGGGTGGCAATTATTGTTCCCTTGCCCATACGAAGAATAAGCTCTGTTCCGGCCTCTCCTATCAGGCTCTGGCCTTTGCTTACGCTCACAACATCAAAGCTGACAGGGCTCGCCGTTACACTTCCGTCCGACGGAATAATTCCAAGCTGCTGATCAATATATGCTTTAATCTCGGGTATAACCTTGTCAACTATATAACTCTTTGTTACCACCGGATCATCCGTGCCACCCGGCTCAGAAAATACAATTACTGTGCTTGCAATTACAATGCACAAACCGAGAATTATTCCCATTTTTAAAAATTTACGTTTTTTCATAGTAAGCCTCCTTAAGTATATAAAAGTTTAATCATTATCTGTTTTTATTTTAAGTCAAACCGAAGGATATTTCAAGGGCTTCATTGACTTTATCCATCAGGTTTCCGTCGATATGCCCTATTTTTTCCTTTAGTCTCCTCTTATCAATTGTCCTTATCTGCTCGGCTAAAACAACCGAGTCTTTTGACAGTCCAAATCCGCCCGCATCTATTTCTATATGGGTCGGCATCTTTGCCTTATTCATCTGCGAGGTAATCGCTGTCGCAATCACAGTCGGGCTGTATCTGTTGCCAATATCATTCTGAATAATCAATACCGGTCGCACGCCGCCCTGCTCAGAGCCGACAACCGGGCTTAAATCTGCGTAATATATATCTCCTCTTTTTACTACCAAATTATTCACGCTCCGCAAGTTAAATTGTGTCCTTTGCTCTCTCTGTATTATACGCAACCTGACTTGTTTTGGTACATAATCAAAGGACACTCCTTGCGGCGAACGAACTTGTAATTATGTACAGTCGGTATAATCTGACATCAATCCCATGCGGGCGAATCCAAAAGATAGTTGTGGGTGTTTTGCAAAGCCCCACCCTTAAGATAAACCCTGGGGATCCTCTTGCCAATCATGCAAAGGATTTCATAATTGATAGTCCCCATTTTTTCGGCAAGGCTCTCTACCGGTAATTCTATATTATCACCTCTGCCGAACAAAATGACTTCGTCGCCGATATTAATAGTATTTACATTGGTGACATCAATCATACATTGATCCATACAAATATTTCCGACAATATCACACAATTTTCCGTCTGTAATTACCTGAGCTTTCTCAGATAATATTCTTGAATATCCATCGGCATATCCGATAGGAATTGTCGCAATTCTGCTCGGCTTATCCACTATAAAATGCTTGCCGTAGCTTATTCCGCTTCCTGTCTCAACTGTTTTAAGGTTTGTTATCTTCGCTTTAAAATTCATTGCCGGAATCAGTCCAAGCCCGCTAATATCCACAAAGGATGACGGACTGTGACCATAGAGTATAATCCCGGGTCTGACCATATCAAGATGCATATGTGGGAAACGAATAAGCGCTGCACTGTTGCAACAATGTCTTATTTTAATATTTATGCCTCTTTCGCTGAGCTTTTCGCATACCTCGCAAAATCTGTCAAACTGCAAAATTGTGTACTCATCATCATTTTCATCGGCAACAGAAAAATGGGTAAATATTCCCTCTATTTCAACAGAAGGAAGAGCTGCAATCCTGGTGATTTCCTCAAGAGTTTTCTTTTTTACATCTTCATCTCCTGCGTATCTGTATCCTATGCGCCCCATCCCTGTATCAATCTTAATATGAATTTTGGCCGTCTTACCCAGATGCTGTGCCGCTTTTGACAATGCCTCTGCAAGCGAAAACTCATAGCAGGCAGAGATAACGTCATTTTCAATAATGGTTTCGGCATCCTTTATATCGCTGTGCCCCAAAATCAAAACAGAGCAATTTATTCCGCAACATCTTAGCTGGATTGCCTCATCTATACAGGCAACCGCCAGAGCATCCGCTCCGTTTTCCAAAAGAGTGCGTGCAGTTTCAAAGCATCCGTGGCCATACGCATCTGCCTTTACAACGCCAAGTATTTTTGCCGAGGGACTGACATATCTGCGAATATTCTTTATGTTATTTTCTATTGCATCAAGGTTTATTTCAGCCCATGCTCTGCTATTATGTTCCATACTTTTATACATCCTTTTTACAAACTATATTACTGTACTCCGTCATAGAGACCTTTTATGGCATAGGGAAGCTTTTCTATCACATCGCCTGCAACAAGCCCCGTCTCACCAAGCTCGGCCGCTGCCAAATCTCCCGAAAGCCCATGGACAAAAACGCCTAGAATCGCTGCGTTATACACTTCAAGTCCCTGACCGATAAATGACACTATCACTCCTGTCAGCACATCACCCATGCCACCACTTGCCATACCGCTATTTCCGCTCTCGTTTATGTGGACTTCGCCCGATGGGGCTGCAACTACGGTTTTATGCCCTTTCAGGACAACAACAACATTATATTCTGTCGCAAGTCTTGTTGCTGCACCCACCCTGTCTTTTTCTATATCTTCTATTGACATTCCTGTCAGTCTCGCCATCTCTCCCGGATGGGGGGTCAGGATTACCTGACAATTTTTTCCCTTTAAAATATCTATATCACCTGATATGGCATTGAGACCGTCTGCGTCAATAACGCAAGGAGTATCCTCTTTAAGCATCTCCCCTATTATCGCCCTTATATCATCAACATTCCCAAGCCCCGGGCCAATAGCACACACATCGTTCTTCTTTAGTTTTTCTATTATATCATATGTTGCATCATCACATATTTTGCCATCCTTGCATGGCAGCGGCACAGTCATAACCTCATCAAGCTTCACCGCCGCCTGAGGTTGAATACACGAGGGCGCGCCAAGGGTGACAAGCCCACTGCCCGAGCGCATTGCCGCCCTTGCACAAAGACAAGCCGCACCCACCATACCAACAGAGCCTGCAACGATAAACACCTTGCCGCAATCGCCCTTGTTCATATCGGAGCGGCGCTTTGGCAAAAGGGCACGATATGCCTTCCATAAATCAAACTTTTCTCCACCAAGGGTCACTTCCTCGCCACAGACAACCGCAACGGCATCTGTTTTTGAGTGACTTATGCTTACATCGGCATCTATTCTTCTGCCCATAAAGCATATGTATGGCTTTCCCATATCATCCCGAAGGACCTCCACATCCTGAAGCCCAAATCCGCGAAATCCGCATCCAAGATATTTTGAAAAAGCCTCTTTTGCCGCAAAGCTGCCCGCAATACTCTCAACAGGATTTTTCAATGTATCAAAATACTCGTTTTCCCGCTTTGTAAACACTCTTTTTCTGAAAAGTCCAAGGTCTTTCATTTCAGAAAACCTTTTAATCTCTGCTATATCGGTCCCGATTTTTATCATCTGTACCATCCTAATCCTTTAAAAATACCTTTCGGGGATTATATCTTAAAAAACCCTCTCTTATCCTCTCGTTGGGATTAAAGACAAGCATTTTTTTATTGCCTTCCACCTCGTATACAACAAAGCATACATCGTCATCCTCTGGGGAAGAACATGCCATGACCTTAGCCACCGCCTTGTCATTCATATACCTGTTATATTCGGGGTTTTTCCTGGTTGCCATTATTTCAATTTCGCGGGCATTGACTTCTGTCATTCTGCCTCTGCGGTTTTCTGCAATAATTTTATCCACATCAAGAGACCCATTGGTAAAACAATACTCATACTCTATGTTTATCATATCTTTTATTTTATTTAAAAAAAGTATTATCCCTATTCCTATCAAAAAGATAACGGGGCTAATCACCGTTGGGATAGAAAGAATCATAATAGCCACAACCATCACTGCCGCAATCAGGCAGATTGCAAGTCTTACATAATCCCTCGATGTCCTCTTTCTTTTTACAAGTTGTTCTATAAAAAAATCCATTTTTGTCATCTCCATCTGTCTTTCAGACCTCAATTATATATAACAAACCACTTAAAGATAGCCTACTCCAACTATATTATAACCATTATTCTTTTAAATTGCAAGTCGGTAATGCTTTTGTAATCAAACTTTTGAAATAATACAAAAAAGCAAATGTATAAAATCAAATTGTCGGCATAAGTTATACTAAGGTATAATCAAGAAAGGATAATATTTATGAAGCTTTTAAAAAAGACGGCAAGCCTTGTACTTATATTTATAATCACTTTTTCACACAATGCATACACAGAGAAGGCAACTCAGGTGGACACCGATGTATCCGCTCGTCTTATCAGTGCTAAGTCAGGCATTTTGATGGAGCAATCCACAGGAGAGGTATTGTATGAGTTAAATCCTGACGAGAGGCTTCCTATTGCAAGTGTTACAAAAACAATGACAATGCTGCTTATTATGGAGGCTATCGACAGTGGAAAAATCAGCACTGACGATATGGTAACCGTCAGTGAGAGAGCTGCATCTATGGGTGGCTCTCAGGTTTATCTGGAAGCCGGAGAACAAATGACTGTTGACGATATGATGAAAGCAATCGCCGTTGCCTCGGGTAACGACGCAGCCGTTGCGATGGCAGAGTTTGTCTCAGGTAGTGAGGAAGCCTTTGTGGAAAAGATGAACAAACGCGCGACCGAGCTTGGATGTCTTAACACCCACTTTATTAACTGTACCGGTCTTGACGAAACAGACCAGCATTACAGTTGTGCAAAGGACGTTGCCATTATATCAAGAGAGCTACTTGGTCACACCAAAATTTTTGACTATACAACAATATGGATGGACAGTCTCAGAAACGGAGCCTTTGGTCTTTCCAATACAAATAAGCTTATACGTTTTTATAAGGGTGCAAACGGACTTAAAACCGGCTCTACAAGTGTGGCAAAATACTGTCTTGCCGCATCGGCAGAGCGTGACGGAATGCAACTGATTGCAGTTGTTCTCTGTGCGCCATCTACGGCAGAAAGGTTTTCCTCCGCCACCTCTTTACTCGATTTTGGCTTTGCCAACTATGAGGTTGCAAAGGACAATGTGCTTGACGTCTCCCTTCCATATGTCACAATTAACGGCGGAACCAAAGAACAGATTTTGCCCGAAATAAACGGCGATGGGTTTATTGTAAAAAAGGGCAACCTTGATAAAATTGAAACAAATTTTGAAATGGAAACTGACATTGCCGCCCCCGTCGAAAAGGGAGCTAAGCTTGGCGAAATCATATATACCATAGATGGCACAGAGGTTGCAAGACGTGACATATGTGCAGCCGAGGATGTTTCAAAAATCAATGTTATACAAATGTTTGTAAGGGCACTTACCAAGTGGATAAAATTATAGATTTTTCGGGCATCATAGGATGCCCGTTTTTTTTATAAAATGATACACAAATGTAATATTTTTACATATGGTTTTGTGGTATACTGTAGTTGTATTATACACATTTTTAAGAAACACATATACTTTATATAGATAAGGAGACGAAAATATGTCGGAAACTAGGAAGAAAAAAACCGGCGCCGGTGGTTCAGCAAAAAAGGCAAAGGCAAGCCCTAAGACCACTCCCTCAAAGGCTAAAACCGGTAAAAACCCTCAGCGCTCAAAGGCTCCTGAGGCAGGTGCTAAACAGAAAACCCTATCTAATGAGATAAAGGGTATAATCTTTATTGCTCTTGGAATTTTCCTGACCTTTGCTTTTCTCACAAATACAACAGGTGCAATCGGCGGAATTATAAAGAATGTCTGCTATGGATTGTTCGGATGCTCCATAGCAATCAGTTGCATCTTTATAATTCTTACAGGAATCTATGTCTTTATGGACAAGCTTGGCGAGAGAAACTCCTTTCGCTTTACACTGTTGTCTTTCCTTATTGTGCTGACATCTATTCTTGTTACCCTTATTATGGGCAACACCCAATTATCCGGCAGCAGTGTGGGAGAAAACATTGCCATACTCTGGCACTCAGGCACAGATATGACAGGCGGAGGCGTTATAGGCGGCGGCATTTGTCTGTTGCTTACCTCTCTTACAGGAACTGCCGGCGCATGGGTTATATCAATTTCAACTGAGCTTATACTGATTATTCTTTTGACAGGAATTTCTCTTGAAAAGGTTTTCCGCAACATTACAGGACTTTTTAAGCGCCACTCTGACGACTACCACGAAGTTGCAGATAGCGAGGTCGAATTTGAGCTTCCTGAATATTCAAAGCAATCAGACACCGTACGAAAGAAGCTTCGTAATAGAAAAGAAAAGAACAACAAGGCCTTTTTTGATGACTACTTTGACGGCGAGGAGCCCATCAGAGACACCGACGGCACTCACGTAAAAAGATTTGAGTTTAAAGAAGACGACGACATTCTCAACGAAATTTTCCCCGATACACAAAACAAGGCAGATGACACACCCAACCTGCCCTTTGCCCTTGATAATATGAAAACAGGCGTCCTGACAGAGCTTCCCGATGAAAACGGAAATCTTAAAAAGCCTGTTGAAAACGAAGAAGGTACAGACTTTGAGCCACCCTCTGAGGCAAAGCTTGAAGATGTTTTTGACCCTCTGACACAAAAGGCGGTTGATGCAGGAGTTTCCCTTGACAGAGCGGTATTGACCGGAAGAAGAATGGCAACAGAGGAAGCCCTTGACGAAACCCCCGAGGCACAAATACAAAAGCAAATCAAGGATACATCGGTTGCTCCGCCTAAAATTATTCAGTATCATATGCCCACAATCGACCTTCTAGAAGAGCCTAAGCCTCAGTCAAAAACACGAGAAGAAGTAAAATCAGAGCTTGAAGAAAAAGCCAACCGTCTGCTTGACACCCTGAGAAGCTTTAAGGTAGAGGCCTCGATAATGAATATCACTCAGGGGCCATCGGTTACAAGATTTGAGCTTCAGCCCGGCTTTGGCGTAAAGGTTTCAAAGATTACAAATCTTGCAGACGACATTGCACTCTCTCTTGCGGCATCAGGGGTCCGCATAGAGCCGGTGCCGGGAAAATCCGCAATAGGCATAGAAATCCCCAACAAGACACCAAGCCCTGTCCCCATACGGGAAGTATTTTCAAGCGAGAAGTTTAAAAACTTTAAATCAAAAACCGCCTTTGCTCTTGGCAAGGACATCAGCGGCAACTGCGTGGTAGCAGATATTGCCGACTTCCCCCATGGGCTTATTGCAGGTGCAACAGGCTCAGGTAAGAGTGTTTGTATAAACTCGCTTATTGCAAGTATTTTGTTTAAAGCACGCCCTGACGAAGTAAAAATGATAATGGTTGACCCCAAAATGGTTGAGCTTGGCGTATACAACGGAATACCCCATCTTCTCATCCCTGTTGTGACAGACCCAAAGCACGCGGCAGGCGCTCTTAACTGGGCAGTTGGAGAAATGAAAAACAGATACGCCCTCTTAAAGGATAATAAAGTAAGAAACCTTAAGGGCTACAACAAGCTTATGGAAGAAATAGGCGAGCCTGACAGTAAGCTTCCCGAAATAATTATAATTATAGACGAGCTTGCAGACTTAATGATGGCGGCAAAAAACGAGGTCGAAGGTGCAATCAACAGTCTTGCAGCCCTTGCAAGAGCGGCAGGTATGTATCTGATAATTGCAACCCAGCGTCCATCCGTAAATGTAGTAACAGGCGTTATAAAGAACAACATTCCCACAAGAATTGCTTTTGCAGTTACTTCTAATGTAGATAGCCGTACAATTCTTGACAGTGTAGGTGCAGAAAAGCTCCTGGGCAAGGGTGATATGCTATACAGCCCAAGAGGGGCAGCAAAGCCTATGCGTATTCAGGGCAATTTTGTCTCAGACCGCGAGATTGAATCAATAATAGATTTTATAAAGAGTCAGTATGAGGCAGAATATGACGAAAGCATAATTGAAAACATTGAAAGAGAGCGCGAACAAGTTGCGTCAAACATTGCCTCCTACGAAGAGGACGATGACGAAGACCACGGCAACGGACAGAGAGACAAGCTATTCTGGGAAGCAGTAGAGCTTATCCTTGAAAACGGACAGGCATCAGTTGCTATGTTCCAGCGCAAATTCAAAATCGGTTATCAGCGTGCGGCAAGACTTATAGACCAGATGGAGAAATATAAGATAATTGGTCCCTACGAGGGGACAAAGCCCCGTCAGGTACTGATTACGCGTGAAGAGTTCGCGGAAATGCGTATGAACAACCCTGAGGAATAAGCCTTTTCTGTCACACAAAAGACACAAAACAGGCGTAAGCCCTTACTTTTCTAAGCATATTAACCATAATTTAATTACATATATTGTGCAAATCTACAAAAATATAAGATTTTTTAAAAATATGTAGAAATTTTTGAACATTTATAGTAAAATAGATCACAAAGGAATTTATTATTTTTAAAAGGAGTGTTTGAAATGAACAAACAGGAATTAATTTCAGCAATCGCTGAAAATGCTAACCTTACAAAGAAAGATGCAGAGGCCGCTCTCGCAGCATTCGTAGGCGCAGTAGAAGGCGCACTCAAGAAGGGTGACAAGGTTCAGCTCGTTGGCTTTGGTAGCTTCGAAGTTAGAGCAAGAGCTGCAAGAACAGGCAGAAATCCTCAGACAGGCGCTGAGATGAAGATCGCTGCTGCTAAGGTTCCTACATTTAAGGCTGGTAAGGCTCTTAAGGACCTCATCAACAAATAAGAACTTGCATAATTTTGCGGACAAGCTTTTAGCTTGTCCGCTCTTTTTTTATATAAACGGGCGATTCGTGAATCGCCCCTACAAATAATTCGAAAAATGTTTGCATATATTAATAAATAACGGATTGCAACTTTCATCAAAAAAGCTTCCTCATATGAGGAAGCTTTTATTTCTTATTAAAGATTGTTTGTTGAATAGTTCGGTGCTTCTTTTGTAATAAATACATCGTGGGGATGACTCTCCTTAAGACCTGCACCTGTAATCCTTACAAACTTACCATTTTCTTTGAGTTCTTCAATTGTGCGTGTTCCGCAGTAGCCCATACCTGCACGCAGTCCGCCAAGCAACTGATACACAGTTTCAGAAACCGGACCCTTGTAAGGCACACGGCCCTCAACGCCCTCGGGAACAAGCTTTTTGTTACCCTCCTGGAAGTATCTGTCGCGGCTACCATTGTTCATAGCGCCAAGAGAGCCCATTCCGCGGTATACCTTAAACTGACGGCCCTGATAAATCTCGCTGTCTCCGGGGCTTTCTTCGCAACCTGCAAGAAGGCTTCCTGCCATGATTAAATCAGCACCTGCGGCAATTGCCTTTACAATATCGCCCGAAAACTTAATTCCACCGTCTGCAATTACGGGGATGTTATACTTCTTTGCAACCTGTGCAACATCATAAATAGCTGTAATCTGCGGCACACCGATACCTGCAACAACTCTTGTTGTACAGATAGAACCGGGACCGATACCAACCTTTACTGCGTCTGCACCGGCTTCAATCAGGTACTCTGCAGCCTCTGCAGTTGCGATGTTGCCGGCAATAACCTGAAGGTCCGGGAATGCAGCTTTGATTTTGCGAATGCAATTTGCAATATTGAGAGAATGTCCGTGAGCCGAGTCAAGAACAACAACATCAACATTTGCCTCAACAAGACGAGCAGCTCTGTCTAAAACATCGTCAGTAACGCCAAGTGCCGCACCAACCAGAAGACGGCCGTTCTCATCCCTTGAAGAGTTAGGATACTGAACTGCCTTTTCAATATCCTTTATTGTAATAAGACCCTTAAGTCCGCCCTTTTTGTCAACGATAGGCAACTTCTCTATTTTATGACGGCGAAGGATTTCCTTTGCCTCTTCAAGAGTTGTTCCCTCGGGCGCGGTAATCAGATTTTCTGATGTCATACATTCTTTAATCTGCTTTGTGTAGTCAGTCTCAAACTTAAGGTCTCTGTTTGTAAGAATACCTACAAGCAAGCCATCCTCAGTAATCGGAACACCTGATATCTTAAAACGGGACATCAGCTCTTCTGCATCCTGAAGTGTATGCTCAGGCGAAAGAAAGAACGGATCAACAATAACACCATGCTCACTGCGCTTTACCTTGTCAACCTCACTTGCCTGTTCCTCTATCGACATATTTTTATGAATAATACCGATACCGCCTTCTCTGGCAATCGCGATAGCCATAGTAGCTTCTGTAACAGTATCCATAGCTGCTGTCGCAATAGGGATATTAAGCCTTATTTTGTTTGTGAGTCTTGTAGAGAGGTCAGTCTCTCTTGGATGAAAGTTTGATTCCTGAGGTACAAGAAGCACGTCATCAAAGGTAAGACCCTCTTTAGAAAACTTGTCCATCATTGTTAAGTACACGTCCTTTCTTTAATCTGTTATAATTAACTTGCATAAATGTAAAAAAATAACCGCGAAACTAATGATACCACTGGCACATCTGCGGAATAATCAAATATATTATCCTAATTGTAGCACATCCTGCTTATTCAGTCAAGCAGAAATTTGTCCAAAAAACCTATACTTTGACATTCATATTTATTGCAAATTAGAATATACATTACTTTATTACTCTCAGCCGCATTGCAATACCGGAGGATACCAGGCATACCGCTATATCCTTAGGAAGCGACACCACAAAATAGCTGAGCACAAAGTCAAAGAGATTTATCTCTCCGCCCAGCACAAGCTCCTGCAAAAGCAGATAATAGAGCGCTCCACACGCGTAAATTATTCCTGTTGCCGCAAAGGCAGATACAAGGTAGCCTTTATAAGAACTTTTTACTGTTCTGCCCGACACATACGCCGCAAGTATAAATCCAAGTATATATCCAAAGGTTGGCATCAATACACTGCCGATTCCGCCTGTGCCACCTGCAAAAACAGGTATGCCGACAAGTCCAAGTCCTATGTATACCAAAACACTGCACACACCGGACTTATAACCAAGGACCATTCCGGAGAGCAGAACAAAAAAGGTTTGAAGTGTAATCGGTACAGGTGGTATGGGAATCCTGATATATGCCCCGACAATCATTAGTGCCGAGAATAACGCACACATTATAATTTTGCGGATATCCTTCCTCTTCATACTCTCTTATCTCCCGAATATAAACAC
>JAZNCD010000059.1:0-2460 GCA_045587365.1 Clostridia bacterium
TTTGGAAGATGGGCAGAAAAGCACATTAAGTCAAGAGTTGGCGCGCAGATTGCCACAATCTGTCTTGGCGTACTTATTTTTGTGGATGACTACTTCAACTGTCTGACAGTTGGCTCAGTTATGCGTCCTGTAACAGATAAGTTTAAGATTTCACGTTCAAAACTTTCGTATCTTATAGATGCGACTGCCGCGCCGATATGTATTATTGCTCCTGTTTCTTCATGGGCAGCAGCGGTTGCGGGCTTTGTGTCGGAAGAACAAATCGGTGGTCTTGAACTTTTTATAAGAGCAATTCCTTATAACTTCTATGCAATCCTTACAATATTGATGATGTTTGTGCTTGCGATTTCTAAGTTTGACTTCGGTCTTATGAAGAAACATGAGATAAACGCAGAAAACGGCGACATCTTCTCAGAAGAGGGCAGAGAAAAGCTTGAGAGAATAGAGGCAATGGCAGAAAATAGCAAGGGCAGCGTATGGGATTTGGTAGCCCCTGTTTTAGTGCTTATAATCTCTTGCGTACTTGGTCTTATCTACTCAGGCGGATTCTTTACTGCAGACAGTGATGCGTACCGCGACTTTATCGGTGCATTCTCGGGTGCAGACGCATCAGTTGGTCTGGTATATGGCTCATTTGCAGGACTTATCTTCTCAATAATTTACCTTATGCTCCGTCGTGTACTCTCCTTTAAGGAATGTATGGAAAGCATCCCTGAGGGCTTTAAGGCTATGGTGCCTGCTATCTTAATCCTCAGCTGTGCATGGACACTTAAAGCCATGACAGATAGCCTTGGTGCAAAGGTATTTATTGCAGAGTTTGTTCGCCTTTATGCAAGTTCATTTATTCCGCTGCTGCCGGCTATTGTGTTCCTTATTGGTGTTGGACTTTCCTTCTCAACAGGAACATCATGGGGTACATTTGGTATTCTTATCCCAATTGTACTTGCGATATTTGGCGGCTCAATCGACAACGAAATCAGCATTATCGCAATCTCTGCTTGTATGGCAGGCGCGGTTTGCGGCGACCATTGTTCACCAATCTCAGACACTACAATTATGGCGTCTGCAGGTGCGCAGTGTAACCACATAAACCACGTGTCTACTCAGCTTCCATATGCACTTGTGGCTGCGGGGGTATCTTTTATAACATATCTCTTTGCAGGATTTATAAAGAATGCATGGATTTGTTTGCCGATAGGTGTTGTGCTTATGATTGCAACGTTGCTTGTAACCAAAGCGATTACATCGAAAAAGGCGTAAAATAAAAATGAAAAAGAGTTCACTGTCTGGTGAACTCTTTTTTAGTTGACAAAAAATAAACGAAATAATATAATATAAACAAAATTGAGTGGGTAATTTTCTATATGGTGATATATAAGGAGAAAACTATGAGCAAAAGAGAAAAGGCAATGAAACTGTTTTTGAATGGATACAACTGCTCTCAGGCGGTGCTTGGAGCATTCTGCGAGGAGCTTGGGATGGATTTTGAAACAGCTATGAAGCTTTCCTCATCCTTTGGAGGGGGTATGGGAAGACTTCGAGAGGTATGCGGCGCGGTGAGTGGAATGTTTATGGTGGCAGGGTTGAAATCCGGCTATACCTCACCAACTGACAAAAATGCCAAAACTGAGCATTATAGATTGATACAACAACTGGCAGAAGAATTTAAAAATAAAAACGGATCTATAATCTGTCGTGAGCTTTTAGACCCTGCAGAAAACAACCACAGTCATATACCAAGTGACAGGACTAAAGAGTATTATAAAAAGCGTCCCTGTGCAGAGCTGGTTGGCGATGCAGCAGAGATTACAGAGAAATATTTGTATGCTATAAAATAACTCGATTGTATAGCAAGGTGGGATATATATGGAAATGGTTTTGCTTACGGCACTCGGCGTTGGGGGAGCAACTGTTTTAGGTGCCCTGATTGGCTTTTTATTCAAAAAAGTATCTGCGAAATTCACAGATGTTGTGCTCAGTTTTGCGGCGGGTGTAATGCTTGCGGCGGCGGTAATAGGACTCATTTTGCCATCTGTTGAAGAGGGTGGCGATAATGCCGTGCTTCTTACAATTGCAGGGGTGTTCTGTGGTGCGATGGCCCTTAATATTGTTGATAGAATTGTTCCTCATATGCATAAACTTTTTGGAGGCAACAAAGAAGAAAAACATCCACAGCTTAACTCCCGAATAAATAAGGTTATGCTTTTTGTTCTGGCTATTGCTATCCACAACTTGCCTGAGGGAATTGCGGCGGGAGTGGGCTTTGGGTCAGGAGATAATGTTGGTGCTTTGATTACTGCAGGTGGTATAGCTTTGCAGAATTTTCCTGAGGGAATGGTAATAATTGCACCTATGTTGTCGCTTGGAATTGGTAAAAGACGAGCCTTTCTGATTGCGGCGGCAACAGGAATTGTAGAGGTTGTTGGAACACTTATCGGATATTTTGCAGTTAGTCTTTCG
>JAZNCD010000060.1:0-6646 GCA_045587365.1 Clostridia bacterium
GATAAATCTTTTCCCTACAACACCTCACCACCGCCTGTGGCGGAGCCTCTCAAAAAGTGAGAAGCCTTTGAGCGGCTGTATCTAAACCTTATGCCTCGCAAAGTCGAATTATGTTGAAAGGAGGCGGTAGTACGAAAAGACTTTTTAGAAAAAATAGAAGAGAAAAACGAAAAGTTCCCCAAATGCCTGAATGGAATGAGATTGTTGAAATGCTTTATGACAAAAATCTTGATTTTTTAGATTCAACAGTAGAGAAAGTTATATATTCGAAAGATAAGTCAAAAAGATATGTTGTCTTAAAAAGTGATAAAGGTTTCTTTACCTATCGTCTTGAGAAAATATATCAGCTTGACGAAGAGGAATGGAGTTACAGATGCAGTTTTGATTTAACACCAGCATTCTGGCAGGATGTCGATAATGGAAGCAAGTCGATTTTTTCTACTTTGGAAGATGCCTTAAACGAATTGAAACAAGAAGCAGAATATAAGTTTTTTCGTTCCTAACTTAACACGAACTTCACTTAAAAATCGGTTGCATCTAAACCTTATGTATCGCTATGTTTTGGAGGAGAAGAATGTTATATTTAGGCAATTTTTTTGGCGTTGTAGCCATTGTGTTGTTTATTCTTTGCTATCAGCTTAAAACAAGAAGAAAAATTATAGTGTGCAACACTGTATCAAGGTGTTTTTATGTTTTGCAATATCTCTGTCTGGGGGCGTATTCAGGTGCTGTGCTTGATGCGATAGCGGCGATAATTTCTGCAATTGTTACCGAAAAGGATTCAAAGCATAAATACATAAGGTTTGTAAGTGTTTTTGTGCTTTATGCTTTAATTGTTTGTATGAGCATTTTGTTTTATACAAATATTTTCAGCATATTTTCTTTCTTTGGTGTCACCTTTGAACTGATGGCGTTTTTGTTTACAAAAGAAAAGTATGTAAGAATTGTGTCACTCGTTGCGGCACCCTTCTGGCTTATATATAACTGTGCCTATATGGCGTGGAGCTCTGTTGCAGGCAATATTTTTGTTACAATATCAATTATAATAAGTATTTACAGATATGACATAAAAACAACAAACAATTAAGGGAGATTATATGAAGCTTTATTTTGCGCCTATGGAGGGCATAGCCGTATATACATATCGCAATACCCATGCCGAAATATTTGGGGGATGTGACGAGTATTTTGCACCCTTTATAGTTCCAACCGAGAATGAAAAAATCAGCAGAAAAACTCTGCGTGACATTCTGCCTGAAAATAATATTGTAAATTTGAGACCTCAGGTGCTGTGCAGTAATCCCGAGGCTTTTGTTCAGTTTGCGCAGAGAATTAAATATTTAGATTATAATGAGCTGAATTTCAATCTCGGATGCCCGTCGGGTACTGTTGTAAAGAAGAACAGAGGTGCAGGAGCGCTCAGAGATACAGATGGGCTTGAAAAATTTTTTGACTATATATTTTCAAATTGCGATGCCAAAATATCCGTAAAAACAAGGGCAGGGTTTGAAAGTCACGAGGAGTTTGACAGGCTTCTTGAGGTTTATAATAAATATCCGGTAGATGAACTTATTGTTCATCCGAGAGTGCGCGCAGAATATTATAACGGACTTTCCAATTTGCAGACCTTTGATAAGGCATATAATAATTCGCTCTTAAAGCTTTGCTATAACGGTGATATTTGTACGGTTTCGGATTACAATAAGATTGAAAAGACCTATCCCCGTCTGAACGGAATTATGATAGGGCGTGGAGCGGTTGCAAATCCTGCTATATTCCGCGAAATAAGAGGCGGAGATGGGCTTAAGACAGAAGAGCTTTTAGATTTCTCAAAAAAGCTTGAAGAAAGATATCTTAAACTTCTCGGCTCGGAAAAATACACACTGCATAAGCTAAAAGAAATATGGATATATATGATGTTGAATTATCCTGATGAAAAGAAGATTTTAAAGGCAGTAAAAAAAGCGAACAAGTTGTTTGAACTCAATGCTGCAATTAACTGTCTGCCGTGTGAGGTGTGTCATAATGAGCAAAACTGATAATATACAGTCGGGTCTTGATTGCTTTAAAAACTTTAAGTGCGTTGCGTCAAGGTGTACCGACAACTGTTGCATCGGGTGGGAAATAGATATAGATGACGATGCTTTGGAATACTATAATGCCATTGATGGAGAGCTTGGCGATAAAATCAGGGCAGGTATTACATATGGCGATTGCAACTGCTTTAAAATGGATAAAGACGAAAGATGTGTTTTTTTAAACAGTGACAATCTCTGTGACATAATAATTGCCCTTGGTGAAGATAAAATTCCATATATTTGTACGCATCATCCAAGGTTTTATGAATGGCTTTATGACAGATGTGAAATGGGGTACGGTATATGTTGCCCCGAGGCTGCAAGGTTGCTTTATAAAAGCGATAAAAAGATTGCGGTTGATGTTTCATACATCCCGACAGATAACCTGTCGGATGTAATGACATACGCCCGTGAGGTCGCTTTTTCTGTACTGCAAAACCGAAAGCTCTCTCTTGCAGACAGGCTTGTGTGCTTTTTAAAATATTGTGAGGAGCTCGATGACTATTTGTATGCACAAGATGTGGAGGAGATTTTATACATTGTACAAAAGTATAAAATTAGTTACCAAACTGATGCTACGAATTATGAGAAGACAGATTTGACCGATGTGTTGATTGACATTTTTTCAAGCTTAGAGCCTGTCGATGATGAATGGACAAGGTACATCAATCAAATGAAACTGGATGGTGAAAAAATCTTTAAAGACAGAGAAAGGTTTTTCCTTAATTTTGGTGGCAGAGAGTGGGAATACGAGCATTTGTCGGTGTATCTGACCTATCGGTATTTTCTTAAGTGTCTTGATGATATGGATATAATATCAATAGGCAGGCTGATAGTGATTTGTGTATTGTTCAACATACTGATGGATATATATTCTCATATGCGGACAGACAAATATGACAGAATTGAAAATTCAGTTGTTTTTTCAAAAGAGGTGGAGTATTCCGAAATAAACATAGATATGATTTATGATGCCCGAGCTTTGAATTGCGAAAAAATAAAAGGATACATAAATCTTATTTATAATAGTTAGGATAAAATTTAAAGCCGTGCATTGCATGGCTTTTTTGTTGCATATTGTCGGCAAGAAATTTGTTATTACATACCTTTTGTGACATAAATTTTATGCGTAAAAATGTATAATAAAGAATAAATCTGACCTTAGGAGTGATGTTCTTGACGATATACATAGATAGCCTTTTTCTGACAAATTTTTTTATGGACACTGCTATTTTGTTCTCGGTATATATCTTCAGGAGGCGGAGGGATGCTACGCTCAGAATATTGGCAGGGGCGGTTATTTCTGCCATATATGGTACATTGATTTTCTTTCCTGCTATGTCTTTTGCATATAGCATCATCGGTAAGGTTCTCGTATCGCTGATTATTGCTTTTGTTGCGTTTCGGCCATATGGAGCGAGGGATTACATAACAACATGGCTATTATTCTGGTTGTCGTCGGCGATGTGTGGGGGATTGATCCTTGCCATATCTGTTTTCAGTAACTTTGGAAATGTTATGCAGACAACAATATCTAACTGTGTAATGTATATAAAGCTAAACCCGTTTTTGCTGACCTTTGGAAGTATGCTGCTATACTTTTTTATAGAATTTTACAGGCGTACCTGTATAAGAAATTTTTCAAAAGATAAAATTATTTTAAAGCTGAAAATCCTATATGAAAAAAACGAATATTTCGTATCAGCTCTTATTGACACGGGATGCGAACTGACCGACCCGCTGAGCGGTGACCCTGTTATCGTTGCCGAGAAGAGTGCTTTTAAAAATATTGCCGATGTCATGGATAAGATAAGTATTAAAACCGCTTTGGGCGAGGGTGTGTTATCGTTGATATTTCCAGAAAAAATTGAGTGTATCAATAATGTGTATAAAATAAAAGATAAAGTACCTGTTGCACTGTCTGGTGGCAGATTTACCTTTGATGGTCTTTATAATGCAGTAATTAATCCTGATGCGGTGGAGGAAATAAAGCTGCCTGTTGAAAATCGTGTATACAAACTTATAAAATAATAATGAGGTGTGCAAAGTGACAAAGATTATAAAACAAATAAGGATAAACATTAAAAAGGTTACTAATTGGCTGAGAATTACGATCTCAAAGGGTGTACATTACATAGGCGGCGGAGAGACTCTTCCTGTTCCCCTTGAAAAAGAGGAAGAAGAAAGATGCATTTTGGAACTTACTGACCCAACGTTGCGAAATATGGCAAAAAAGGTTTTGATAGAGCATAATTTGAGGCTTGTGGTCTACATAGCAAGAAAATTTGAAAACACGGGAATTGGCATTGAGGATTTGATATCAATCGGAAGTATCGGACTTATAAAGGCGATCAACACATTTAATCCGGGCAAAAAGATTAAGCTTGCGACCTATGCATCAAGATGTATAGAAAACGAGATACTTATGTATCTCAGAAAAAACAACAACACAAAAACGGAGATTTCCATTGACGAGCCGCTGAATATTGATTGGGATGGAAACGAATTGCTTTTGTCCGATATATTGGGCACAGACGAAGATATAATCCACCGTGGGATAGATGATGAGGTCGACAGACAACTACTTAAAATAGCTATGAGCCGTCTTTCGCAAAGAGAACGCAGTATAATGGAACTTCGGTTTGGCATTGGCAGGGACGGAAACGAAAAGACACAGAAAGAGGTTGCCGATATGCTTGGTATATCACAATCATATATATCAAGACTTGAAAAAAGAATAATGCAAAGACTGAGAAAAGATATTACCCGTATGATAAATGAATAGCATACTTTATTTAAATTTCCCTTTTTAATAAATAATTTGGTGAAGTTATTCCATAATTAACAAAAATTCAACAAAATTGTGATTAAATTAACAAAAACCATTGACCTTTGTAATGTTTGGGTATATAATATAGGATGTAAAAAAATTGTATACGCAGATTTTATATATACATATATATTTTGGGCGGTATCAATCTTATATTAAATGGAGGATTTAAAAATGGGTAGAGTTTTTAACTTTTCAGCAGGACCTTCAATGCTTCCCCTTGAGGTTTTGGAGCGTGCACAAAAGGAGATGCTTGATTGCAACGGCAGTGGTCAGTCAGTAATGGAGATGAGCCACCGTTCAAAGGTTTATCAGGCAATTATTGATGATGCAGAGGCTCTTTTGCGTGAAATTATGAATATTCCTGATAACTACAAGGTTATGTTCTTGCAGGGTGGCGCGTCAACACAGTTTTCAATGGTGCCCCTTAACCTTGGTAACAAGAACAAAAAGGCTGACTATGTAATCACAGGTCAATGGGCAAAGAAGGCTCATCAGGAGGCTCAGCGCTATATTGAGGCAAATGCGATTGCATCAAGTGCTGATAAGACATTCTCTTACCTTCCCGATGTTGATAAGAGTATGCTCACTCCCGGTGCTGATTTTGTGCATATCACTTATAACAATACAATTTATGGTACACACTATAATGAGATGCCTGACTTTGGCGATGCAGTTGTAGTTACTGATATGTCATCATGTATCTTATCAGAAGAAGTTGATATTTCTAGGTTCGGTCTTATCTATGCAGGAGCACAGAAGAATATGGGACCTGCAGGTGTTACGGTTGTTATTGCAAGAGAAGATTTGATTGGAAATGCCATGGACATTACCCCTGTAATGCTCAAGTATGATATTCATTCAGAAAACGGCTCTATGTATAACACACCTCCTACATATGGTATTTATATCTGTAAGCTCGTTTATGAGTGGATTAAGAATATGGGCGGCATTAGTGTAATGCACGAAAAGAACGTTGAAAAAGCAAAGGTTCTTTATGATTTCCTTGATAATTCAGAGATGTTCAGAGGAACTGTTGTTGAGAAGGACCGTTCACTTATGAATGTTCCGTTTGTTACTGATTCTGATGACCTTAATGCTAAGTTTATATCAGAGGCGACAGCAAAGGGCTTCATCAACCTCAAGGGTCACAGAAGTGTTGGTGGTATGCGTGCAAGCATCTACAATGCAATGCCAAAAGAGGGCGTTGAAAAGCTTGTTGAGTTCATGAAAGAATTTGAAGCAAACAACTAGTAATTTGAAAGGAAGTAACTGATATGTATAATATACAGACTTTAAATAAGATTTCAAAAAAGGGTCTTGCAGTTCTCAGCGCTGATTATGTGTGCGCTGATGAGATGGAAAATCCCGATGGAATTATTCTTCGTAGCTTTAAGATGCACGATATGGAATTGCCCGCAAGTCTCCGTGCGGTTGCGCGTGCAGGTGCCGGCGTAAACAATATTCCTATTGACAAGTGCACAGAGCAGGGTGTTGTGGTATTCAATACTCCGGGTGCAAACGCAAATGCAGTTAAAGAACTTGTTATTGCAGGTCTCTTTATGGCATCAAGAAAAATTGTTCAGGGTATAGAGTGGACAAAAACACTCATCGGCGAAGGCGATGCAATTTCAGGCCTTGTTGAAAAGGGTAAGTCAAACTTTGCAGGTCCTGAGATTGAGGGTAAAACCCTTGGTGTAGTTGGACTTGGTGCTATTGGTGTTCGTGTTGCAAATGC
>JAZNCD010000061.1:0-2840 GCA_045587365.1 Clostridia bacterium
GCTTTGCAACTTGTTGCAAAATTTAGCTAAAATCGGCTGCATCTAAACCATTCGGATCTTTCATAAAAAAAGACATCTTCGGATGTCTTTTTTCAATGAAGCGTACCTTACGGCACATTAAGGAACGCTTTGCTTCATAAATTCGCAAAGCGAATTTACTTCGTGACGGCAAAGCCGTCACTTCATATTTGCCGCAAGGCAAATGCTTCATAAAAAATAACTGCATCTATTATGTAGCCGAAAGCCAGAAATAGGCATTCTTTAATAGAGTCTTGTTAATTTCACTTATTACCTATTCACTCTTCACTATTCCTTAAAAAGTTTGAGTACGGATTTTTTGCTTATTACCTTTTGTAATCAAACAGAAAGGGCGTTCTTGTTTTTGTTGAAAAATTTGTAGTTTTGTGATAGAATGAATTCATTAAAGATGAAATCAGCTAAATTCGCCCGACAACCCGCTTTCGGCACATTGCAAAAGCTGTGCCCTACAATATTTTTATACCTGACTTGACACTAGTGGGAAGTGTATAGAATTTTGTAAAAAGGAGAGATAAAAATGGAAAATGAGAGAATTATCAAGGTGCTTGACAGACTTACTCTTGGAGACGACCTGGATATTTCATCTGCTGATGCATTTGGAAAGGTTGTTTCTTACGACAAGACAGATGCTGCCGAGGTTTCGGAGCATATAGCTGACGCAGAAGTTATATTTGTGAACAAGGTTAAACTGAATGAAGAAAACCTAAAGTATGCATCAAACCTTAAATTGATATGCGAAGCCGCAACGGGCTATGATAATATTGATATAGAGTACTGCAGAAACAATGGGATTGCAGTTTGCAATGTACCGGGATACTCTGTGTACAGTGTTGCACAGGTTACGGTTTCGATGGTACTGTCTCTTGTCAATCGTTTGAGGGAATACACCCGATACACTTCCGATGGCACATATTCTCACGGAAAAACCGCAAATATTTTAAAGCCGATATATCATGAACTCTATGGAAAAACTTGGGGAATTGTAGGTTACGGTGCAATTGGGGCAAGAGTAGGAGAAATTGCAAAGGCACTTGGTTGTGACGTTGTGGCATACAAACGCACTCCTGTCGATGGCGTGAAATGTGTGGATATTGACACCATTATGGAAAAAAGTGATATTATAACCGTGCACATTCCCCTGTCTGATAAAACAAGAGGGATAATCAACCGTGAACGTATTGTCAAAATGAAGAAAACTGCAATTCTTGTAAACACAGCAAGAGGTGCCGTTACGGATGAATCAGCCGTTTGTGAGGCGATCAAATCAGGAGCAATTGCAGGATTTGGAACCGATGTTTACTCGGTTGAGCCTTTTTCAAAAGACAGTCCGATTTATGGGATTAAGGATTATGATAATGTAATTTTGACACCGCATATGGCGTGGGGCACAATAGAGGCAAGGGAGAGATGCTTTGCCGAAATGATTGAAAATATGAAAGCCTTTTATGCAGGCGAGATAAGAAACAGAATTGATTTATAAATGCAAAATCAAATTTTGTGCAGAGATTGACTGCGTTGGTGTAATGAGATATAATGTACTTACTAACTTATAAGGAGAAACAAGATGGAACGGTTCTGGCAGGGCTACTTGCCAACCTGCCCCTGGTACAGGCAAGCGGTATGGGTCTGAATGCATTTTTTGTATACACCGTATGCATAGGCTTTGGATTTACTTATGCAAATGCTCTTGTTCTTGTGTTTATAGAGGGGATATTTTTCATTATACTTACGGTGACGGGTCTTCGCAAAAAGATTTTTGAAGTGTTGCCTGAAGCCGTCAAGGTAGCAATTCCGTCAGGCATAGGGCTTTTTATTGCCTTACTGGGTCTTCAGAATGCGGGGATTGTTGCACCAAACGAATCTACTTGCGTAGACCCTGCTTCCTTTAATCTGCTTACACAAAATTGGGGCGATATAATGCCAATGACAGTTACTCTGTGTACATTCCTTGCCATAGTTATTATGAGCCAGAAGAAAATTCGTGGGGCAGTGCTTTTTGGTATTTTAGGCGGAATGGGTCTATATTATCTTTTGGGATTCACGGTTGACGGATTTTATTCACAGCTTAACATTAACTTTTTAAGCCCATTTGAGGCTTTTGAGAGCTTTGGAAAAGAGTCTTTGTTCAAGGTCTTTTATGATGGCTTTGATTTCTCTGCTTTTTTGGCGGAGAGGGGTGCTGCAAACCTTATCCTTACAATACTTACAACATCTCTTGCCTTTTGTATGGTGGATATGTTTGACACACTTGGTACACTATATGCCGCCTGTGAGAGAGCAGGTCTTGTGGATGAAAAAGGCGACCCTTTAGAGATGAACGAGGGAATGCTCTCGGATGCTATTGCAACCACAACCGGTGCAATCTGCGGAACCTCTTCTGTAACTACCTTCAGCGAGGTCAATGCGGGTGTTGCGGCAGGAAACAGAAGCTATTTCGGGGTAGAGACCGATGTGCATACCACAAAGGACGGTAAGTTCATTATTATACACTACGAAACGACAGACAGAATAACTAACGACAGTTACAAAATTAATATAGAGGAAAGCGAATACTCGGCCGTGGAGAATATAGTTCTTCCGGATCTTGATGGAACTACTGACAGAAAGGATATAAGAATACCACTGTTGGGCGAATACATAAAAATATGCAAAAAGTATGAAAAATTAGTGTTCTTGAGGTAGAAAATTACTTTGAGGTAAGCGATATCTTGAAGGAATGGCAGAAGAAATCAAGGCAGAGGCTCTTGTTGAGATGGGAATAGATTTTATAGCCTCTAATATACTGGAGTAGTATTTAACCC
>JAZNCD010000062.1:0-15033 GCA_045587365.1 Clostridia bacterium
GTCATTGATGAAACCGTACACTATTTTAATTACATAAAACCTATGCGAAAACTAAAAAGAAAACCGCCTGTTCAATACAGACTTGAACAGGCAGCTTAAAATATTCTTTTTTGTGTCTACAAAGTATTGACTACTTCAACCCCAAAGGGTTGCGGGTTTTTTGCATTTACATCTTATCAGGAAATGGGTATCTGTATGCTGCGGCTGACATATACATAGGACTATCCTTTATCAAAAACAGAATAACCGTCAGTGGTATAGTGCCAAGTACACTCAGCGCGGTGTACAAAAGAGTGCGTCTTTGAGTGAATAGACTGTAGAACTTGTGAAGTATAAGTGCCTTTAGTATGGCAATAACAAGCAAAAGAGGTGTAAATCGCGAAAACTCAATCACAAGCTCAAGGAAGAACAGCAAGGCCGTCACAAGCCCAAGATTTTTAATGCGATAGCCAAGGAGCTGATATTCCTCGCAAAGTTCACCTATGATAAAATACTGAAGAACAGGTACAAATGCAAGCCACAGGTGTCGTGCAGATGCTCGTTTGCCGATGGTAAAGAGACTGATTGCCGTAAACACATACAAAGCTATACAAAAAGCGCCGGCAAAAGCCCAACCGAGAGCCAGACGGAGCCAGCTTACCAAAAGTTGAAAGTTCATTTTTCATCAAATCCAATCATTTTTATTTTATTTTCTGTATAATAGCATATATTGATACTATTTTCAAGAACATTATTTAAAAAAAATGTTAAAAACAGGTAACCGCTCTTGACACATATCTTGATTTACTTTATACTTAAATATATATGTATAACTATTTGGAAGGAATGAGATTGGTTTGGCTGATAACAAGAAATTGGTAGAAGAAATAACACCTATGGGGGAAGATTTTGCCCGTTGGTATACAGATATTATCAAGAAGGCGCAGCTTTGTGATTATTCGGGCGTAAGGGGTTGTATGGTAATACAGCCTTATGGTTATGCTATATGGGAGAATATTCAAAAGGGTCTTGATGCCCGTTTTAAAAAGACAGGCGTTGAGAATGTTTATATGCCTATGTTTATTCCTGAAAGTTTGCTCCAGAGAGAGAAAGACCATGTTGAGGGCTTTGCGCCTGAGGTTGCGTGGGTGACTCACGGAGGAGCGGAAAAGCTTCAGGAAAGACTTTGTGTGCGTCCAACATCCGAGACTTTGTTCTGTGAACATTATGCAGGGGCAATCCGCTCTTACAGAGATTTGCCAAAGCTTTATAATCAGTGGTGCAGCGTTGTAAGATGGGAGAAAACAACCCGTCCCTTCCTCAGAAGTATGGAGTTTTTATGGCAGGAAGGCCATACTGCTCACGCAACTGCAGAAGAAGCACAGGAGCGCACAATTCAAATGCTCAATGTCTATGCAGACTTTTGCGAGCAGGAGCTTGCAATTCCTGTTATAAAGGGACAGAAAACCGATAAAGAGAAGTTTGCAGGCGCAAACGAAACTTATACAATAGAGAGCCTTATGCACGACGGCAAGGCGCTTCAGTCAGGCACAAGCCATAACTTTGGCGACGGCTTTGCGAAGGCTTTTGGAATTCAGTACCTTGGCGACAGTAATGAGCTTGAGTATGTTCATCAGACGTCCTGGGGTATGTCTACACGAATAATTGGTGCGATTATTATGGTTCACGGCGACGATGCAGGTCTTAAGCTTCCGCCGAGAATTGCACCTGTTCAGGCGGTTATTGTTCCTGTTGCCCAGCATAAAGAGGGCGTTCTTGATGCGGCAAGGGGACTTTATGACAGACTCATCGAAAAGTTCAGAATGAAGCTTGACGACAGTGACAAGTCTCCGGGCTGGAAGTATAGCGAATACGAAATGAGAGGGGTACCTGTTCGTATAGAAATAGGTCCTAAGGATATAGAGAACAATCAGGCGGTGCTTGTAAGCCGTGTTGACAGAAGCAAAACCTTTGTTTCTCTTGACAATATTGAAGAGGAGCTCGCGGCGGCACTTGACAAAATTCAGCAGCAGATGTATGATGCGGCACTTAAGAACAGAGAAGAAAAGACAAGCAGTGCAAAGACCTACGAAGAGTTCTGCGCACTTGTTGAAGAAAAAGGAGGCTTTGTCAAGGCTATGTGGTGCGGCGACGAAGAGTGCGAACTTAAGATAAAGGACGACACAACTGCAACGTCAAGATGTATACCCTTTGAACAGGAAGAGATTTCCGATGTATGCGTATGCTGCGGAAAGCCTGCAAAGAAGATGGTGTATTGGGGTAAGGCGTATTAAAAATATCTGTGGAGGTGGTTTCAAATGGCATGGTGGCAGAATTTCTATCATTCGGCAATAAATCAGCTTGCGCTGTTTGGAATTGCCGACTGTATAGATATTGCACTTGTTTCATATATTGTATACAAGGCGCTTCAGTTTATCAGAGATACAAAGACCATTCAGCTTTTGTATGGTGTAATTATAGTTGTTGCTGTTACCCAGATTAGCTTTTTTGCAAAGCTTAATACGATGTATTATATCCTCAGTAACTTCCTCCAACTTGGAGTTATTGCCCTTTTGATTGTGTTTCAGCCGGAGCTTCGTCGAATTCTGGAACACACAGGAAGAAGCACTGCCGGCAAATGGTTTAGTACTCATACCGAGTTTGGTGCGGAATCACAACAGGTGATTCGTGAGGTTTCAAGGGCGGCACAGGCCATGTCAAGGACGCGGACAGGTGCCTTGATTGTGCTTGAGAAAAGAGATAATATTGATGCGTTTGTAAGCTCGGGGGTGAGAATGTCGGCACAGGTTTCGGGAGAGCTTCTTGAAAATATCTTCGTGCCCGATACTCCGCTTCACGATGGTGCAGTTGTAATCCGTAACTGTCGGGCAGAGCTTGCAAGTTGTGTTCTTCCTCTTTCGAAAAATCCCGACATTAACACTTCCTACGGAACAAGACACAGGGCGGGTATCGGCATATCAGAGGAGTCGGATGCAATTTCTGTAATCGTTTCTGAAGAGACAGGCAGAATTTCTCTGGCGAGCAAGGGCGTTTTGACAACAGGATACAGTGAGGACACTCTGAGAGCCAAGCTTGTCGAATTGCTTGGCGAAGATTCTGAGGAGCAGAATGAGAACAAGAGTAAGTTTAAGCTGCCAAGTCTCTCAAAAAGGAGGCGTGACTGATGAGAAAATTGCTTGCATCGGATAACTCGCTTAAGGTATTGTCTGTTATAATAGCCATATTTATATGGATATACATTGCAATAGTTATGGACCCTGCCATTGAAATTTCGGTAAGGGATTTGCCCATACAGTTTACAGGTCAGGAAAGTTTAGAGGGTCGTGGTCTTGCCATAATAAGTGAGTCTGCCACAAGCGTTAATGTAAAAATTAAGGGCAGCCGTAAAAAGATGGGTAACTATGATATGAAGACCATCGTGGCAAGGGCGGATGTATCCTCCGTTTATGAAGAGGGCGTTAATGCTGTGCCTGTGGAGCTTGTTGTACCCTTTGAAAATCAGGGTATAAGCTCTCAAAGTCTTTATACTGTTGATGTAAAAGTTGAAACTACCATAGCAAAAGAGCTTGATATAGAGGTTAAAACCTCCGGTACGCTGACAGAGGGATATATGTCAGGCGACATAAAAACTGAGCCCGGAAGGATTACCATAAGGGGCCCGAAAACCGCAGTAGAAAAGGTATCAAGGGCAGTAGTCAAACTTGATTACGCCAAGGAAGACGTTGATATTGACGTAAAACTGCCTGTTGTATTATTTAACAAGGATAACAAGGAGATGGCGTCAAACGATGCTATTGCAAAGAGAGTATCCTTGTCTCAATCTGAGATTTCGGTTCATTGTCCTGTTATGAAGCTTAAAGAGATAAAGCCAACCGCCAACTTCGGATGGGCGGCACTGCCTGAGGGGTTTGAGTACACAATAGAGCCATCCGTGCTCTATGTATACGGGGCAAACGGAATGGCAGCCAATGTGGAAGAAATAAGAACGGCGGAAATTCCTTTTGACAAGCTTATGGAAAATGACAAGATAAAGGTAAAGCTTGAAATTCCGTACGGCGTAAAGGTGCTTTATGATATTTCGGAGGTAGAAATATCGGTTAAAAAGTGACAGGGTTGATGGTTTATGCAGATAGTAATAGAAAACATAAAAATGCCGATTAGGCATAAAGAAGAAGATGTAATATCAGCCGCACAGAAAATTGTGCGGCTTGATTGTATTTGGGCGGATAACTTTTCTATATATAAAAAATCCATTGATGCCCGCAAAAATAGTGATATACACTATGTATATGCAGTATTGGCGGAGGTGCCTGAGGGTACAAAGATTTCGGGTAACATCAGAGAGTTGCCAAAAGGAGAAAATTTTGAAATTCCGCGAAAAAATATTAGCAGCAGACCGATTGTGGTTGGTATGGGTCCTTGCGGACTTTTTGCCGCATATATTCTTGCTCTGTCGGGAAATCCGCCTTTGATTGTTGAACGTGGCGAGGATGTTGATAAAAGGGCGGAAAGTGTTAATAAGTTCTGGAAGACTGGCATGCTTAATCTTAACTCAAATGTACAGTTTGGAGAGGGTGGAGCAGGTACCTTTTCTGACGGAAAGCTAAACACAAGAATAAGCGATATAAGGCAAAGATTTGTTCTTAAAGCTTTTTCGGATTTTGGCGCACCTGCGGATATTTTATACAATGCAAAGCCACATATAGGCACCGATGTTCTAAAGCAGGTGGTCAGAAAAATGCGTGAAAAGCTTATTGAGCTTGGCGCCGAGGTAAGGTTTAACACCTGTGTAACAGACATAAAGATAAAAGACGGCAAGATAAGCGAGGTAGAGATAAACGGCTCAGAAAGTATAAAATGCAAAAACCTGATTCTCGCAATCGGACACAGCAGCCGTGATACCTATGAAATGATTAATAAGCGAGAGGTTGCCATGGAGCCCAAGCCTTTTGCCGTAGGAGTTCGGATTGAGCATTCGCAGGAATTTATAAACAAAGTTCAGTATGGAGAGGCAGATGGGCTTCCTCCTGCAGACTATCGCCTTGCATATAACGGCAGGGACAGAAGCTGCTATTCTTTTTGTATGTGCCCGGGCGGTGTGGTTGTCAATGCATCAAGCGAGGATGGTATGCTTGCGGTCAATGGTATGAGCGAGCGCCTGCGTGATGGAAAAAATGCAAACAGTGCCTTGGTTGTAAATGTAAAACCGACGGATTTTAAATCAGGCGTGCTGGGTGGTGTTGAGTTCCAGAGAAAATACGAAAGCCTTACCTTTAAACTTGGAGGCGGAGACGGAAAAGCTCCTGTGCAGATGGCGAGGGACTTTTTGGATGATAAGCCGACAGTCCAGTTTGGCGATGTTTTGCCGACGGTTACAAGCGGATATAAGGCGGCAGAGCTTAAAAACTGTCTGCCCGAATTTGTCAAAAAAGGGCTTTGTGACGGATTGACAGATTTTGAGCATAAGATAAAAGGCTTTGCACGGGGAGAGGCGGTTTTGACGGGTGTTGAGTCAAGAACGTCTGCCCCTGTGAGAATTAAAAGAGGAGACAATCTGCAAAGCATAAACGCAGAGGGAATTTATCCTGCAGGCGAAGGTGCCGGTTTTGCCGGCGGAATCGTCAGTGCGGCGGTTGATGGAATAAGAGTGGCGCTTGCCATGATTGAGAGTGAAAATTAAGATATAGTTGTTATATAACAGAAAGGATAGTAAATATGGGAAGATTATTTGGAACAGATGGTGTCCGTGGTGTTGCAAACAAGGAGCTGACGCCCGAGCTTGCTTTTGAAATCGGTAAGGCAGGTGCGTATGTACTGACCTCGGATACAGGCAAAAAGCCATCCATTCTTGTGGGAAAGGATACAAGAATTTCGGGTGATATTTTAGAGTGTGCCCTGACGGCAGGGCTTTTAAGCGTTGGTGCAAGAGTTGTAAGTGTGGGAGTTATCCCAACACCTGCAATTGCTTATCTTGTAAGAGAGTGCGGATTTGATGCAGGTGTTATGATTTCTGCATCCCACAATCCCTTTGAGCATAATGGAATAAAATTCTTTAGCGGTGAGGGATATAAGCTCAGCGATGAGACAGAAGAGAAAATTGAAGCAATTATTCTTGATAAGGCAGAGGAGGTCACCTGTGCAACCCACGGAGATATTGGCCACCGCGAGGTTGACGATGTACTTGTGGATAAGTATATAGAATTTGCAAAGTCTACAACAGATGTTGATTTTGGTGGTATAAAGGTTGCCATAGACTGTGCTAATGGTGCATCAAGTGTGACTGCAAAGTATGCTCTTGAGGGACTTGGGGCAGAGGTTTTTGTTATCAATGACAGACCGGACGGAATCAACATAAATGCAGGCTGTGGCTCAACACATCTTGAGCAGCTTCAGGAATTTGTAAGAAAAAGCGGTGCAGATGTGGGCCTTGCCTTTGACGGAGATGCAGACAGAGTTCTGGCAATTGACGAGACGGGCGAGGTTGTAGACGGCGACAAGATAATGTCAATATGTGCCCTTGATATGAAAGCAAGAGGAGCTTTGCCCGATAATACAATAGTTGCAACGGTTATGAGCAATCTCGGCTTCTTTAAAATGGGAGAGAAAGAGGGTCTTTCCATTAAGCAAACAAAGGTCGGCGACAGATATGTTTTAGAGGAAATGCTAAGATGCGGACACAAAATAGGCGGCGAGCAATCAGGCCATGTTATTTTGCTTGACCACAACACCACAGGAGATGGACTTGTCACAGGTATTGCCCTTGTGTCGGTTATGAAAAGAAGCGGCAAAAAGCTCTCGGACCTGGCTTCTGTTATGCAGATATATCCTCAGGTGCTCATAAATGCAAAAGTGAAGAACGAGTACAAGAGCGAGGATAAGTATATGCAGTTTGACGAAATCCGCGAGGGAATAGAAAAGCTGAATGCCGAGTTTGACGGTTGCGGCAGAGTTCTTATTCGTCCGTCGGGCACAGAGCCTCTGGTGCGTGTAATGATTGAGGGACAGGACAAGGACTTGATAGAAAAAAGAGCCAGAGAGCTTGCAGACCTTATGGAGGCAAAGCTTAACTAAACAAAAAACTGCCCGGTTGCTTAAAAGAAGCAATCGAGCAGTTCTTTTTTTGTAATATTGCCGAAGAATCGGGAGACATCCGTTTTGTCAAACAGTGCTTCGATTTCATCGTGACGGTGCTTAAGTCCGACAAGGCTTTGCTCAAGGTATGTGATATCGTCTGTGCCGAAAAAGTCGCCGTATATTTTTGTGTTTGTTATTATGCCGTCCTTTACATCAAGATAAATTTCGATTGTGCCGCAGTCTGTGCGGCTTTTTTTGTGAAAAGAATAGGGCGGAGCAAAACCGAAATTCCACTCCCATGTGTCATATTTTTTTATCTTAAGTTGCTCTGCGGCAGAAATTTCATTGACGGACAGAACCGAGGCTTGTGCGTTTTTTTCGGTCTCTAGCACGCAATCCATAATAAGTTTTGCAAAATTGCCAATAGATATTTTGTTTTCCAGATGGGGCAGAATATTGGTTACTCTGCTCTTTACAGAGAATATTCCTTTTGATTGGATTTTATCCGGGTCTACGGTTAAAAGAGATGATAAAACCGATAAATCTGCATCAAAAAGCAGGGTGCCGTGGTGTAAAAGACGATTTTTGTATACGCTCTGGGCGCTGCCTGAAAACTTTTTGCCATCTGTCAAAAGGTCGTTTCTGCCTGACAGTTCTGCAGATACACCAAGGTTTTTGAGGGTTTCAAGTACAGGGGTCGCAAATCTTCGAAAATCCAGAAAGCTGTTTTGGTCATTTGAGATAAAACTGTAGTTTAAATTACCGAGGTCGTGGTAGACGGCGCCGCCGCCTGTTTCGCGCCTTACAATCCCGACGCCAAGGCTTTTTGCCTTTTCTGTGTCAACCTCTGCGGATGTGTTCTGATTGCGGCCGACTATGACAGAGCATTTGTTTTGCCACAGCATAAAAATCTCGTCCTTTGTCTCCTTGAACAAATGCTCTTCGAGTGCCAGGTTAAAGCAAGGGTCGGTATTTGAATTGAATATAACACGCAAAGGTTTCCCCTCCTTTCGGTAATATAACTATTGTATAGTGAAAAATGCATATTTGTCAAGAAAAAAAGCAATTTTTCGGGCTAGTTTAGGTGAGAATTATTATTGACAAACAAAATGAAAAGTTATATTATTAGGGTAGGTATTTATGTGTATTTTCATTAGTAATTAAAATTAACAAACATATAAAGGAGATGTATTTAGATGGACGCAAAAACAATGGTTGAAGAGTTAATCGTAAATGCGCGCAAAGCACAGGAGGAGCTCAACAACTGTACACAGGAACAGGTAGACGCTTATGTAAAGGCAATCGGTAAGGTTGTTTATGACCATGCAGAAGAATATGCTCGTCTTGCAGTAGACGAAACACGTATGGGTGTATTCGAGGACAAGATTAAGAAAAACCAGGGTAAATCAAGAATTATCTGGAACAGCTTAAAGGGCAAGAAGTCAGTTGGAATTATCGAGCGCAACGAAGAAGAGGGACTTACAATTGTGGCACGCCCTGTCGGCGTAGTTGGTGCAATCACACCTTGTACAAACCCTGTTGTTACACCAATGTGTAATGCCATGTTTGCAATAAAGGGCAGAAATGCTATTATTATTGCTCCGCACCCACGTGCAAAGAAGTGTAACAAGATTGTAGTTGACGCTATGATTGAAGCAATCACCGCTCTTGGCGCACCTAAGAACACAATTCAGTACATAGAAGAGCCTTCAACAGATATTTCTGCAGTTCTTATGAGCGGAGTTGACGTTGTTGTTGCAACAGGCGGTATGGGTATGGTACGTGCGGCATACAGCAGCGGTAAGCCTGCTTTCGGCGTTGGCGCAGGTAATGTACAGTGTATCGTAGACACAGATGTTGATTTTGAAGCAGCAGCTGCAAAGATTGTTGCAGGTCGTTCATTTGATAATGGTATCATCTGTTCGGGCGAGCAGACAGTTATCGCACACAAGGATAACTACGATGAGGTAATTGCCGCTCTTAAGAAGAATGGTTGTGCATTTATAACAGATGCGGCAGACAAAGACAAGCTCAGAGAAACCTTGTTCCCCGAGGGTGTTATGAACAAGTACTTAGTTGGACAGAACGCTCTTAAGGTTGCAGAGATGGCAGGTATTGAGGTTCCTGCAGATACAAAGGTAATCCTTGTTGAAGCAGACGGCTATGGCAAGGCAGATGTATTCTCAAAAGAGAAGATGTGTCCTGTAATTTCTACATATCGCTATGATAATTGGGACGAGGCTCTTAACATCGCTCAGGCAAACCTTGATGTTGAAGGTCGCGGACACTCTGTAAGCATCCACACAAACAATCAGGCACACGCAGAGGCGGCAGGTGCTAAATTGACAGTTTGTCGTGTTCTTATCAACCAGATTTGTTCTACAATGAACGGCGGTGCTTTCTCTAACAGTTTGACACCTACCACAACACTCGGTTGCGGCTCATGGGGTAACAACAGTATTTCTGAGAACTTCAGCTATAAGCATCTTCTTAACATCATTCGCATCGGTTACGAAAATGGAAAAACTCAGCCGACAGACGACGAAATCTGGGGCTAAACCTTTAATAATACTTCGGTAGCTAAGAAAGGAAGATATAATAATGGATTTAATGGAATTTCAGGCGCGTGCCCTGTTTGAAGAATGGGGTCTGCCTGTTTTAAAGGGTACTACTGCAGACAATCTTGCAGAACTCCCGACCGACCTTGAGTTTCCTGTCGTTGTAAAGGCACAGGTTGCAACAGGCGGCAGAGGTAAGCTTGGCGGAATTAAAATGGCAGACAACGAGGCTCAGCTTAAAGAAGCTGCAGAGGCTATTCTCGGTATGGACATCAAGGGGCATATCGTAGAAAAGGTAATGATTACAGAAAAGGCAGATATAGCTGATGAGCTTTATCTTTCAATTATGCTCGACCGTAATGCGAAGAAGCACATAATTCTCTTCTCACCTTGTGGCGGTATGGATATCGAGCAGACTGCAAAGACAAATCCCGAAAAGATTTTCAAGCTTGAGATAGACCCGATTTTTGGATATAACACTGCAGACGGAATGTACCTCGGCAAGAAGGCTGGTCTTAACAAAGACCAGCAGAAGCAGTTATCAGCTCTTCTTGAAAAGCTTTACAAAATGGTAAAGGTTCAGGGTTGTATGCTTGCAGAGATTAACCCACTTGCAGTTACAACAGAGGGTAACCTCCTTGCACTCGATGCAAAGGTGTCAGTAGATGACAGTATGGTTCCCCGTCACGAAAACTTATCTGCAATCAAGGCGTCACATAAGCAGGAAGCTCTTGTTGCAGAGGCGGCATCTTATAAGTTCCTCTACATCCCATGTGATAAAGAGGGCGATGTTGTTATTATGAGTAACGGCTCGGGTATGCTGATGTCTTGTATCGACCATGTTGTTCGTAACAACCGTGTTGTATCGGCAGTCCTTGATATGGGTGGCGGCGCAACAGCAGACAGAATTGAGCATGCAGTTCGTATTTTGTTCTCAACCCCCGGCTCTAAGGTATTGTTTATCAATATCTTCGGCGGAATTACCCGTTGTGACGAGGTTGCGGCAGGTATCAGAAACGCAGTTGAAAATCAGGAAATCGACAGACCTATTATTGTACGCTTTGAGGGTACAAACAAAGACAAGGGTCTTGAGATAATTCAGGGTCTTAAGGGTGTTACCTATGTAGACGGTCTCCTTAGCGGCGTAGAAGAGATTGTGAGGTGCGGACAGTGAGTATTTTAATTGATGAAAACACAAAATTGATAGTGCAGGGTATCACCGGTAGAGAGGGTGCATTCCATACAGAACAGATGCTCGAGTATGGTGCAAACGTTGTGGCCGGCGTTACACCCGGCAAGGGCGGACAGACCGTATGTGGCGTGCCTGTATATGACACAGTTAGAGAGGCAATGGAAGAAACAGGCGCAAATGCGACAGTTTTGTTTGTTCCGGCGGCTCATACAAAGTCAGGTGCTTTAGAGGCAATCAACGCAGGTATGCCTCTTGTAATCACCATTGCAGAGCATGTTCCTGTTCAGGATATGCTTGAGGTTTATCACGCAGCCCGCATCAAGGGCGTTCGCGTTATCGGCCCTAACTCCTTCGGCGTAATCAGCCCGGGCAAGAGTAAGGCAGGCTTTATGGCTCACAGAATTTTCTCTCCCGGCCATGTTGCACTCCTCTCCCGTAGTGCTACAAACTGCTATGAGACAGTTTTCAAGATGACCAATGAGGGCATTGGCCAGAGCGTTTGTGTAGGTGTAGGCGGAGATATGATTCCAGGAAGCACCTTCGTTGACCTTCTTCCCCTTCTTCAGGCAGACGATGAGACCAAGCAGATTGTTCTGATTGGCGAAATCGGCGGCGATGAAGAAGAAAAGGCAGCGGCTTATATTAAAGAACACGTTACAAAGCCTGTTATTGCAGTTATCGCAGGCAAGAATGCGCCAAAGGGACGCAGTATGGGTCACGCAGGTGCAATCGTTGCAGCAGATGGTACAGGCAGTGCGCAGAACAAGGAAAAGGCATTGTCAGAGGCAGGCGTGTTGATTGCGGATACAACTGATGATATCGTTCGTATCCTCAAAACATTGCAGTAAGGGGGCATATGTTATGAATACAGAAAAAATGCTTGAAATTTATAATATGATGCACATAATCCGCAACTTCGAACAAAGAGCTGTATCATTCTTTGAGCAGAACATTCTTCGTGGTTCAGTGCATCTGTGTATCGGTCAGGAGGCAACCCCTGCAACAGTATGTTCGCTTCTCAATCCTGACGACTATATTGCAAGTACCCACAGAGGTCATGGACACTGTCTTGCAAAGGGTGCAGACCCGGGCCGTGCACTTGCTGAACTTATGGGTAAGGCTACAGGTTACTGTGGCGGCAGAGGCGGTTCAATGCACATCGCTGACGTTGAAGCCGGAAACCTCGGCGCAAACGCTATCGTTGCCGGTGGTATCCCTATCGCAGTTGGTGCGGCACTTGCAGCAAAGATGAAGAAAAACGGCAGAGTTGCAATTTCATTCTTTGGTGACTCTGCAACCAACGAGGGTGTTTTCCACGAGGCGCTCAACCTTGCGGCTATCTGGAAGCTCCCGGTTGTGTTTATGTGTGAAAACAACGGCTATGGTATCAGCGTTCCGCAGTGGCAGAGCACATCTGTAAAGGATTTGTCAGTTCGTGCCGCATCTTATGGAATCGAGGGTGTAACCGTTGACGGTAACGATGTAGAAGCAATCTACGAGGCGGCTGAAAAGGCTATTGCCAAGGCAAGAAATGGCGAAGGCCCGACCTTGATTGAATGTAAGACATATCGTTGGCTTGGTCACTGGACAGGCGATCCGTGTCCATATCGTACCAAGGAAGAAGTTGAAGAATGGAAAGAAAAGTGCCCGATTAAGAGATGCAGAGAAAGACTTTTAGAGCTTGGCGTTTCTGAAGCAGATATAGTTGCAGTTGAAGAAAAGGCACTTGCTGAAATTGACAAGGCGGCAGAGTTCGCACTTTCGAGTCCTGAGCCGGATCCGGCAACCGTTCTTGACGATGTCTTTTATGTAGAGGAGGGTGCAAAATGAGTGTAAAGAGCTATGTACAGGCAATCAGAGAAGTTATGGAGTCAGAAATGCGCCGTGACGAATCTGTGTTTGTTATGGGTGAAGATATAGAAGTACTGGGCGGTATCTTTGGTGCTACCCGTGGTATGGCTGATGAATTCGGAACAGACCGTGTTCGCAACACACCGATTTCTGAGGCAGGCTTTATAAGTGCAGGTCTAGGTGCGGCGTGTGCAGGAATGCGTCCAATAGTTGAGCTTATGTATATGGACTTTTCTCTTGTTGCGGCTGACTCTATTATCAACCAGGTTGCAAAGACACGATACATATTCGGCGGCAAGGCTAAAGTTCCCCTTGTAATCCGTGGTCAGCAGGGCGTAGGTCGTGGTAATGCGGCAACCCACTCACAGAGTATGGAAGCGCTCTTTATGCACTTCCCGGGACTTAAGGTTGCTATGCCATCTACTGCAGAGGATGCAGCAGGTCTTTTACGTACCGCTATTCGTGATGATAACCCTGTTATCTTTATCGAACATAAAGGTCTCTATATTCAGAAGTCAGAGGTTCCTGATGATCCTGAATTTATGATTCCTTTTGGCAGCGGCAGAATCTTCCGTGAAGGCACAGACGCGACAGTTATAGCAACACATACATATGTAAAGAAGGCTCTTGATGCGGCAGAAATTCTCGCAAAAGAGGGTATAGATGTAGAAGTTATCGACCCGAGAACACTTGTTCCTCTTGATATCGGACTTATGAGCGAATCTGTCCGCAAGACAGGTCGTGCGGTTGTAGTACAGGAAGCACACAAGGTATGTAGTGCAGGCTCTGAGATTGCAGCACAGCTTTACGAGAACGCTTTCTGCTATCTCGATGCTCCTATTGAGCGCCTTGGTGCAAAGCAGTGTCCTCTTCCGTTTAACCTTGGTCTTGAGAACGCAGTTGTTCCACAGACAGAGGATATCGTTCGTGCGGTTCGTCGTACTCTTCATTTGAAGGAGGCAAAGTAAGATGGCAGAAAAAATAATTATGCCCAAACAGGGCCTTCAGATGACAGAGGGTACCATTATTAAATGGCTTGTAGAAGAAGGCGGCACAGTTACAGAGGGTACACCCCTCTTTGAGATGGAAACCGACAAGCTTACCATCACTATTGATGCATCAGCCGGTGGTACTCTTTTAAAGATTGTTCGTGGCGAGGGCGAGGTTGTTCCGATTACCGAGACAATTGCAATCGTTGGTGAGCCGGGTGAGGATATTGAGGCTTTGCTTCCTAAAGAAGAAGCACCTGCAGCCCCGGCAGAGGCTGCGGCTCCTGTGGCAGAGGCACCTGCGGCAGCACCTGCTGCTCCTGTGGCTATGCCCGAGATGAGACAGAGTGACGGTGGCAGAGTGTTGGTAACTCCTCGTGCAAAGACACTTGCAGACGAAAAGGGCGTTGATTATACAACTCTTTGCGGCAGTGGCTTAAATGGTGAGGTTATAGAGAAAGATGTTGCAGCCCTTGCAGCTGTTAAGACAACTCCTCTTGCACGCAGAATGGGCGTGCCTGCAGGAACTGTTGGCAGCGGCTGGAGAGGCAAGATTACAAGCCGTGATATACAGGCACCTGTCCTTGAAGATACAATTATTCCGATTTCGGGAATGCGCAAAGCAATTGCTGACAATATGATGAACAGTATGCATTCTATGGCTCAGGCATCTCACAGAATTAAAGTGGATATGAGTCAGGCTGCTAAAATGCGTGAAGCATTCAAGAAGCAGGACCGCAAGATATCCTACAACGATATACTTATATTTATTCTGTCACAGGCATTGATGGAGTTCCCCAATATCAATGCTGTTGCTGATGATAAGAACATCTATCAGAAGCACTATGTAAATATGGGTGTTGCAGTTGCAGTTGATAACGGTCTTTTGGTACCAACTATCAGAAATGCCCAGAATATGGGACTTGACGAAATTCACGAGGTTACTGCAGAGAAAGCTCGCCTTGCAAAAGAGGGTAAGCTTACCCGTGATGATTACAGTGACGGAACTTTCACCATCACAAATCTTGGCATGTATGGTCTTGATGAATTTGTTGCGGTTATCAATCCTCCTCAGGTAGGAATTATGGCAATCGGCGCTATCAAGGACACACCTGTTGCTGAAAACGGTCAGGTTGTTATTAAGCCAATGCTTACATTGTCACTTACCTATGACCACCGTGTTATAGATGGTGCACCTGCTGCGGCATTTATGAAGCGTGTGAAAGAAATGATTGAAAATCCGTATTCGTTTTTACTTTAAAAGTGAGGGATATAAAAGATGCAAGAATTTGATTTAGTTGTTGTCGGCGGAGGTCCCGGCGGCTATGTTGCGGCAATTACTGCGGCAAAGAGCGGTCTTAAGACTCTG
>JAZNCD010000063.1:0-32217 GCA_045587365.1 Clostridia bacterium
GGACCTTTATGCCTTTTCGGACATTGTGCCGATTTCGGCACAAAAGGGCAACAACTTAGGCGCTCTCTTTGATAAGCTCAAAGAGTTTTTGCCCGAGGGACCTAAGTTCTTCTCCGACGATATTATCACCGACCAGCCCGAGAGGCAGATTGTGTCGGAATTCATACGCGAAAAGGCATTACGCCTTTTAAACAAGGAGATTCCGCACGGCATTGCTGTTGAAATAGAAAAAATGAAGAAAAAGGACAACGGCAGTTATGAAATTCTTGCAGCAATCTATTGCGAGAGACAGAGCCATAAAGGAATTATCATCGGCAAAGGCGGAGAGAAGCTTAAACAAATCGGCTCTCAGGCAAGAGCCGACATAGAAAGGTTTCTTGGTGATAAAGTCTACCTTGAACTCTGGGTGCGTGTAAAAGACGACTGGCGCAACAGAGAGAATTTTATAACAGACATTGGATTTGAATAAACCACCAAATATTCACAGTATATAAAAACCTCCGTATCATATAATAACTTCAACAATTACTTGATACGGAGGTTTGAATATATGCAGACAAATAATAATTTGACAAAAACAGAAAAACTCTGGCAGGACTTTGCAGATACAGGCAGTGTATATTCTTATCTCAGGTATAAGGGTGTAAATACTGACCAATTATCAAATTCAGGAAAATCAACTGACAGCCCTGCCACACACAGGGATGGTGAACCAATTGGCTATCGTTAATGTCGAGGGCATAGTAACAAGAGAAACTAAATACGGTGACACCTCGCGGATTTTGACGGTGACAACAAAAGAGCTTGGCAAAATTTCTGTTCTGGCAGGCAATGTACGCAGGGGCAAATCAGGCATGCTCAGCGCAACAAGCCTGTTTAGTCATAGTCAGTTCACCTTGTTCAAGGGAGGGTCTTCTGCCCTTTATAAGCTCAACGAGGGCGAGCTTCTCACATCCTTTGCCGCCTTGAGAGAATTCCTTGACAAAATGGCGTATGCATCTTACCTTTGCGATGTAACAAACACAGTTATGCAAGAGGGCTTGCCCGAGCCAAAACAAGCAGAACTCTTGCTTCGTTGCCTTTATCTTTTGTGCAAAGAAGATTCAAACCCTCAAAAAATCAAGGCAGTTTTTGAGTTCCGCACACTTACCATTGCAGGGCTTATGCCCGACATAAGCCTGTGCAGGGATTGTGGATGCGGTGCTGAAATTTGCTTTATTAGTCCGCAGACCGGTTCTGTATATTGTCGCAAATGTGCCGAGGCACACCCTGATGCCCTTGAGATAAACGGCAGTATTCTTGCCGCAATTGCCTACATCTCTTTAGCAGAGGACAAAAAGATTTTCTCATTTGATATGTCACCTTCTTCTATTGATTACTTAAGTGCACTTGGCGAGAGATGTATTGAAGTTCTGCTCGACAAAAACTTTAAAACTCTTGACTATCTAAAAAAAGTCACTGCACTTGATACATAAAAAGAGAGGCAACTTGGTTGCCTCTCTTTTGTGTTAATACCCGAGCTGAGTTCTCATCTTTTGATTTGAAAGTTGCTTGCCCTCAAGCTCTTCTTCTATCAATCGTCTGTAATACTCGTTATAAATTCCCTTTTGAATATTATCAAGAATTTCGCCCTCATACTTTACAGGGTTAAAAAGCTCTGTCCAGTAGTTTTCCATCTCCTGAGTTTCGTACTTCTGGTTGTTAAACTTTTCCTCCCAATAGCGCTCGTAGGCTTCCTGATTTCTCTCATACGCCGCATTGTCGCGTTCTGTTGATGCAGCCGCCGAAAGATTGGCGTTATCCCTTGCCGCCTGATTTGCTTTTGCCGCAATGTCATAATCAGTCTTGTACACATCAACCATTTTGCCAATCACATCAAGGTCTGCCACATAACTGTCAACATACCGCTGATACGCCTGCTCTGCAAGGGTTGGGATAACATCCGTCAACTGCTGGGCGTAATACTGATTTGCCATTGCGCCTGCAGTTACTGCCGCAGAATTTGTATATCCGCCCGTCAGTGCCGAGTAATTTGCCATAGCATCACGGCTTGCCCTGTCACCCTCGGTGAGATACTTTTTCTTATACGCAAGATAAACAGGGTCGTCATCCGGGTCATAGGAAAACTCCTTGCGGTCATATGTATCACTGAGCCTGTCCCATATATCGTCGAGATAATTATCGGCGTAGTCTCTTGCAAGCTCTGTGGGAGACTCAACCCCCAGCCCTTTTGCATATTTTTCTGTCAGCGATGCAACATCGTCTCTCCATGCCCAGGACTTACCGCTATCATCTATATACAAAATGTCAAGCGGCTTTCCGCCTATTGATACTGTACCATTACTGTAGGTCAGAGCATCTGCACCAAGACCATACTTACCTGCAGTCTCTGCATAGGCATCGCTTACTCTTACAATTGGGTTACTGCTGTTGCTGTGGTAATCAACAAGGCTCTTTTGTATATCCGATTCTTTTGCATAAGACACCCCTGCCTCATCGTCCAGATAGCTTGGCTTCATAAGCGCCTTTCCCTTGAGGGTAACAACCCCTTTTGCATCGTCATATCCAATATCAGCGTCTGAAAACCCCATATTGTTAAGGGTCGCCCTGATACCAACCGCATCGCCCGACTTTGGCACTTCAACCTTGTCTGTTTCTTTTTGCTTCTCATTTATAAGTTTACTCATTTACTTCTCCCTTCTCCGCGCTCATCTAAATGGTCTTACATTGTTCTTCCCCCATTGTGGGTTGTTATCTCAACATCGTGAACAATCACTTTACCCTCACCTTCAAGCATAACGCGAAAACTTTCACATTTACCAAATCTTACAGGAATGCGATGAACAAGAAATCCTGCCTCTGCAACCTCTCTGCACAGTTCAAACTTGCCTCCGTCTTTTGATACAAGCACACGCAAAGCAGAGCCTTCTTTCATATCTGCTCTTATCCACATACAGGACAATCCCTTGTGCTCTACTGCATTATAGGTAAGGCGTTTGGATGTGGCGCTCCATTTTACTGCCTCACTTCCGCCACGCACCTTGTACATCTCATTGGCGGTTATGCCATACACCTCTCCATTATAGCTGCAAAAGTCAACAAAGGCTGTATCATCCTCTCTCACCCACACATCAACATCGGGAGTGTATACAAGAACATCTCCCTCTCCGCTCTCCCTCACTGCAGATGCAATATAGCGTCTGCCATCACTGCCTGATGCACAGGAGATATATCTGTGTTTGAGCTTTGGCGAGATATCGTATGGCTCTCCTCCACTGTATGCTTTAAATCCATCATAGGAAAGGTAGTATAAAATTCCTCCTACCTCGCATATACTCTTTGCATCGATACAACCCCCTGCCGTCTGCTTGGGCATTGAGAAGTTCACCGGAGCATCTCCGTAGATGTGGTGGATACATCCACGTTTAAAAGCAACAACCGCACTGCGATAGCTGCATATTCCGGTAAACCCTCCACCTGTTCCGACAGAGCCGTACCAACTGTCATCAGATAGTCCCGCGTAGGAGTAAAAGTTTGTGCAATCGCCAAGTTTAGAAGCATAAACACACTCGCCGGACGTTGCAGTTCCCCACAGACGGTTGTTATGGACACAGATATGGTCCATATCGGGGATTGCAATCCTTAAAGTTATGTCTTTTGTCTCTGTCACATTGTCGAAGGTCTCCTTTCCTCCCTTTTTATTATGCAGTACAAGGTCTATACGGGTTGATGTGACCTTCTCCACAACAACGCTGACTATATCACTGTCTGCCGCAAAATCCTTGCGACCCGATATAATCCTTGTATTGTTTTTTGACTTGCTGCTTCCTGATATGACGATACTGTCACCAACAGAGAAGTTGCCGTCAAAGCCCGCTCCGCTTGCCGAGATATAGGATGTATAATCTCCCGTCACCTCATTATAGCTTGAATAGAACTTTGCCCCTGACACAGTCAGGTTTTTTTCCATTGATACAAGTTTTCCGCTTATCTCCCCCGTATCAGGATTTGGCATATAATCATAGTAAACCTTATCAGGGAAGATGCAAATCTTCCCATTAAAATCTGCTATGGATTTTGTCCCCTCTGTCAGGCTTCCGTCTATCGCATTACCGTTATAGTAAAAAGCGGTGCCCCTCACCCCTGTGAAGGCAGAAAGTTCTCCACCTGTATACTCCGGCGCACAAACAGCGGTAGCACCCGCAACATTTGCCACAAATTTTCTTGGCTCTCTGGGGGACAGAGCCGGAATTGCATCAGCTGACATATTTACCATATCGGTAAGCTCTGTATCTGATATTTTGTCTCTTTGATTCAGACCTGTAAAAACACCAAGCTGAACCTTTGTATTTTCTTTCGTCTCAAAGCGTGGTAATAACATTTTTCTGCCTCCGTTTTCTTCCGTTAAATACGGCTGTAATTTTTAAATCTGACCTGATTTGTAAGAGGATTGCGTGTTTTATATTCTCTGCGCAAGGTCTCGTACAAACTGTTAAACTGCGTCATATGAGCGTTATAGCCGGTGTAGTCGTGCTGATAAAGAGCCATTTTTGCCAGAATATATTCTATATACATAGAATCATAGGGCGCCTCATCAATAGCAGTAAAATCTGTGATAACCCTCCTGATTGCAAGGGGCGCCATGGTCTGTGCATCGAGGACATCACCATCGAGTATGATTTTGTCATCAAACCTATCTATTATATAGGCACACTTCGCCATCTCCCACTTTGGCTCGGCATCAATATCAGAGAGAACACAAATTTCTATCTTGTCCCCCTCTATAAATGGTGATGCGGTGATTTCTACTATATTCTCGCTTATATTAAACTCACCCTTGATTTCAAGCCTGCATATAGGCCTTGGCATCTCCAGATATACCACCCTGATTTTTCTTGGAACAGAGTATTTTATATCAGTTTCGCTCAGCCTTGACATAAAGCTCCGAAAATCCTGCTTTTCAAGGACCTGATTTCCGTAAAACAGATTTTCAACCCTCTCAAAAGGAATGTCATCCGGCAGCATAACATTTCCTGTCTCGTCTATCTCGGTCTCTATCATACCATAAACCTTTATAATCTCCCGACGCAACTGGGCGGTTACTTCATCACACCAGCATAGCTTTTCCTCTAAGGTATAGGGGTTGGGGCAGAGTGCGTCGGCTCGCTCAATTGCCCTTAATATTTCCATATTTCACCTATCCTTTCAGGCTGTCCATATATGCCTGAGCCTCAAGCTCCTGCACGCGACTGCGCTCTAACACAAGGGCAACACATCTTGGCACCATCACCTGAACTCCGCGCTGCAACTGATAGTTTGTTCCGTTTACCGTAACGGTTACATCGTCCTTGTACTTTGCATTATCCTTTATAAGCATCACAGGCACAGGCTCGTTGTAAAAAGCCGCTATCTTGCCCGCCTTAGCTTTCGTATTGTTTTTTGCTGCCATATTTATTCCTCCTTTGGCTTATATTTGCGGGGCGGAGTACATCCGCCCCTGATTTAATTAATAACTGCAGGTTGTTTCAACTCTTACCATAAACTCAGGTGAGAGAATTTCTGCAGTCTGTGTAGCCTTCCAGCCAACAGTGCTTCTCTGGTCAAGAGGGTCGCCTGTGCCGGCACTGCCCTTCTGTTTGAGGATAGTTTCAAGGCCGCCACCTTCGATGTTTGTTACACCATAAGCGTTCTGCCCGATAAAGAGTGTAGAATATACATCTCTGCCCTCTGCCCCTGCACCGCCGGGATAGATTACACTGTTTGCAGTCACCGCTGTATCAGGTGTCTCTGCAACAGTAAGCTTTGCTGCTCCTGCATCTCCTGCTTCCGCACTCACGATTGAGTAATCAAAACCATCAATCTGAATGTTTCTGCCTGCAAGTGCCGCCGCATCAGCCTCTGTCAAGTCCTCCTTGATTGTGATTGTTTTACCTGAAACAGATGTAACTGTCAGTGTCTTGGGGCCGCCAACCTCTAAAACCTCTGCATTTCTTAAGTTCTTTGCAGAGAAGATTTTAGCCTCGGTAGATTCTACAAACACAACGCCGTGAATCTTACCGATTGCACCCTTGTACCAGTCTTCGGGGTCAACATTCTGCTTTACCGCCTTCCACTCGGGGTCGTTGGTCAAATCGTTGGCAACATCAGGGTGAATGATTGCAACATAGCAACCATCCTTAAAAGGTGTTGCGTTGTTTCTCTTAAGTGTTGCAACAGCTCTCTTTACAGCCTTTACGCTGAGGTAATCGTTATCCTCGTATTCAGAAAGCCCGCCGACAAGCAAGCCTCTGTCTGCCTTACCTGCGCCATACTGAACATTGGTACCTGCGTTAATCTTCTCGCGGATAACTGTGTCAAGGGTACGACCTGCCTGGTCACCGAGAACTGTCTGAGTCTCATTGATAACCGAGTCAACTGACGCAAGGGTAAGCATATCAGAAAGTGTAACATAATCACCATACTGTTCAACCGTTGACTCAACAGTTGTTACATTAAGGTTATTACCGCTCGGGGTTACGCCCTCTGTAAGTGGCACAAGCGCCTTTGGAAGCGGATTGAACTTTCTGAACTCAATTGTCTTACCGTTGCCGGCAGGAATCGGTTTCTTCTGTCCAAATTGTGCGTGCACAAGCTTGGGTGTTGCAAAGCGTATAAGCGCTCTGTCATAATAATCTTTCATTTCTGCAGTAAGGTTATTACCTGCACGGTTTGTAGTTGTTGTCTGAGTATTGTAATTTATGCTCATATAAAATCTCCTTTTCTTTTAAATATTTTGGATATCTCTTTTAGAAACTTATCTTTTCGCCACGGCTTACTCGCTCTATTATGGCATCGATTTCCTTGTCGGACATATCCTTTGGGCTTTTCTTTACAGAGGCAGGACTGTTTTTTCCTGCACCGTTTTCAGCAATTCTGTCACTCATTGCGGAACGTTTTGCGGTCTTATTCGCAAGGGCACCGAGGATTTCTTCCTTGTGAGTGAGGATGTAGGCATCCTCAACACTGAGGCCGACGTTTAATACATAATTTTTGAAATCAAGATTTTCCATTTCTGCCCTCATATCAAATTCCGGATTCTTTTTCAGAAATTCAAGATGCTGCTTTTCGATTTCCTGAACTTTAGAGTTTATGTACGCCTCTCTTTGCGCCGCATCCATGGCGCCCTCCTCTGTGTAGCTCTGCGCCGCAGAATTACCACCGTTTACAGCGGAATTCATATTCGGTGCGATCTGTCTTTTGATTGTGTTAAAACCTAGCATATTTTTCTCCTTTCTCCCCTATGCCAGAGGGGAATTTTATTTGTACAGCTCCCGGGGATTGATGGCTCATCCACTGCACGCTCTTATAATACACCACCTAAAAGTGTCATAGCGTGCCACGGCAAAAAAACACAAAAAAATAACGCTTAGAGTAATTCTCTAAGCGTTATTATAAAACCCTGTTAATCATTGATTATCACTATAAGTCCGCTTCCCTGACCTGTTGCATTTAAATCAATGTAGTCTACATTCTTTTTAAACATTTCAGACACAAATCTTACAGGAATATAGGTCCTGTCGTTATGAGTAAAAGCAGGAACATCAAGCATCTTTGTCTCGCCGTTTACATATGCCTCTTTGCTTCCGATATGCATAACAATCTCAACATCACCACTCTTGATGGTAACCCTCTCGGTCGCCTCATCATAGTGGATATTGCCATCGCTTATACCAAAGGTGTTTGCAAACTCACGAAGCGGAACAAACGTTCTGTCCGCGCACATAACGGGCACATTCTCAAGCGCTAACATATCACCGTTATACTCGATTGATACATCGGGTGCTTCTTCATAATAAAGACCTGTTTCCCCCTCTTTTAAAGCCTCGCCTGTCATCACATCATAGGTGTTATCAGGTGTAAGTGAAGGGAAGTTAATCACATAATCACTTGCAAGAGGTGTAATATATCCGCTCGCCTTAACCGATGCGCCAACATCGAGCATACCGCGGTAACCTTCTCCGCCTATAGCCGACTGTGGGTCAACAGCCGCAATTATGTCATACAGGTTTGTTTCTATATTTATCTCTGCATGCATATATGTTCCGTCCTGAGAAACCTCAACCACTAAACCTCTTACCGGGTCAAAAATCTGCACATTTGCAAGGGCAGCAAATATTTCGTTCAGATACTCTTTTGCTTCTGCAATATCTGCCGGTTCAAGTTCAAATCCCGAAATGTTTGTAGCCATATCAATCACTATTTCAAACAGTGCTTTATACATACTCTTTATCTGCGCATCACTTGCAGTTATAATATATTTTGCACCGTCAAAAGTAATATTAATCTCACCAAGAACGGCCTTAACTCTTTGCTCATATTCGGTAATAAGGTCTGCATCTATATACTCTCCAAGGGCGTCCTTAACCATATCAACAATCTTCTCAATTTCTGACTGGTCAAGATTTGCTAAAACCTCAAGCATTTCCTCAAAACCCGGAATTGCAGTATAGTCTATAAATATATACTCTTTATCAACGCCGATTTCCTGTCGGAAAATCTCCGCAAGTCTGAGTATCACATAAAACTGCGGATTATTTATGTCAGTTATGTCTTCCTTAAGCCAAAGGTCAAAAGAAATCGGCTCAGCCAAAAACATCGGGGCCTTTATGCTTATATTACCCTCTGCATCACACTTTGTCTGCGCTTCATTTCCTACCATATTAAAATCGTAGTTTATGGTAGCTAGGGTACCCTGAGGGATTCCTGCCATTTCAAGCACATCTCCCCTGAGGTCAATTGCCGCTTCCATCTTTACATTACCCGAAGTAATCTTTACATTGCTTGCCTCAAAAAATCCCTGCCACAGACTACTGTCAGCAAATACCGATGCGCAACTTAGCACTATAACCATTGCAAGCATCAATGCAACTATCTTTTTCATATAAAACACTCTCCTTAAGGTTTTATTATATGGACAATCTTTGTCCAAGCGGGGCGTAGCCTCAGTCACGCCCATAATTTTATTCTGTCTTTTTGTGGGCATTCGCCTTTGCTCTGAGCTGATTATTGAGTATTCTCTTTCTCAATCTCAGGCTTTCAGGCGTAACCTCTAAAAGCTCGTCATCTGCCAGAAACTCAAGGCACGCTTCAAGACTCATTATCTGCGGAGGAACAAGACGAAGTGCCTCATCACTGCCTGATGCTCTTGTGTTTGTAAGCTGCTTCTTTTTGCAGACATTGACGTTTATATCCTCGTTCTTTGGGGTAAAGCCCACTATCATTCCCTCATATACCGCAGTACCGGGAGTAATGAACATTGTGCCTCTGTCCTGAACTTTAAAGATTCCATAACCTACAGCCTCGCCTGTTTCAAAGGACACAAGCGACCCTGTATGACGGGTTGTAATCTCGCCCTTAAAGGGCTGATAACCGTCAAAAATGGAATTCATAATTCCCTCGCCTCTGGTATCGGTCAAAAACTCATTTCTGTATCCAAGCAACCCTCTTGCAGGAATAAGATACTCAATCTTCATCCTCTCTCCCTGTGGCGCCATGCTCAAAAGGTCTGCCTTTCTCGGCCCAAGCTTTTCCATAACCGCACCCATAGAGCTCTCGGGCACATCTATTATAAGCCTCTCGATAGGCTCGCACTTTACGCCATCTATATCTTTATAGAGCACTCTTGGTGTGCTGACAGAGAATTCATACCCCTCACGACGCATGGTCTCAATCAAAATAGAAATGTGCATCTCTCCTCTGCCCGCAACGCGGAAGCTATCGGTTGTATCTCCATCTTCAACCCTCAGGGATACATCCTTAAGGGTCTCTCTCATAAGTCGATCTCTGATTTGTCTTGATGTGACAAACTTACCCTCTCTGCCTGCAAAAGGACTGTCATTTACCGAGAAGGTCATCTCAATGGTCGGCTCGCTTATCTTGACAAAGGGCAGTGGCTCAGGAGCATCAACATCGGCTATTGTATCACCTATGGTGATATCAGTTACTCCCGAGAAGCAGACAATGTCTCCCACCTTTGCCGAATCAACCGCCGTTCTTCCAAGGCCGTCTATCTGATAGATATTTACAATCTTTGACTTATACGGCTCATGCTTACCATGATAATCGCATACAACAACGTCCTGATTTTTCTTAAGCTCTCCGCGTTCAATTCTGCCTATGGCAATTCTGCCTACATAGTCATTATAGTCAATAGAGGAAACAAGCATCTGCACCTTTCCCTCTCCATCGCCCTCTGGTGCGGGGATGTAGTTCTTTATGGTTTCAAATAATATGCCGAGGTCTTTTCCTTGCTCATACTGAGAAAGAGACGCCGTACCCGCCCTGCCCGAGCAGAATATAATCGGACTCTCAAGCTGCTCATCATTTGCTTCAAGCTCTATAAGCAAGTCAAGTATCTCATCCGGTATCTCATCAAGTCTGGCATCGGGCTTATCAACCTTGTTTACCACTATTATTACTCTGTGGTTCATCTCAAGTGCCTTTTGCAAAACAAACCTTGTCTGGGGCATTGGCCCCTCTGCCGCATCGACAAGCAGAATAACGCCGTTTACCATTTTAAGTATGCGTTCAACCTCGCCGCTGAAATCGGCGTGTCCCGGCGTATCTATAATATTCATCTTTATATCCTGATAATATACAGAGGTGTTCTTGGCAAGAATGGTTATACCCCTCTCCCGCTCCAAATCATTGTTGTCCATAACTCTTTCTTCAACAACCTGATTTTCTCTGTATATTCCGCCTTGTTTTAGCATTTCGTCAACCAACGTTGTCTTACCGTGGTCAACGTGAGCAATAATTGCAATATTTCTTAAATCTTCTCTTTTCATCTGTCGTGTCACCTATCCTTTTAATAATTAGAGTATATCACAATTTATGATGGTTGTAAACAATAATATCATCAAAATTGTCCCTGCATATATAACGCAACTGTTACATACATATATTCTTGGTACACCATAATGTAAATCTTACACAAAAAGAAGAGTTGGAAATATCAAAAGATTGGCTTTTTTACAGAATTGACAAAACATAATAAATTGTATATAATCAGCATGTATGCTCAAGATGTATGTGTGCATATAATTTAAATAAGGAATATAAACTAAAGATAAATTACGCACAGCACTGGTGCTTGTGCGAATAATCTGTCATTTCGGAGGAGATTGCTATGAAGGCAATTATTTTTTTGAACTGCGTTATTTCTATTGTATTTACCTTGTGTTATGCTTATCAGTTTTTCTACATCTTTGTAGGACTTTTAAAAAAGCCCATTAAACATATTGCAAAAGAGCAGCACCGTTTTGCCGTTGTTATCTCAGCGAGAAACGAAAGCAGTGTTATCGGAGACCTGATAAAAAGCATCAGAAGTCAAAAGTATCCAAAAGAGCTTGTTGACATCTTTGTTATCGCAGACAACTGCACCGACAACACAGCCGAGATTGCACGCTCTGCCGGCGCTATCGTTTATGAGCGTTTTAATAAAGAACAGGTTGGCAAAGGCTATGCTCTCGACTGGATGTTCAAAATCATCAGCACAGATTACGCAGAGAAAAACTACGAAGCTTACATCATTTTTGACGCTGACAACATTCTTGACCCCAACTACATTGCAGAAATGAACAATGTGTTTGACAACGGCTATCGTATAATCACAAGCTATCGTAACTCTAAAAACTACGACGGCAACTGGATTACAGCAGGCTACTCTCTCTGGTTCTTAAGAGAGGCAAGATACCTCAACAACGCAAGAATGCAGCTTGGCACAAGTTGTGCAATATCAGGCACAGGCTTCTTGGTAAGTGCCGATGTCATTCGCGAAAACGGCGGATGGATTCACCATCTCCTGACCGAGGATATTGAATTTACCATCGACAGTGTTATCAAGGGTGAAAAAATCGGCTACTGCGCCGATGCAGTTTTATATGACGAGCAGCCGACAAAATTCCATCAGTCATACACACAAAGACTCAGATGGGCAAAGGGATTTTATCAGGTATTTGCAAACTATGGCGCAAAGCTTTTCCGTGGCATTTTAAAGGGCAGTTTTTCCTGCTTTGATATGCTTATGACCATAATGCCGGCAATGCTTCTGACTCTTTTGAGTATTGCAATCAACCTTATTGCAATCCCCGTTGGCATCGCATGTAACTCCCCTGAGCTTCCGGCACTTATAAAGACACTTTTACAGACACTTGGTAACTTCTACGGAATGTTTATGTTGCTCGGCCTGATTACAACAATTACAGAGTGGAATCAGATTCACTGCGGCAAGGCAAGGCGCGTACTTTATACAATTACTTTCCCACTCTTTATGCTGACATATGTACCGATTGCCATTGTTGCACTTTTCCGCAAGATTGAATGGAAGCCAATTACTCACTCGGTTTCAAAATCTCTCAGCGAGATTTGCGGCGAAGAATTATCAGCTTAAAATCGAAATGGTGAACAGCTAATGCTGCTCACCATTTTTTATTTCACTTATTACAAATTCCACAAGGTCCCGTGTCGCCGTTGGCTTGCCAAGACTTCTTATTGCCTCGCCGAGCCTTTCCTTTCTGTCGCTTAAGAACATCTGATTTACTGCATCATCTATGGGATATGTTCGGCTAATCTTCATTGCCGCCCCCGCATTTAGCAAGAACTCTACATTTCTGTCCTCCTGCCCGGGCACAGGGTTATTCATTATCATAGGAAGCCCCTTTGCAAGCGCCTCGCTTGTGGTCAGCCCACCGGGCTTTGTTACTACACAATACGCCGCATCCATAAACACATCTACGTTGTCCACATAACCATAATTATAGACTTTTTTTACAGTTTTCAGCTTATCTATGCTCTGTTTAAGTTTATCGTTGTTCCCACAAATCGACACAATCTGAAAGTCATAATCCAGCTTATCAAGGGCACGAATTTCATCAAGGACGTTTCCAAACCCCATACTTCCGCTCATAACTAAAATGGTGCGCTTATTATCTATACCAAGCCTTTCAAAGGCCTCTTCCCTGCTCAGCTTGCTTTCAAACTTCGGGTCAATGGGAATACCCAGAGGCTTGATTTTATCAGCAGAAATTCCTTTTTTTATACCCTGATTTGTAAGAGCCTTACTTGCAGTCACGTAATAATCAAGCCGTGTATCCTCCCAATAAGGATGTATGGTAAAATCCGTAACAATGCCGATTGTCTTTATTTTTTTTGATATATTGTCGCCAAGGGCCGTCACCAACAGCGCCGCAAACACATGAGTGCATATTATAAAATCAGGCGCTATTGTTTTGACAAGCTTTTTCAACTTTTTTGCTAATATGGTTGTTGTAAATTTAGGCAATCCATGCATTTCATCAGCAGGTCTCTTTTCAAGATGCCTGTACATCCTACCATAGATTTTAGGCATCTTTTGGGTTGACATAAGATAGATTTTCGAAACAGATTCTGAAAGTAATGGATTTATATACTCGTAAACATCAACATAGGAACACTTAACGCCAACTGAGTTAAAATAGTCACTCAAAACCTTTGCCGTCTGATTGTGCCCCTGACCTGTGGTAATAGAAAAAATCAATCCCTTCATATTCCGCCTCCTATCGGTTATTCTACATCTTCACTGCCTCGCCGCAGTTTAAGAAATACAAATACCTTTCTTTTACCTTGCATCCAAATATACTCTCAATACCTCTTGCATAATATTCCATCTGGAGCCTGTAAAATTCACTTCGCTCTTTTACCGCCGCTCTTCCTATCCTGTCTGTCTTGTAATCAATCAATACAATTCCGTCATCCTCATAGAAAAAGCAATCGGCAATTCCCTGCAAAACAACTTCTTCTGCTCCGTCAAAACCAAGGGTCTCGTCAATCTCCTCTGGTGCTATCAGCGTATAAAAGTCATATTCACGCTCATACTTTTTTGCACCTCGCAAACGCAGACCTAAATCACAGGCAAAAAATTCTGCTATCGCCGAAACATCTACTACTTCCTTTTGTCGCAGAGAAATCGTTCCCTTTTTTACCATTTCGTCTATCTGGTCTTGTATCTGACTCTCTGTTTCAACCGCTTCTATATCCAGTCTCTGCATCACATAATGGGTTATTGTTCCCCTTTCTGCAGAATTTATTTCGTCGCTATCACGAAGCAAGCTTCTGTTGGTCCGAAGCAAGCCCGTACTGAAATCCTCCTCGGGCGCACGTCTGCGTTTAAGCTCGCTGACCGACATTTTTGCAGGTATACAAGCAAGCTTTGCATATGGATATACATAGCCCAGTCTGTCTGCAAAATCGCAATTTTCACACTTTTGCAAAGCTTCTCTTTCCTCAACTGCCTCCACAGAGACCTCGGCCAACGCTCTTGTATGAGCAAAGGATATCTCCACCTTTGCCTCTGTTTGTGTATCAGGGATAATATCATATCTTTCCGCAAAACTTCTCAGATTTGCAGCTGACGGATGCCTCATTGCCGCACTTAAAACCCACTCCTGCATACGAAGCATATCATCAACAAGAGCCCGATATACTCTTCCCTTTTCATCAAACTCAACATCTTTCCATTTGTTGTCCCTTGCAGAAACCGTTGCCGATACTATAAGCTTTTCCTTTGCTCTTGTCATGGCAACATACAAAAGACGCATTTCTTCCGCCTTTTGAGTCGACATCATCTCTGCTTCCATCATTCCTTTGATGGGCATACTGTATTTTATGCGCCTTTTTACATCAACATAGTCAATGCCTATTCCAAAGCCCGCATCCCATATAATATTTCTGTAAGCATCGCTGAGGTTAAATTTCTTTGATGTGCCTGTCACAAACACAACAGGAAATTCAAGCCCCTTGGATTTGTGCATAGTCATTATTCGTACAGCATCACAGTTGTTATAACTCTCTTTTGCAGGGGCAAGGTCTTCTTCCCGGTCGCGTATTGCCTCTATGTATTTTATAAAGTTAAAAAGCCCCGTAAGCGAACCCTGTTCAAAATCCTGACATCTTGCAAGGAGGAGTTTTAAATTTGCCTTTCTCTGCTCTCCGCCATCCATCGCCCCGACAATAGAGAAGTAATGCAGTTCAAAGCATATTTTCCACACAAGCTCATCGGTGCCCATATATTTTGCACATTCTCTCAACTCATTTAAAACCTTCAGGAACTTCGCTGCCTTTTCATTTTCTTCCGCCGCCGCTTCGAGGGCGTAGTAATATCTGCCCTCGCTATATGTACGAATATTCGCAAGCTCCTCTGCGGAAAAATTAAACATTCCTGAGCGCATAACCGCAACAAGAGGAATATCCTGAATAGGGTTATCGATTATCTGTAAAAAGTTTAAAACCGTCATAACCTCAACAGAGTCAAGGTAATGCTGGCCAGCATCACTTATCGATGCAATTTTAAGGTCAGAGAGGGCTTTTTCCATATTTACACACCCTGCTCTGCCACGACACAAAATCGCAATATCTCCGTATTTTACCGCTCTTTTTACGCCTGTCTCCTTGTCGGTAATCAGCAGACAATCTCTTTTTACTATATCATAAACTCTTGCGGCAATATTTTTTGCCTCAAGACTCTCCTTGGATACATCTTCTTCCCCTGTCTCTGCTTCAACATCAGTAATCAGAATTTCTGTAGAATATCCGTCTCCCTCGGGATAGTTTGCACCATTTATAAGATATTCTTCTTCGGTGTATTCAACGCCACCTGTCTTTTCGCTCATCACAGACGAAAAAACAAAGTTCACACTGTCAACAACTTCTTTGCGACTGCGGAAATTTTTAAACAACCGAATAAGCTGTCCGCCCTCGCCCTTTCCATATCCTTTGTAAAGTCTGAGGAAAATTGACGGATCTGCGTTTCTGAACTTATAAATGGACTGTTTTATGTCTCCAACCATAAAAAGGTTGCCCTCTTTTTTTGACAAGCGGCCAAATATTTCAAACTGCAGAGCATTTGTATCCTGAAACTCGTCTACAAGAATTTCATGGTAGTAATCACGCAGTTGTCTGCAAAGAGGCGTTTCATCTCCTTTTTCACTGCACAAGAGTGATAGCATACCATGCTCCATATCACCAAAATCTATAACCGATTTCTCTCTTTTATATCTCTGGTGAACCCTCTCAACCTGTCTGACAAGACTGACAAGGGTCTTAACCATAGGAACGCATTTTGCAGTTCGCTGAATATTTTCGTCTCCTCTTGCCGCAATAATTTTAGCAGCCTCTTTTAATCTCGGCTTTATCTTTTTATCACGAAACGCAGCAAGCTTCTTTGCAGCATCTGTTTCCAGTCCCTTTGAACTTGGGGCTGTTTTTATTTCGAAGCTCCTTGCAAGGTTGCACAGTTTATCTGTTGCATCCTCTGCATCCGGGTCTATGCCATCAAAAGCCCCACAAAAATCTTCCATCATATCCCTGTAATATGCATAAAGGGGATGGTCACAGGGGATATTTTTATCTGCCATATCAAACTGTATCTTCATACACTCCGCCACATCAAGGCAAAGGGTATATATTGACCGTTTTATCAGTTCTGCCGCAATGAAATTATCTGTAATTCCATACTTTTCTATGTCAACATAACCATTCTTACACGCAAGATGAAGCCACTTTTTTGGATAGGCAAGGCTTCTTGAAAAATTATGAAGCTTTACTATTGTCTCTCTGAGATAGTTATCTCCCTTGACGCCGCCCCATCCTGTTACAAGCTCTCGGAAACTTTCTTTTTTGTCAATACGACTGTAATAACTCTCAAGGACCGCATCCACCGCCTCGCTTTGCAAAACGTCGTTTTCTATTGTATCAACCAGGGAAAAATCAGGAGAAAGCTCTGTAAGATGTACATTGTTGGAAATCACTCTGTAACAAAAAGCATGAATAGTAGATATTGAAGCAGAATCCACCCTCAGGCTTTGCTCTCGCAGATAATTATCATCGGGGTTTTCCTCAAGCTTTAACTCAATGGCAGATGAAATTTTTCTTTTCATTTCTGCCGCCGCCGCATCGGTATATGTAAGAACAAGCAGCCTGTCAACAGGGACAGGATTTTCGGCATCTGTAATCATCCTTATTATGCGCTCGACAAGAACAGCGGTCTTTCCGCTTCCTGCCGCCGCCGCAACAAGAATGTTTCCGCCGTGAGTCTCTATGGCTTTTATTTGCTCGGGTGTCCAGTTAACTGCCACTTTAATTCCTCTTTTCTATGTTTGTTTTACATAAAAAACTCTTTTACTGTCTTCTTTACAATCTCTATCTCTTTCTCGCTTGCAGGTCTGTCAAAGTCATTAAAGTCTATTTCCATCGGGTCCCTGCCCGTAAAGTATGAATACCATATAAGCGCAAGAGCATATCTGCCTATACCAAGCTCTGCGTGGAAGGTGTCTCTGTGCATCTTTTCAACTCCGTTTTCAAGCACCTTTTGGAAAACCTCTCCGCTTGGAATAAGTCCGTCTGCTTTTACTTCCTCTACCGCCATTTTGTAGCACTTCTTTATATCCTCAAGCATGGCAGTGGGTGTATCATATCCCATCTTCGCAAGTTTTTTAGAGCCTTCTTCATACGCCCATGTCTGATTAATTATAATTTTTGCGTGTGGGCAGTATTTTTTAACGTACTTGATAAGCTCTGAAAGATATGGCTGATATGTCTTATAGTCGGTTGAATAAATGCTGAGCTGATGCAGAACAACATAGTCCCACTCGTCACTCATAAGGCCATCCTTAAGCGTCACTTCTATGCCGCAACTCTCACCATTATATTCAAAAGTACAGTTCTTCTTCTCCTCAAGCATACCAAAATAATGCTCCCTGAGAGAACAATTTGCCACATACAGATTAACCGTTTTTATATTCACTCCGCCACAGGCACCGATTTTATGCAAATATCTTGTTGCATCCTGAGCAAAGCTGTTTCCTATGGTTAAAATTTTCATTTAAACCTTCCCCTTTAAGTTATCGTTACTTTTATTTTATCGCAAAACAATTCCATAGTCAAGCCGTTTTCGACATATAAAAAACCCCCGCAGATTGCGGGGATTTTTACTTTATCTTTCTATTAAACTCTCGCCTGTCATCTCATTGGGCTTTTCAAGTCCCATAAGGTCAAGCATTGTAGGCGCAAGGTCTGCAAGACGACCTTTTTTAAGTTTCTTGCCCTCTCCGCCGATAAGGATAAGAGGTACAACATTTGTAGTATGTGCAGTAAACGGTGTGCTGCCATCTGCCTCTATCATCTGGTCCGCATTGCCGTGGTCTGCAGTGATAAGGGCTGTACCGCCCATCTCTTCTATTGCATCAACCACTCTGCCAAGGCAGGTATCAACTGTTTCTACTGCCGCAACTGCCGCCTCGAACACACCTGTATGACCTACCATATCGCAGTTTGCAAAATTGAGAACAATCACGTCATACTCGCCGCTCTTTATTCTCTCTACAACCTTGTCGGTTACCTCAGGCGCACTCATCTCAGGCTGCAAATCATATGTTGCAACCTTAGGTGAGTTAACCAGAACTCTGTCCTCGCCGTCGTATACAGCCTCAACGCCGCCATTGAAGAAGAATGTAACGTGTGCGTACTTCTCTGTCTCTGCAATTCTCAGCTGTCTGAGGCCCTTTTGACTGATATATTCGCCAAAGGTGTTGGTAAGACCCTCAGGCTTAAAGGCAACCTCTACATTTGGCATTGACGCATCATACTGTGTCATACAAACATAGAATGTATTAAAGAACTCTCTCTCAAAGCCGTTAAATTCAGGGTCAACTATTGTTCTTGTAATCTCCCTTGCACGGTCAGGTCTGAAGTTGAAGAAAACAACCGAGTCTCCCTCGCCGATTGTGCCAAGGGGTGCACCGTCTTTTTCTATAACAGTCGGCACAACAAACTCGTCTGTTATACCCTCATTATATGCCGCTTTAATCGCAGTAACCGCACTGTCCGACTTATTGCCGATGCCACGCACCATCGCACTGTACGCCTTTTCTACTCTCTCCCAGCGGTTGTCTCTGTCCATCGCGTAGTATCTGCCCATAACAGATGCAATATCACCTACGCCAATTTCACGGATTTTTGCAACCAACTCTTCTGCAAACTCTGCCGCAGATGAGGGCGGCACATCTCTTCCGTCTAAAAATGCATGAACATGGACCTTGTCAAGACCGTTTTTCTTCGCCATCTCTAAAAGGCCGTAAAGGTGTGTGTTGTGACTGTGCACGCCGCCGCTTGACAAAAGACCCATAAGGTGAAGAGCACTGTTGTTTTCTTTACAGTTCTCGATAGCCGCACAGAGAGTGGGGTTTTCAAAAAAGTCTCCGTCTGTGATAGACTTTGTAATCCTTGTAAGTTCCTGATATACGATTCTTCCTGCACCGATGTTGGTGTGTCCAACCTCAGAGTTACCCATCTGTCCGTCAGGAAGACCAACATCCATACCCGATGCATGGATAACTGTGTTTGGGCACTCCTTCATATACTTATCAATATTAGGTGTCTTTGCCGCATATATTGCATTTCCCTCGTGAATTTCATTAACTCCGAAGCCATCCATTATAATTAAAGCATAAGGTTTCTTTGCCATATCTCTGATTTCCTCTCTCTATTTTTAATAGGCATCTCCTAGCGGAAATGCCTATTTTCTTATCTCTTATTTTGCAGCAGCAACAATAACTGCAAAATCTTCTGCCTTTAGACTTGCGCCACCGATAAGGCCGCCATCAATATTTGGTTTTGCAAGAAGCTCTGCGGCATTTGCAGCATTCATACTTCCGCCGTACTGAATTCTGATGGCATCTGCCACTGCATCGCCGTAGAGACCCTTGATTGTCTCGCGGATAATTCCGCAAACCTCGTCTGCCTGTTCTGCAGTTGCAGTCTTGCCTGTGCCGATTGCCCATACAGGCTCGTATGCAATAACAATGTTCTTTGCATCTTCTGCACTGATTTCAAGGAAGGCTATCTTTGTCTGGCGACGAACTGTGTCATCAGTAATACCCATCTCACGCTCTGCAAGGCTCTCTCCAACGCAAACGATAGGTGTAAGACCTGCGGCAATTGCAGCCTTTGTTCTGAGGTTAACAGTCTCGTCTGTTTCGCCGAAGTACTGACGTCTCTCAGAGTGACCGATGATTACATACTCTACACCTGCTTCCTTGAGCATATTGCCTGCAAGCTCACCTGTGTAAGCACCGCTTTCTTTAAAGTGAACATTCTGTGCACCAACTGATACGTTGCTGCCCTTTGCCGCATCAATTGCTGCAGGGATACAAATTGCAGTCGGACATACAACTACGTCACAAGCCGCACCCTCTACCTTTGCCTTTATCTCGTTTACCAGAGTCAAAGCCTCAGATGGGGTTTTATTCATTTTCCAGTTTCCTGCTATAATCTTCTTTCTCATTATAAACAACCTTTCTTTTTATAAAGTTTTTCAAGGCGCAGTTTTTGCGCCTTGAAAAACTTTATATCTTATTTATCGTTAAGAGCAACAATACCCGGGAGGTCCTTACCCTCTAAGAATTCAAGAGAAGCACCGCCACCTGTTGAGATGTGGCTCATCTTATCGCCAAGACCTGCCTGGTTTACAGCCGCAACAGAGTCGCCGCCGCCGATGATTGTGGTCGCATCAAGGTCTGCGAGCATAAGAGCGATTGCGTTTGTACCCTTTGCAAAGTTTGGCATCTCAAATACGCCCATAGGTCCGTTCCATACAACTGTCTTTGCATCTTTAAGAGCATCCTTATAAAGCTCGATTGTCTTTTCGCCGATATCAAGACCCTGCCAGCCCTCTTCAATACCGCCACGGCCAACTGTCTTGCTCTCTGCATCGTTGTCAAATGCCTTTGCAACAACTGTGTCAACAGGGATTAAGAGCTTAACGCCCTTTTCTTCTGCCTTCTGCATCATCTCTTTTGCGTAGTCAAGGTAGTCAGCCTCAAGAAGAGAATCTCCGACTTCTTCGCCCATAGCCTTCATAAATGTATAAGCCATACCACCGCCGATGATAAGAGTGTCAACCTTTTCAAGAAGGTTGTTGATTACTGAAATCTTTGATGATACCTTAGAACCACCGAGTACTGCAACGAGAGGTCTTACAGGATTGTTTACGGCATTGCCGAGGTACTCGATTTCCTTATTGATGAGATATCCACCAACTGCAGTGTCTAAATACTTTGTAACACCAACGTTTGAGCAGTGCGCTCTGTGTGCAGTACCAAATGCATCGTTTACAAAGATGTCTGCAAGTGATGCAAGCTCTTCGCTGAAAGCATCCACATTCTTTGTCTCTTCTGCTCTGTATCTTGTGTTTTCAAGAAGAACAACATCACCATCCTTCATAGCTGCAACTGCAGCCTTTGCGTTTTCGCCCACAACGTTATCGTCTGCCGCAAAAACAACATCCTGACCGAGGTGCAAAGACAAGCTCTTTGCAACAGGTGCGAGTGAAAGCTCAGGCTTTGGCTCACCCTTGGGTTTGCCCATGTGGGAGCAAAGAATAACCTTTGCACCGTCTGCAATAAGCTTTTTAATTGTAGGCAGAGCACCTATGATTCTTGTCTCGTCTGTGATCTGACCATCCTTGATAGGAACGTTAAAATCACAACGCACAAGTACTCTCTTACCCTGTACCTGAATGTCATCAACTGTTTTTTTGTTCATTTGAAATTCCTCCAAATACGCTATATTTTTAACTCTCTGAAAAACAGAGCTGATTTTATATCGCATTATTATAACTTTGCCAAGAATTTTGACATTGTTAATCAAATAACATTTTACCCTATTTTCCAAAATTTATCAAGTATTATTACAATATTTTTTGCAAAACTTTTTATAAAAATTTATAAAAACCTCTTGATTTTTTTATAAAATATGATATACTAAAGTGGTTGTAAATTGAATAGTCTGTATTTTAAAGCACAAACCCCTATGGAGAGGTGGTCGAGATGGTTTAAGGCGCAGCATTGGAAATGCTGTGTACGTTAATAGCGTACCGTGGGTTCGAATCCCATCCTCTCCTCCAGAAAAGCACCCATACGGGTGCTTTTGTTTTAGAAAAAATCACCCATTATTTGTGTGCGTCTTGTAATGCCTTGTCAGGGATATGCGCCCATAGCAGACAAGATATTAGAGGACAATTAAATTCATATACATCACACAAATTTGGAAATGTTCTTGCACTGGCCAGATAATTTTTTCAAAAAATACTCCTATAATTATTAAGGGCTCTTGCAAAATAGCAAGAGCCCTCTTGTTATCATTAACAGCGTATCCGCTTATGCAAAGGGGTTTTTGTCTGAGTCACACTTTCCACCACAGGACTTGGCGTAGGGGCAACCGATACAGGTTTGCCCTTTTTTCTTTGCCCTGTAAATATATAGCCCTGCAAAAAATAAAATAGCAACTATAATTATGATAAGAAGGAGTGTCTTCACATTACTTGGCTCCTTTATGTGCAATTTTGTTTGATTTTTTGACAGTAAAAATCAGTATTATAACCATAGCAGTTATAGCGACAAGTCCGCCCAGGAATCCTGCACCGAAAGCACCTGTGGTAATAATAGTGCCGACCTGATACACCAAATAGCCGACAGTAAAACCAATGCCAAGTTGCAAAGAGATTCCTGCCCAAAGCCATTTTGCGCTCTTCATCTCAGAACTCATCGCCCCGATTGCGGCTACGCATGGTGGAGAATACAAGTTAAACATCAGATATGCAAGTGCCGCAACTGCGGTAAGCTCCGGCGCAGCACCGGGGAGTTCGTTGGTGACATTTGTCAGGGTGAAGCATACTGCAAGGGTTGCAACTACATTCTCTTTTGCAATAAAGCCTGTAACGGCCGCCGCCGCAAGTTGCCATGCGTGGTATCCTACCACTGGGATAAGGAGGTATGCAAAGGGCTGGGCTATTGATTCGAGAATAGATGAATCTGCGGTTTTAGCAACTGCAAAGCTCCAGTCAAAGGTCTGCATAATCTGTACTGCTGTGTTGCAAAGAAGGATTATTGTGGCCGCTTTTACTATGTATGCCCATCCGCGGTCACACATCAGTTTAAACGACCGCCACAGACTTGGCATCTTGTATTCGGGAAGCTCGATAATAAAAAACGACTTCTTTGCCTTGTGTGCAGTGATTTTGTTTACTAAAAGCGCACCAAAGAATATCAGGATAATGCCCGAAAAATACATAAGCGGGCCAACCCACGGTGCGTCTTTAAAGAATGCCCCTGCAAAAAGTGCAATAACAGGGAGTTTTGCCCCACAGGGCATAAAGGGCGTCAGCATAGCGGTTGCTCTGCGCTCTCTCTCGTCACGAATTGTGCGGCTTGCCATTACGCCCGGAACGGCGCAACCTGTTGCGATAACGAAAGGAATAACAGATTTGCCTGACAGACCAACTTTTTTGAAGATGGGGTCAAGTACCACAGAAACGCGTGCCATATAGCCGCAATCCTCAAGAAGGGCAATCAAAAAGTACATAATCATAACAAGAGGCAGAAAACTGATTACTGCGATAACTCCGCCAAGGATTCCGTCTATGAGAAGAGTGGAAAGCAGAGGGTTTGCATCTGCAAAGAAGGTGGCAACATTTGATTGAAGCCCCTCTAAAATCCCGACAAGCCAGTCGGAAATCCACACTCCGGGTCCTGATTGGGAAATCCAGAAAACTGCGTACATTATAAGCGCAAAGAAGGGGATTCCTATCCATCTTTTAGCAAGAATAACATCTATTTTGTCCTGAAAAGTTCTGTCTTTTGAAAGCACCTTACGGGTTTCTGCAAGGGATACTACCTTATTTACAAAGTCAAAACGTAGTCTGTCTGCCTTCTCTGCGGCTTTTCTGTCAGATACGTCAATATCGTTTTGAGAGTATGGGGGGATTTGAGTTTTGCCCACTCGTGATGCAGCAATTTTTATAACTTCCCTCAGGCCCTCGGCGGAGGTAGAGATAGTCTCGACTACAGGGCAGTTGAGTTTTTCGGAGAGAATGTTTGTATCTATAATTGTTTCTTTTCTCTGGTTAATATCAGTCTTATTAAGCGCAACTACTACGGGGATGCCAAGCTCTAAAATCTGAGTAGTAAAAAACAAACTGCGGCTAAGGTTGGTGGCATCCACAATGTTGACAATCACATCAGGGTTATCATTTTTTATGTAGGTGCTTGCAATGCTCTCCTCGGAGGTAAAAGGAGACATAGAATAAGCCCCCGGCAGATCTACAACAATAACATTGTCCATACCGCTAAGGTAGCTTTTTTTTACACTATGTTCTTTTTTCTCAACAGTAACACCTGCCCAGTTGCCAACGTCTTCGTTTTTGCCGGTCAGAGCGTTATACATTGTAGTTTTGCCCGAGTTGGGATTGCCCGTCAGTGCAATTCTCATTGTTGTCCCTCCTGATTATAATGGTAGCTAGCCAGTGCTAACTCTCCGGTATAAAAATAAGCAATAAGCATAAGAAGAATATGCCTATATGCAAATCGAATTTGCAAGTTGATTATCTATATTATATCTGCCGTCCTTTATTGCTACGATACATCCGCCTTTGATGTGGGCGATTACGGTAATCGCCTCGCCGCTGTAACAACCGAGTGAAAATAAAAATGAGTTTAACTCTTCATCAGCGGTCTTTATGTTTGTAATAATATATTCTTTTCCCTCTATCGCCTGAGTTAAGGTCATATCATATCACCCATCCTGTTTTTATATTGCAGTTAGCCGTTGCTAACCGCTGTGCGAACAAATAGTTAGCCATCGCTAACCATATGACATTATATCACCACAAGAAATATTTGTCAATAGGTTTTGGGAATTTTATAATGCAATAATTGATATTATGATGCTTGATTTTCGAAAGTCGTAATGTTATAATAAATACAATAAAACGAGAATAGTTAGGAGGGGTTATGTGAAAAAAGAAAAATGGCTTTTGAAAGAGATAGACAATTGGTGCGAGAATGAGATTGTAAATCAGGAGACCGCCGATAGGCTGAAGGTAATGTATGAGCCGAAGAAAAACATAAACCTTATGTTGGTTTTGTTTTCTATAATTGGGTCTGCCCTTATTGGTATGGGTATTGTAATGCTGAGTGCAAACAACTGGTGGTATGCAATGCCGATTGCCGTCAGAGCATTTATCGGATTTTTGCCGCTTCTGATATCACTGGCAATAATATTCTTTGTTTATACAAGCAAAATGGAAAGTCAGGCATTTCGCGAGAGTGCAGCTCTTCTTAATATGGCAGGGGTATTTTCGTCGATTGCAATTGTTGGACAGATTTTTCATATCCCCGGCGATTTTACAAATTATCTTTTGGTGTGCGGAATCCTCTTTCTTCCGTCGATGCTTGTGATGGATGCGATTTCGCCTTTGATAGTTTATTATTGGACAACAATTAACGGAGCACTCTTCTTTGCAGACAATCCCGCTATTGATGCCACATTATCAATAGTGCTTTTTGCAATAGGAGGGGTATATGCACTTAGAAAGAGTGGAAACAAGGGCGGCAGAAGCACATATTTGTCATTGATTACGGCCATATCGGCGCTTGCGCTGATTCTGGTGTTTATGATAAAGTACGCCGGTGGTGATATGTCCTTTATTCTTTTTGGTTATGCGCTTTTGTTGTTGTCAGCATCAAAACAACTTCAAAACTGCGGGGATGTTTTTGCAGGTATTGGAAAAATCTGTTACATTATCCTGATGTTTGTTTTGTCTTATCAGGGAATGTGGTGTTACAGAAGTGGTTTTGATGACAATGTTTTTTTAACAGTTACCATATTATTGATATCGTCAGGGCTGGGAATGTTTATAAGTAACGCGATTAAAAAGGATTATTGTGTGTTTTCTGCAGTGGTCATTGTATCGTTGCTGGTGCGCGGAATATGGTTCATTCTCGAACTAAGCAGCAATGTGGCCGCCCTGGCATTTATGATAATATACAATGTAATCCTGTTCGCAATCAGTGTTATGTTCATATTTGATGGAGTAAGGAAGTTTGATATGTATAGTGCCAACATCGGTATGATAACCTTGTGCGTGTTGATAGTACAGAGGTTTTTCGACAGTGACTTGCAACTTTTTGTAAGAGGCCTTGTCTTCCTGGCCGTAGGAGTAGGATTTTTACTGTTTAACCTGTACCTCGTAAAAACAAAAAAGAGGATTAAGGAGGATGCAGTATGAAAAAGATGCTTTTGTTTGTTCTCATAGTTACTGCTGCCTTGCAGATTTGTGTTCCGTCATATATGATATGGGATAAGTATGATACATTAAGAAACGGAGAAGAAGTCAGGATAAGGGTAGAGCCCTTTGATCCCTATGACGCTTTTCGCGGAAGGTATGTATCGCTTAATTATGATTATGAAGTGGATTATTCAGAGCGCAAGGATAAAAGGTACGGAGTTTTAGAAATTGGCGAGGATGGCTTTGCCACAGTCAGGGAAGTCGTTAAGGAAAAGCCCGCGGACAAACTGTACATAACAAGCGAGAAAGAAAATTATTTTGTTATGCCTCTTGACAGATACTATATGGAAGAGACAATGGCACCCGAGGCAGAATCTATGATCAGAGGCCAGAGAGATGCGTATGTAACAATACGAATAAAAGATGATAAGGCAGTTCTGTCAGGGCTTTACATCGAGGACAAACCAATAGAAGAAGTAATTAAAGAAGAAAAACAACCCTAAGGCTACATAAACTAAGAAAGGAGGATATATCCATGAAGGAATCAGGCGAAATGTATCTTGAGTCGATTTTTGTTTTGTGTAAGACAAAAAACAGTGTTCGTTCTATTGACGTGGCAGAGCATATGAATTATTCAAAACCCAGCGTCAGCAGAGCGGTTGGCCTTTTAAAGAAGGAAGGATATATCGTTGTAGACGCTGATGGGTATATCAGCCTTACAGAAGATGGCAAGGAGAAAGCTAATCAGATATTTGAAAGACACACAGTCCTGACAAATATGCTTGTCAGCTTTGGCGTTGATAAAGAAGTTGCATCAGAGGATGCCTGCCGTATGGAACATGTGATAAGTCAGGACTCTTTTGATGCAATAAAGAGACATATTGAAGAACTCGAAAAATAGCGAATTTGATGCACAGGGGATTTTTATGTTTGAAAAAGAAATACAAGAAATTGTTTTAAATAATGGCGGTGCGTTTTGTGGCTTTGCAGAGTTTGAGCACGACGGATTGGCCAATGCAATTTCATACGGGGTAAAGCTCTCGGATTTTGTGCTGTCTCAGATTGAGAATGCACCGACTTATACATATTTTACCCATTACAGAACTGCCAACGCCTTAATTGACCGTATCGGTTTTTTGATTGGAAACTATATAGAAAGCAAGGGATACTTGTATATGCCGATTCCTGCGTCCCAGACTATTGGCGGACACGACTCTTACAAAGGAGAGGTTTCTCACAAAAGGGCGGCATATCTTGCGGGGCTTGGGCATATAGGAAAAAACGCCCTTTTTATTCATAACGAGTATGGCTCAAAGGTGCGGCTTGGAACGGTTTTTACAAATATGCCCCTTGAGGTTGGCACACCGCTTACGGATAATATTTGCAAAGATTGCAGAATATGTACATCCGTTTGTCCCGCACAGGCGATTTTTGGCAATTGCTTTGACCCATCAAAGCCTGAAGAGGATTTGCTTGACAGAAAGGCTTGCTCTGACTATATGAAGAAAGCATATCAGCACATCGGCAGAGGGTCTGTCTGCGGAATCTGTATAAAAAACTGTCCCCATAACAAGATTAGATAAAACAACAGGAGAGGGTATTATGTCAGAATTTCTTGAAATTGGAATGATTGTTTTGTTTGGAGCGTCGTGGCCTATGAGCGTTATAAAGTCGTGTCGTGCAAGGTCTGTAAAGGGCAAGAGCCTTGTATTCCTTTGCCTTATTTTTATAGGCTACATATCTGGTATACTTTCTAAGTTTACAAACGAAGCTTACATAGCAAGTATTGCACAAAAGTGGTACGTTTTATTCTTCTATTGCTTTAACCTTGTTATGGTTGGCACAGATCTTTGTCTTTACTTCAGAAACAGACGTCTTGACAGAAAGGGCGAATAAAAGATATATTAACACAAAAGGACACCAAAGGGTGTCCTTTTTGTTTTGGAGGAGAGGTTGAGTTTATATAAAGTTTTTTGTTATGCAATTATGTTTCACAGGCCCTGAGCCACTTCCTAAATCCAGACCCTCCATAAGTACAGCTGATATATATTCTTTTGCACTTTTAACCGAATTAACAAGACTGAGGCCTTTTGCAAGATTTGATGCAATGGCACTTGACAAGGTGCATCCCGTTCCATGTGTGTTTGGGTTATCAATTCTTTTTCCTTCAAACCACATAGCATTTCCATTTTTATACAAAAGGTCATTGGCGTCATTGATACTATGTCCGCCTTTTAAGAGAACATTACATCCATAACTTTTGCTAATATATTTTGCTGCACTAATCATATCTTCTTTATTAGATATTTTCATATTGGATAAAACTTCTGCTTCAGGAATATTGGGAGTTACAAGGGTTGCCAGGGGTAATAGTTTAGAAGTCAACGCCTTTATTGCATCCGTCTTTATTAGAGCAGAACCGCTCGTTGCAACCATTACGGGATCTACAACAACGTTTTTCGCTTTATAAAATTTTAATCTGTCTGCAATTACCTCTATCAGCTCGCCGGATGATACCATCCCTATTTTTACACTATCAGGATAAATATCCTCAAATATTGCATCTATTTGTTGTCTTAAAAAATCAGGGGTTGTTTCCGCAACTACTCTTACTCCAAGAGTATTTTGGGCGGTAAGCGCAGTTATTGCACTCATAGCATAAACACCATTCACCGTCATAGTTTTAATGTCCGCCTGAACACCTGCGCCGCCGCTTGAATCGCTGCCTGCAATAGTGAGCGCAGTTTTCATTTTTGCAGGAAAGCAAAAACTGTCATAATCCGTTATGTAATAATCTGAGACATTCCTCATTTTTTCTTGTTTCGGCTCGTGGGCATCATATACTGCCGCAACCTTAAACCCATCATTTTTAGCAGTTTGCAAGGCGTGCAGGGCATCTTCAAAAACTACTGTTTCTTGTCTTTCTGTGCCAAGATATTCAAGTGCCTCGCGATAAATATGAGGTGTGGTTTTGTCATTTCCCAGCTCAGCACAAGTAAAGATTGCTGAAAAGTATTCAGGCACGCCCAATCGCTTTAGAACATCTTCCACTATCGGTCTATCCGTCACAGTTGCAATACACATTTTCACTCCGCTATTATGCAATCTTTTCAAAAAATTCTTTACCCCTGATTTCAAAGTTACCTTTGTCTGATAAAGCTCAGCTACCATATTATTTATATCATTAACAATTTTGCTGACAGAATGTGTGACACCATAATGCTTCTGATAATACTCTGCCGATTGTTCAAGAGTAAAGGTTTTAAAGGTTTCACTCAGGTTTTCCTCCGGCTCTTTCCCAAGAGAGCGAAGATAATCTTCGCAGATTGTGTCCCATATCCACATAGAATCTATGATTGTTCCGTCCAAATCAAATATTGCACCCTTAATCACCTTTAACCACCTGCTTTGTTAATTCTTTTAATTCCGATGTAGCTTTTTGAATATTGTCTGCAGCAAAAATCGCACTGATAACTGCAACGCCACAAATTCCGGAATTGGTTAGCTCTAAAATATTATTTGTTCCAATTCCGCCGATAGCAACAACCGGAATACTTACTGCCTCACATATTTCTTTAAGTGTTTCATAGCTTACATCGTCTGCATCTGCTTTTGAGCCTGTACTGAATACTGCACCTACACCCAAATAATCAGCACCCATTTTTTCGGCAAGAATGGCTTGTTCTACCGTTTGAGCAGATACACCAAGAATTTTGTCATTACCGATAACAGAGCGCACCAAGCCTGCCTCCATATCTTTTTGACCTATATGTATTCCATCCGCGTTTGACCATACAGTAACATCTACATTGTCATTGATTACAAAAGGCACATTGTACTTTCGGCAGAGATTTCTTATCTCTAAAGCCTCCTTTAAAAACGCTTCTTTATCCAATTCCTTTTCCCGAAGCTGAATAATTGTTGCTCCTCCTTTAAGGGCCTCCTCTGCCTGCTCACAAAGAGTCATATTTTTGAGCCATGTTCGGTCTGTAACCGCATATAAAAGTAAATCCTTTTTATCTAACTTCATATTTCGCTCCTTTGTTTAACATATCTGCATCCATATTGTAAATTGCATCAATTATGCGATTTCTCAAAGTAGAATTCCCTTCGCCTGTCTTTAAATTTGCATAACCAATTTCTCCCGCAATCCCCATGGTGCAAACTGCTGCTGCAACTGCCTTCGTTTTGTCATCAGGGTTAGCTATAGCATAAGCGGTTGCAATTCCCGATAGCTGACAACCTGTACCTGTAATTTTGCTCATTTCAGGCACCCCATTACGAATGACATAGCATTTTTCATCATCTGCCACAAGGTCAATTGCCCCAGTAATTGCTATAATCGCGTTTGTCCTTTGAGAAAAACTCTTTGCAAAAGCTATCATCCGCTCAAGATTATCTTCTGTAACCTTATCGGCAGCATCCGCATCTACCCCTTTTGTTGTTCCACTTCCTTGTGCCAATGTCTTAACCTCCGAAATATTTCCACGAATAATATCAAACTTAATTGTATTCATCAGCTTGATAGCCGTGCCTGTACGAAGTCTGCTTGCACCTGCACCCACAGGATCAAGCAAAACTACAGACCCAAGTTTATTTGCTTTTGCACCTGCAACAAACATAGCATCAATACTTCTTTGATTTAAGGTGCCGATGTTAATATTAAGCCCTCCGCAAATAGCTGTGATATCTGCTACATCCTCCGGCTCATCGGACATAATCGGACTTCCACCACAAGCAAGCAATGCGTTTGCCACATCATTGACCGTAACATAGTTTGTAATACTATGTACAAGCGGTGTTTTTCTCCTCACGTTTTCAAGACAGTTTCCTAACATTTTTTACCTCTTTCTGCCGCAAATTATCGGCTGTTTATTAACTTAATAACAAACCTTGCCAAACAAAAAAGGAAGCTACCGATTTGGTAACTTCCTAAAAGTTCTATGTTCTTCCTAACACTATGTATCAGGCATCCCTACGTTGGCATTATCCAAATCAGGTTCTCGGTCGAAGGTCGCACCTTCCTCTCAGCCTGTACTACAAGCTCCCGTTTATTAAGTTTAAATTTATTATATCACTTTTTAAAATATATTTCAATAGTTTAGGAAAATTTATTTTATTAAAATTTTTAAAAACCAAATGGTTTAGATGACATCCCTATTTACTCTTCTTTTCGAGTCCCTCCATTTATATTCACCAACAAAAAGAACACCCATACGGTGTTCTTTTTGTTGGCTTTCGGCTACATAATAGATGCATTTTGATTTTAATGAAATATCAACTTTGTTGATATGAAATAATCCTTACGGACTATGAAATATTTTTCTTTGAAAAATGTAAAATAAAATTTGCCTTTTAATATTGCGAAGCAATATTTCATACACGAAGTGTATTTCATAGCGAAGCTATTTCACATACCACAGGCAAATTTCATTGAAAAAGCAACTTGTCGAAACAAGTTGCTTTTTCTGGTGGACCTTCAGGGACTCGAACCCCGGACCAACCGGTTATGAGCCGGTTGCTCTAACCAACTGAGCTAAAGGTCCTTGTTGGTATATAATATTTAATTCACTTATACTAAAAAATTTGCTGAGATTTGTTTAAATCGAGCTTTGTTAAGGCAGGCGTGTGCTATGTGCACATAACTGACTTAACAATGCGAAAATTTAAACAAAGATTAGTAAATTTTTAAAGCATAAGAGCAGCAGCCAAAGACTGCTGCTCTTAATATAAATGGTGACTCCGAGGGGAATCGAACCCCTGTTACCGCCGTGAAAGGGCGGTGTCTTGACCGCTTGACCACGGAGCCAAATGGCTCCTCCAGTTGGACTCGAACCAACGACCCTGCGGTTAACAGCCGCATGCTCTACCGACTGAGCTATAGAGGAATATTGATTTAAAAAAATCTTTAGAGAACGGTTTGCACCGTTCTCTAAAGAAAGTACCGGCAACGACTTATGTTCCCGGGCGGTCGCCCGCCAAGTATTTTCAGCGCTAAGAAGCTTAACTACTGTGTTCGGAATGGGAACAGGTGTGACCTTCTTGCTATAGTTACCGATCGTATTTAAGATATTGAATAA
>JAZNCD010000064.1:0-34587 GCA_045587365.1 Clostridia bacterium
CAAGGTAATGAACGAGCACGGTCTAAACGGCGGCTCGGCAATGTACCTGTTCTTCCTCACACAGCACAGCGAGGGGTTGACGGTTTCCGAAATGAGCGAGCTTAACAACGTAAGCAAAGCTGCAGTTTCAAGAGTATATACCTCTCTGTATGATAAGGGCTATATCAGCTTTGCAGATTACGATGGCGGCAAAAAATACAATACACCTGCAATACTGACAGAAAAGGGCAGAGAACAAACTATTCTCATTGTTGAAGCAATCTGTAAATATGTAGATATGTTCAGCTTGACAAACATCGATGAAAACGACAGAACTATTATGTACCGCTCTTTAAGGACTATTGCAAACAATATGACCGACTACCTTAAGGGTGACAATAAATAAAACTACTGCATAAAAAAATACTGTTGCATATGCAACAGTATTTTTTCTTTATCGTTCTTCCCTGAAGTAGGCAAGTCCAAGGGATGCAGGTGGCTGATTTTGTTTCTTATCACGAACACTTGTGATTATAAGAACCACAATAGTTACGACATAGGGCAGCATATTGAATATGGCAACCGCACTGCGGCTGAGACCCGAAATATATGAGTACGCAATATAAAGTCCTCCGAACACAAAGGAACCTAAGATACTTACATTTGGCTTCCACAGAGCAAAGATTACAAGGGCAATAGCAAGCCATCCTCTGTCACCAAAACCACCATTTGTCCACGAGCCGCCTGTATAGTCAAGTATAAAATAGAGACCGCCAAGTCCGGCAATTGCACCGCCGGCAATAGTTGCGATATACTTATATTTGGTTACGTTTATACCTGCCGCATCGGCAGTTGCAGGATTTTCGCCAACTGCACGAAGGTGCAGACCCGCTCTTGTTTTCTTCAAAAACCATGATGCAAGGAGAGCAATAATCACTGCAAGGTATGCCAAAAATCCGTATGAGAAAAAGATTGTACCGATTGTGCCAAGGTCGTCTGCAAAGGGTAATGTCGTCTTAAAATAATCTGCCGTTGTCTTTACTGACAAATTACCACCATCTGCAAAAATCTTTGTGAGAGAGCCGCCGAAGAAATCACCAAAGCCCACACCAAAGGTTGTAAGTGCAAGACCCGTTACATTCTGATTTGCACGAAGAGTTATGGTCAAAAAGCTATATATAAACGCCGCAAGACCTGCACCAATCAATGACGAAAGCAAGGGGATAAGTATACACCAGAAGGGATGAGGGACGGCCACCGATTGCTCGTAAAGATAGGCTCCGATTACTCCTGCGCTACCGCCCACATACATAATACCGGGGATACCAAGGTTAAGGTTGCCTGACTTCTCGGTTATAATCTCTCCTGTCGAGCCATAAAGAAGGGGTATACCCTGTTCAATCGCTTTACTTATAATAGTTGCAAACATTATTCCTCACCCTCCTTATGCTTTGAGCGAACATTTATTTTGTACTGAACAAAAAATTCGCTGCCGATTATAAAGAATAAGATTATTCCCGTCAGAATATCCGACACACTCTCATTAAGCTGGAAAGCAGTGGCTATTTCACCTGCACCACGCTCTAAAAATACTATCAAAAAGGACGTCAGTGTCATAACAATCGGATTAAACTTCGCAAGCCACGAAACCATAATCGCCGTAAAGCCCATACCACCAACAATGGTTGTGTTTATAGTGTGGTCAGTACCTGCAACAATCAAAAGGCCTGCTATACCGCAGATGGCACCTGAGAGTGCCATTGTTCTGAGGATTACCTTCTTTACATTTATACCGATATATCTGGCAGTATTCTCGCTCTCGCCGACAACGGAAATTTCATATCCGTGCTTACTGTAACGAAGATACACATACATCACAATAGTTATAATTGCTACTATAAGTATGTTCAGAAAATATTTCTGTCCAAAAAGTGTCGGTAACCATCCGCCCTGGGTCGCACTGTTAATTACACCAACCGTGTTTGAATCTTTTGGGTTTTCCCAATAAACTATGCAGAATGACACAATCTGTGTTGCTATGTAGTTCATCATCAGGGTAAAGAGCGTTTCGTTTGTATTAAACCTTGCCTTAAAATATGCAGGTATAACGCCCCATATAAGACCAGCCGCAACCGATGCCGCAAGCATCAGCGGATAAAGAACTGACCCATGCAGCGAATTGCCAAGATATATCATACATGCAGCAGCTGCAAGTCCACCTACCATAGTTTGTCCCTCGGCACCTATGTTCCAGAACTTCATTTTAAAGGCAGGGGTCACCGCAAGAGATATACAGAGCAGCATAGCAAGCCGCTGAAACGTATTCCACACCTTTCTTACAGAGCCAAAGGTGCCCTCAAACATTGACACATAAATCTGTATCGGGTTATAGCCTGTCAAAAGCACTATTACCAAAGCGCACAAAACGAGAGCGAGAACAATGGCAACTGCACGGAAGAGCCACGCCTTTTGCCATTTTATTTCGCCACGCTTGACTACCTGTAACTTAGGCTCGTGAATATGAGTTCCTTTATTCTGCATCAGTCGTCGCCTCCTTTTTTGACTTTGTCATAAGAAGTCCTACTTCCTCTTTTGTTGTATTTCTTGCATCAACAACACCGTTGATTTCGCCGCCGCATATTACAAGAATTCTGTCACACAACTCAAGGAGAACATCCAAATCCTCACCAACTAAAATTACTGCAACGCCACGGCCTTTTTGCTCGTTTAAAAGGTTGTATATTGTATAGGACGAATTTATATCAAGACCCCTTACCGGATATGCCGCCATAAGAACTGTCGGCGATGATGCAATCTCTCTTCCTACCAATACCTTCTGCACATTACCGCCCGACAGCTTTCGCACCGGAGTGTTTGCATTGGGGGTAACAACCTCAAGTCGGCTAATAATTTCATCTGCAAGATTTTTAGGTCCCTTTCTTTCAAGGAATACCGACTTGCCCTTGCGATAGCTCCTCAGCATCATATTATCAATAATATCCATATTTCCGACAAGTCCCATACCAAGTCTGTCTTCAGGCACAAAAGAAAGCCTTACGCCCATATCACGGATTTCCATAGGGGTTTTATCTCTGAGATTTTCTTCTTCTCCTGTTTTGGGGTCAATATAGGTAATGGTGCCATCATCAATATGCTGAAGTCCTGCAATAGCCTCAAGCAGCTCTCTCTGCCCACTGCCGGCAATGCCTGCAATACCTAAAATCTCGCCTGCTCTTGCTTCAAATGAAACATCACGAAGAAGCATAACTCCCTCGCGGTTTTTGCAGTTTATATGTTCAACCTTTAATCTGTCAACAGAATTTTGGGGCATACTTCTCTCAATATTTAGAGAAATCTTTTTGCCGACCATCATTTCGGTAAGCTCCGTCTCGGAGGTCTGTGATGTCTCAACTGTGCCTATGTACTCACCCTTTCGAAGAACAGAAACGCGGTCTGAAATTTCCATAACCTCATTGAGTTTATGAGTAATAATTATTATAGCCTTGCCGTCCTGCTTCATATTCTTCATTACGGCAAACAGTTTCTTTGTCTCCTGTGGGGTAAGCACCGCCGTCGGCTCATCAAGGATAAGAATATCTGCGCCTCTGTATAAAACTCTTATAATCTCAACAGTTTGTTTTTCAGAAACAGACATCTCATAAACCTTTTTATCAGGGTCAATAGCAAAGCCATATCTGTCCGCAATTTCTCTTACCCTCTGCTTGGCGGTTTTTAAATCATATTTTTCTTCATTGTCAAGACCAAGAATAATATTCTCGGCGGCAGAAAAAACATCAACAAGTTTAAAATGCTGATGTATCATACCAATTTTATGAGCAAAAGCATCCTTAGGAGAGCGAATAACAACCTCTTCGCCGTTTATAAAAATCTGTCCTTCATCAGGAAAATAAATTCCCGATATCATATTCATAAGGGTTGTCTTTCCGCTGCCGTTTTCGCCGAGAATTGACAAGATTTCGCCCTTATTAACCTTCATACAAATGTCTTTGTTGGCCACAACAGAGCCAAAGGTCTTGGTTATGTTTTTTAATTCAATTGCCGCATCCAAGTACATATTTCAACCTCCTGCATATAATGCATAGACTTTGCTTTTTCGTTTTCAAAAAAGCATATACGAATATGCGTTTTTGAAAACGAAAATACCCCATGCAGGGCATATAGCCCCACATGAGGATAATTCTGTCAAATTGACTTATTTAATGGTAATACCATCGATATCGATATCGAAGTAAGGAGCAGAACGCATCTCTGACTCGTGGAAGTAACCATCAGCTACAACCTCTGTGTCAGGTGTAAATGCAGCGTCTGAATCTACATCTGCAAGATATGTCTCAAGAGTAGCACCGTCTACTGTGAATGTAGCAGTATCAAATACCTTGATTTCACCTGCGATAAGCTTAGCCTTTACTTCTTCAAGCTTAGCCTCTGTGCCCTCTGCTGCAACCTTATCGTTAAGGCCGAGAATCTGAACAACATCTTCTTCAAGTCCGCCACAGAAGTCCTGAGTTACAGCCTCGCCCTTCTGTACAGCTGTGATGAGGTGTTCATAGTATGGCTGCCAGTTAATTTTTGAAGAGATAAGAGCTGAGTTTGGTCCCCACTCGCGTGTATCAAGGTTGTAAGCTACGTTTGGAACACCTGCTTCTTCACAGGCCTTAGGAGCACCCTCAGAGTCAGCATGCTGGCTGATAAGTACGCACTTGTCTGCAATCAAAGCATTAGCCATTTCCTTCTCAGCTGCGATATCAAACCAAGAGTTTGTGAACTTAACATCCATTGTAACGCTTGGGCATACATAGCGAGCACCGAGGAAGAATGATGTATAACCTGACTTAACTTCTGCATATGGATATGCACCAACATAACCCATCTTTGCTTCTTCTGCTGAAATCTTGCCGCTCTCGATCATTTCGTTGAGCTTAAGACCTGCAGCTACGCCGGCGAGGAAACGACCCTCGTAGATTGAAGCAAATGCATTGTAGTAGTTAGGAAGATTCTCTGTGTGAGCCTTTGTGCCTGTTGCGTGTGCAAATGTAACCTCAGGAAACTCTTTAGCAGCCTGAATGATGAAGTCTTCGTGACCAAAGCTATCTGCGAAAATGATGTCACAGCCTGCATCAACGAGGTCAGCAGCTGATTCGTAACATTCGTTTGTTTCAGGAATGTTTGTCTTAATCAAAACCTGCTCGTCGCTGAGGCCGAGAGCTTCTTTAGCTGCCATTGCAGCATCAAGGAAGTTCTTGTCGTAAGTTGAGTTTTCATCATGAAGGAGAATGAAGCCTACCTTGAAGTCTGCATCAGTCTCAAGCTTTTTGCTTGTTTCTGCGCCACCACAAGCGGTAAGAGCAACGCACGACAAAATCATTGCAGCTACCATCAATAATGAAACTATTCTTTTCATAAAAATACCTCCTGCCATTTGGCATAATTGATTTATATAAATTATTTTTATATCAAAGATATTTTATTGCCTGCGGAAAACAATCTTATCCTCAGACATTTCTTCTATTATTGCAAGAGACTCAACTCTGATGCCACTGTTTCTTATAAGATTGCCGCCATCCTGAAAGCCTTTTTCTATGGCAATCGCCGCACCTGCAACCTTTGCACCCGCTTTTTTTGCAATATCTATAAGACCAACAAGAGCGTTACCTGATGCAAGGAAATCATCCACTATCAAAACTGTATCATTTTCGTTTATATACTCGCAGCTGACAGATACTTCATAGGTTGTCCCGCGCGTAAAAGACACAACCTCGGTAGTAATAAGATTGCCCTCTACGTTGCTTGACTTACCTTTTTTCGCAAAAACTGCAGGCACCTTAAAGTGATATGCCGCCGCAAGAGCAAGGGCAATACCCGATGCCTCGATTGTAAAAATTTTTGTCACTTCACAGTCAGAAAATAAACGATATATCTCTGCGCCCATCTGGTCCATAAGCACAGGGTCAATCTGCTGATTTAGAAACGCACCAACCTTTAAAACATCCTTTGATAAAACCTTACCTTTGCTGATTATTTTATCCTCAAGAGCCTTCATATGTAATCCTTCCTAAACGAAAAAAAGCATACCGCTAAAGTACGCTTGCCAAAATCGTCTCAACCCCGAACTTAAACGACCTAAATCCGAGACAAAATCGACAAAATATATTATGCTAGAATTATATCACGATGGCAGAAAATTGTCAACAGTTGTCAAAGCAAAATTTATCGGGTAAAACAAAAACACCCCGAAGGGTGTTTTCTATTTCTCTTTCATATGTCCAAGAAGTATCGCACGACGATTTTTTACATGATCGGGCATCGGGGTAATATCCCCTGCCGCTGTCAATGCCATCTTGGTAAGGAGCGGTCCGACTATTTCATATATAAGCACTGCAAAAAGTGTAATGTTGCGAATCAATCCACCTTGCTCTCCAATCTGCATTGCGGTTGCGCACATACCAAGGGCAACGCCCGCCTGAGGCAAAAGGGTTATGCCAAGATATTTACAGGTATTTGGCGTACATTTTACCGCCTTTGCGCTGACAAAGGTTCCGAAGTATTTGCCAAGAGAGCGGAATACTATATAGACCACCCCTAAAAGAGCCACCGCTCCATCAGAGAAAGCACCAAGCTCCAGCGCCGCACCGCTTACCACAAAGAATACTGCATAAAGCGGTGATGTCCACTTTTCGCTTGCCTCCATCAAATTGTCGGCAAGGGGACAGATGTTACAAAATATTGTTCCAAGCATCATACATGTGAGAAGTGATGAAAACCCGATGTGTACAGGTCCGATTTCAAAATGCAGTGAGCTCAGGGCAACAGCAAGCATAACAACCGCAATTGTAAGGTTTAAACGGTTGGTGTTGGAGTTAAACATTTTCTCAAGTTGAGTGAGTATCCAACCACAAATTGCACCAAGCCCAAGAGAGCAAATTATCTCAATCAGTGGGTTTACGATTATCGCCACCATATCGGCGTTTCCTGTTACAAGGGTCCTTGCAATGCCAAAAGATACTGCAAAAACGATCAGTCCAACCGCATCATCAAGGGCAACAATAGGGAGAAGCAGTTTTGTAAGTGCGCCCTTTGCCTTATACTGTCGTACAACCATTAATGTCGCCGCAGGAGCCGTCGCCGTCGCAATTGCACCAAGGGTAATAAGCTGCGGCACAGTAATTTTATCGGGCATCATAAGGTGCAGAGCATAAAGTGCCAAATCTACAAGCAACGTTGCTGTAAGCGCCTGAAAAATGCCGATTATCAACGCCTGCTTGCCCGTCTTTTTCAAATCGTCGAGTTTAAACTCGCTGCCGATAGAAAATGCAATAAATCCAAGGGCAACCTCAGAGAGTATAGACAATCCCGCAACCTCTTCTTCCGTCCCAAAGCCTATTCCATCAATACCAAGTCTGCCGAGACAGTAAGGGCCAATCAAAACGCCCGCTATGAGATACGCCGTCACCGACGGGAGCTTAAACACCTTAAACGCCCTTGTCATAAGCAAGCCTGCCAACAGAGCGATTGCAACAGATATAATGCCATTCATAAATTTGCGCCTCTTTCCATTCAATAAAAGTGCGGAGCATTTTCATTTTTGCTCCGCAGGCTATTGTATCACAAATAAATCCAAAAGTCAAAGAAATATGTGAAAAAATTATAATAATTACATAGAGTGTTCCAAAGGACAGTGGCACGAAAACGCCGTGTTTTCCATCATAGGAAAACACGGCGTTTTTTAAGGCTTCTATATCTGTAATCCTGAGCAAAGCGAAGTATCTTTTTAAAGATGTTTCGACTTCGCCTGCAGCTACGCTCAACATGACAAGCACTTCCTGCCGCAATAAGATTGCAATAAATTAAAACACAGAGGGATTTTAATTGTATGCATCAATAACATTCTACAATCTCCATATTGCCTTGAACCTTGAATTTCCCCATAAGGCTGCACGGCATAAAGAAATAGTCACCCTTTTTAATATCCTGAGAATACCCATCTCCAAAAATTCTGCCGTTGCCATCGGTTACAATGTATACTCCATAACTGTCTTTTATATTAAGTGTATGTATACCTCCGCCCAATGTAATGCGGTCTATAACAAAGCAATCAGTATCTGCAGATGTAATTATATTTTCAATCTTAACCCCGTTTTCGTCAGAGGCAACCTTTGGTATCAGCTTTGTATCGGGCGCCTTGCCAAAATCGAAGCATTCAACTGCTTCCTCTTTTGAAAGACCGATATACATTTCCTGTTCATTGAGCTTGTATTCGTCGCACCAATGCTCTGGTTGAATTGTAAAATCAGTAGGCTCCTGAACCTCAAGAATAAGGCAGCCCGCACCAATTGCGTGAACAGTTCTGGCAGGCACCAGGAACACATCACCAACTTTCGGCTCTCTGTATTCCATAAGGCGCTCCATAGCATTCTTATCCGTTTCACTTTCGTCAATTGCTTTTACAAATGTTTCCTTGTCAACCCCATCTTTAAAGCCGAAGTATATTCTTGCGCCGGGTCTTGTGTTCAACACAATCCAGCTTTCAGTTTTTCCATACTCGGAATTAAAATACTTTCTTGAGAAATCCTTATCAGGATGCGCCTGTGCAGGAAGTCTTACCGCACTGTCTAAGATTTTTACAAGAATTCGTAACTTTTTTGACCTACCAAGCATTTCTTCAGGATATTTTTCAAGTAGCTCATCAAAATACATATCGCAGTCTTTTATCTTTGAAACACCTTCATTTTCGCTTGCCATTTCCTTGTTAAGCGCCTTTACCGCAGAACAAATCCATTCTTCCGGCAAAAAGCCATCCTTTGCCTCGTCGCCGAAAAAACCATTAAAGAGCTTGCCACCCGTATATACTCTGCCAACTCTGTTTCGTTCAAAAAAAATTGGTTTATTAAGCATTATAAGTCTCCTTTAAAGATATTTTATAAGCTGTTGTGCCTGTGACGCATTTTCAAATGTACCATTGGCAACAAGCCCAAACAAAGCAGCTCCCACTGCTGCTTCCTCCATATGGGCAGGAATTTTTACATTGCACCCAAATTTATTTTCTGCAATTTTTACAAGTGCAGCATTTTTTCTTACACCATTACCGGAGCCCACAAGACCGAAGCGTTTAACATTCATTTCCCCATACATATTGTAAAGCTCCGTTACCATTCCCTCAAGTATTGCATGCGTAAGCTCTCCCGGCTTGAAATTCTGTGTGTTGATAGCGGTAATACTTCCGCATATTGTGTTGTCTGCACGGGTACCTGCAAAACGTGTATCCGCCTTTAATGTTGGATTTTTAGTGTCCTCAAGCATTTTATTCATAATGCCGTACACCTTATCCTCGTTAATCTCCATAGCGTAACCTAAAACCTCGGAATAAAAGCTTTTAAGCATTGAATATGCTCTGCCTCCACACAGGGCAGCTCCCACCAGCAAATATTTATTTTCAAAATATGGGCGTGCTTCTATGTTCTCGCTTGTTTTTATGCTATCTGATATTACTGAAATCTGGCTTCCTGTACCCACATTCAAAAGTATTTCGTCTTCTTTAATTGACGAAAATACACTGGCCTGATTGTCGCCTATTGCAATGCTTACTGGTATGCCCTTATATTCGCCTGCAATACGATAATCACCGGTGATTTCAGGTTTGAAATCATACGCAAAGCAGTTGTTTTCCATATCGTAACAACCAAAGCTTGCAGCGTCGCTTGTGTGTATAACAGGCATTTTAAGACCGCAAAGCTGCATTACAAAATAATCATGTATGGTGCAGTAGCTTACTGCACTTTCAGGTTTAATGCCATTTTCCCTGTTATAAAAATCGGTTACATTGCCATAACCTGAAAAGCTGTTTAAATACTTTGCATAGGTTGTGTCTTTATATGGAATATTGCCTCGTTCGTCCTGCCATGTATAAAGCGGACTCACTGAGTTGCCGTCTTTGTCTGTATACAAAATGCCATGCATTTGTCCGGTAACACCGATTACCGAGGTTTCATCACATACAAAATCCTCGATTATTTCCATTGCAACAGACATTATTTTATCTACCGACTGCACCTTTTCCCAGTCGTTGCCTGTATTTATAAAAGCATCACTGTTTTTGGTTACAGATTTTAAAACAGTCCCGCTTGCGGCGTCAATAATGACGCCGCAAACGCTTGTTGTACCAATATCTATTCCTATCGCCTGCATAATTTTCTCCTTAACAACCAATACTTGTTGAGTTTAAGTCAAGTCTTGTAATAATATCCTGTTGAATTTCGGGTGACAAATCAAGGAAGTTTACAAACGTTCCGTGAATTCTCATAATATAAACGCCGCTTGGTGCATATTTTGCAGGATTTGCAAGCACCTTTCTCAGGGTTTCGGGAGTTGTAACGTTAACATATAAGTAAAATGGCGAAACACCCTCGTTAAGTTCGTTAAAGAACAGCGGATTTATAATATTTTCAAGGAATTCTACTCCCTTTTCTGCATAATCTTTTCCTGTAAAATATTTAGGGTCAACACCAAGATGTGATGCATAGCCGCCGTTAAACTGTTCAAATGGCAGCTTCATATTTGACAACATTCTAAAGCCAAGTCCATTTGATGCCTCACCGTAAAGCGGATCAACACCGTAGCCTAACATATCACGGCTCTTTCTTCCATCAGGTGTCGCACCTACCCAGTAGCCATAAGTGAGATGTGTTGACGGACTTGAAAAGTCAGGTCTGAACGGATTGCCGAGATAATTCTTTTTACTTCTGAGCATATCAGACACACGATTGGCAATATCAGCCGCCTCACTATCAACAACATCAATATTGTTGCCAAATTTCGGGCACTTCACAAGAAATTCCCTTAAATCCTCATAGCCTTCAAAATTATTCTTTATTGCGGCAACAAGAGTTTCTTTTCCGTCAGGATATTTTTTAATATATTCATCAATTGCAACAAACGAATCAGCAAGCACGGTAAGACCGTGAACAAGACAACCGCTGCCGTTGTATTTTGTGCCCTGTTTTTTGGTGTCACGCATATCTGCGCCATACTCAAGACCGCCCATAAATACACTTAAAAAAGGCACCTTAAGCTCTGACAACGCACAGGAAGCGCCGTTTGCAGCCTCAACCATTTTGTCGCAAACCTTATCAAGAGTATTATAAAAAACTTCACGTATATTTCCAAGTGTATAGTCCGGCACTTCCATCAGTTTTTCGCCTGTGATTGCAGAGGTGCCCCCTGTTAACACCATTTCAAGAACTTTAGGCAGGTTAAGCCAGCTATTGGTTGTGTTGGCATTGTCCTTGCCCATGATAAGTGGCTCCTGACAGCCTGCAACGGAATAATCGGGAATATCATTTTCATCAACTCCGTTGGCTTTAAGAATTTCAAATAACGAATCATCGTTAAACAGTGACGGTGTAAGCACACCCGGCGAGAAGAAAAATCTTCCCATTTCTTCATAAAGCTTTTTGGGTGAGTTCTTGTGCAGCTTTACAGACAAAATAGGCTGTGGCAGATTCATATCATAATATGCATCCATAATTGCATAAGACATTGTGTTTGTAAGGTCCCTGCCATCGCAATCACGCCCGCTTATAAGCACATTCTGCGAAATTGCCCAGCTTCTGTCACCAACGTTATAGAACACAAGAAAGTGCTTGAAAAGCTCGCTTGCCTGCTCCCTTGAAAGCTCACCCCTGTATGGCTCAAAAATTCTGTCGGCATTACCAACAGAGAAAGCATACGGATTTGGTGCCTGTTCCATACACATTATTTCCCACAACAAAATATAAAGTTGTATTGCCTCGTATAAGTTTTCTGCACCCTTTGATGATATTTTATCAAGTGTTTTTTCAAGCAACTCAAGTTGACCAAGTCTTTCGGCAGAACAGGATTTTTTCTGTTCCCCGATAAGAGCAATATATCTGCTGCAAAGGATTTTTACGCCTGACAATGCAATTGCAGCCGCCTTGTAAAACTCTCCATCCTTTGAATCTGCCTCACTTATCAAAGCATCAATGCCGTGCTTTAATGCAAATCTAAAGTCAGGAATAACGTGGCCTGTCACCTGCTCCACAAAGAAAATTACCTCTTTTGTATAATTCTCTGCCTCACCATAGGTTTTGTTCAGCATATCTACCATGGGTGTTTTTGCAGTAAATGAACTGACTTTATCTATTCTCTCTGCAGTAAACTCCTCATTAGGCTCAATATCATTGTAAATTGCCATCGGGTCGCAATAGCCCGAAAATCCCTCAACCGTAAATGAGGGATTAATAAGCGCATAGCTTCTTGCAAATGCATCGCGTTGTGCACCTGCAAAAATTGCATTGTCGCTAAGTGATAAGGGAATTGCCTTTAAAACCTCGCACAAAAGATGTGCCTTTTTAACTTGCGGCTGGCAATCTTTATACTTATCCTCATTTAGCATCTCTGCTTCTTTTGCTATAAACCAGCCGTCAAGTCTTTTGATTTTTCTTTCTTCCCTGTAAAGCGCCTTTGCCATTTCGGTCAACTGACCATCCTTGTAAATATTATACATAATCCTACCTCCTGTTATGTAGTTATTAATTTCAGTTCGTATTTTTTAAACGCTTCTTTAAATTCCTTTGCTTTTTCAGGTGAAACAAACCCATTTTCCACCTTGTATTCCTCTGTCCATTTTTCTTTGCCGTACTCATGATACAAAAGAAATTCAAAGACTGTGTTGGTTGTATTATGCTTTGCGAAATACTCTGCAAAGCCATTGGGATTTTGAGTATTTATTCCGTTCACAAGCGGAATTCTTATATGCTGCTGTCTGCCCGATTCGCAGTTTGCTTCATAATTCTGCTTTATGACCTCATTACCGATTCCACAATATCGCTTTAACGTCTCGCTGTCGTAATGCTTAAAATCCATTATAAGATAATCTATGTAGGGCAATAGCTCGCAAAGCCTTGAGGATGTTCCGTTCGTTTCTATGCATGTATGAATTTTTTCTGCTTTTAAAAGCTTTAATAGTCCGAGCAATTCATCGTGTTGCTGCGTTGCCTCACCACCAGTAAAGGTAACACCTCCGCCCGAAAAAAACATTGGCATACTCTTTTTGCATTCATCAAGCATTTCTGTAATGCTTATCTCTTTTCCGCCATCAAATTTCATACCATCGGGATTTGAACACCATATACAACGCATATTACACCCCTGCAGATGATACACAAGCCTGTTGCCCGGTCCGTCTTGCCTGAAATTAAAGCCCTTATTGAAAATCCTCATTTATTTTCACCTCATATTACGACCAAATTGTATAATAACAGTTGTATATATGGAATTGACAAAAAAGAAAATAAGATGTAAAATAAAGAAAAGGAGAATGAATATGTATACTGTTTTTTCTGATAATAGCCAACATACAATCACTGAGGCAAACATCAATTTTTACGCACTTCCCTTTGTTCATCCAAAGAGAAACCTATCCGAACACGATTTTATTTATATTTTACAAGGAGAATGGAAAATCGGGCAGAATGGCGAAGAATATATTGCCAAAAAAGATGATGTCCTGCTTTTAAGTGCCAATAATACACATTACGGAATTTCGCCATGTCTGCCAAAGACCAAAACCATGTATTTTCACGTAACAAACGAAAATGACTTTTCATACCCATTGTCAACCGCCGGCAACTGTATAAAAAGCCATATGAATGTTTCTTCTAATCCAAATATCAAAAAATATTTTTCAGAAATTGTAAATGCCAAACTGCAAAACAAGCAGAAAAAAGCAGATATGCTTTTTCAAATTCTGCTATATGAGCTTTGCGATACAAAAGCTTATTCCGAAAGCGACAATATAGCATTACATATCAAAAATATTATTAACAATAACCCTGAAAAATTTTATAGCAATTCAGAGCTTGCTAAAATGTGCAGGGTATCTGTCAAAACAGCCGAAAATAAGTTTAAGACAATGTTTGGCACAACAATTCATCAATATATCTTAAATTTTAAAATTGAAGAGGCTATTGCATACTTTAATAAATTTGAAGATATGACCATAAAGGAAGTGGCATACAACCTCGGTTTTTATGACGAATATCATTTCAGCAAGCAATTTAAAAAAATTAAAAAGGTATCGCCGCTGGAGTATAGAAAGGGTATTTAAATGCTTTGCATAGATTGTTTCTTTAAATAAAATATTGCCTCCCTCGTCCTGTCATATATAAAGCGGACCTGCCAGTCGCCGTCTTTGTCTGTATACAAAATGCCATACTTTTGTACAGATTTCGCTTGAAATCTGTCTTTTTTTGGGATAAACGAACCATAGAGATATTTTTTATTTAGCTGAATTTTGCAACAAGTTGCAAAGCGAAATTATTGCTTCGCTCCTGTAGGGACAGGCGTCCTCGACTGTCCGTTTGACACTATTTTTACGGACCGTCCGGGAGGCCGGTCCCTACAATTAAATTCGCCTTTAGCGTGCGTTAGCACATTTAGCTGCCGCTGGCAATTTAGCTGAGCTTGCTCAATTTAGCTCGCGCAAGCGAATTTAGCTAAAAAACGACAGTAATCCGTCGATTACTGTCGTTTTTTCTGGTGCCGCTGATCGGGGTCGAACCGATACGGTATCGCTACCACTGGATTTTGAGTCCAGCGCGTCTGCCAATTCCACCACAGCGGCAAATCATATAACTGTTTCAGTATATCACATATATTTTAAAAAATCAAGCATTTTTTAAAAGTTTTGCACACAAAAAGCGGGGCAGCTATACTGCCCCGCCTTGAAAACCGTTTCTTAGAACTTTGGTCTCTCGTGATAGTGAGTATGCAAAAGCTCGTGTGCCTTGTGGCTTCCGGGCTCTGTAAGGAATTCCTTATACAAAAGCTCAATATCAGGGTTTTTGTGGCTCTTGCGGATAGGTGCGTTTGCATCCTCTGTGTAGAGAGCCTTAGCACGCTCTGTCTTAAGATCAACATTCATCTGTACCTTAGCAGGAACGATAGGCTGTCCGCCACCTGTTACACAACCGCCGGGACAAGCCATAATCTCAACAAAGTGATAATCAGCTTTTCCTGCACGGATGTTTTCAAGAAGCTGTCTTGCATTGCCAAGACCATGTGCGATTGCAGCCTTAACTGTCAAATCACCAATCTTAACCTCTGCTTCTTTAATACCCTCTGTTCCTCTTACTGCGTTATATTCAATCTGCTCTAAATCCTGACCTGATACAACATCTGCAACTGTACGGAGAGCAGCCTCCATAACACCGCCTGTTGCACCAAAGATTACGCCGGCACCTGTTGCTTCTTCAAATGGAGCGTCAAACTTCTCATCAGGAAGTTCGGTAAACTCAATACCTGCAGACTTAATCATACGAGCAAGTTCGCGTGTTGAGATAACTGCATCAACATCGCGGAGACCGCCAACTTCCATCTCGTCTCTTGCACTCTCAAACTTCTTGGCAACACAAGGCATAACAGATACCATAAATATCTTGCTTGGGTCTACATTGTGCTTTTCTGCCCAATATGTCTTGATTATTGCACCAAACATCTGGTGAGGTGATTTACAGCTTGACAGATTGTCAAGGAAATCAGGGAAGTTGTGCTCACAGAACTTAATCCATCCCGGGCTACAAGATGTGATAAGCGGAAGCTTGCCGCCATTCTTAATTCTGCCTAAAAGCTCTGTACCCTCTTCCATAATTGTAAGGTCAGCACCTGTGTCTGTGTCAAAGGTGTAATCAACACCAAGTCTTCTGATAGCAGCTGCCATCTTGCCGGTACAAGGTGTGCCGATTGACATACCGAATTCTTCGCCAAGTGCTGCACGAACAGCAGGAGCGGTCTGTACAACAACAACCTTTTCAGGGTCTGCGATTGCTTCCCACACGAGGTCTGTGCTGTCCTTCTCGCGAAGTGCGCCAACAGGACATGCAACTATACACTGGCCACAGTTTACACAAGGAACCTCAGAGAGAGACTTATTAAAAGGCGATGTGATAGTTGTAGTAAATCCACGCTCGGTTGCGTCGATTACTGAAACTGTCTGAATATTCTTACATGCGCTTACGCAACGACGACAAAGTACGCACTTGTTGTTGTCACGAACAATTGATGGTGATAGCGAATCAACATCGTATGTGTTTCTAACGCCATCGTAATGAATATCTGTAACACCAAGCTCCTCTGAAAGAGTCTGGAGCTCACAGTTACCGCTTCTTACACAAGTGAGACACTTTCTTTCGTGGTTAGAGAGTAAAAGCTCAAGTGTGATTTTTCTTGACTTTCTAACTGCAGGAGTGTTTGTAAATACTTCCATACCCTCAGATACAGGGTACACACAAGCAGCCTGAAGGCTTCTTGCACCTTTGATTTCTACAACACACATTCTGCAGGAACCGGTCTGGCTTACGTTTTTCAAATAACAGAGTGTGGGGATATTAATTCCTGCTTCGCGTGCTGCCTGAAGAACAGTATAGTCAGCAGGAACACTCATACTCTGTCCGTTTATTTTAATATTAACATTTTCCATATCAGTCATTCCCCTTTCTTACTTCTTCTCTATTGCACCGAACTTACAAGTCTCAACACAAGCACCACACTTGATACACTTGCTCTGGTCGATAACAAACGGATTTTTAATTTCACCGCTGATAGCTCCAACAGGACACTTTCTTGCACATGCGCTACAGCCTTTACACTTGTCTTCAATAATAACATAGCTGAGAAGATCCTTACATACGCCTGCCGGACAACGCTTTTCAACAACGTGAGCTACATACTCATCTCTGAAGTACTTAAGTGTTGAAAGAACAGGGTTTGGTGCACACTGACCAAGACCGCAAAGTGAGCTTGTCTTGATGTGCATAGCAAGTTCTTCGAGCTTGTCAAGGTCCTCAAGAGTTCCCTGACCCTTGGTAATCTTATCAAGAATTTCGTAAAGTCTCTTTGTACCAACACGACAAGGTGTACACTTACCACAAGACTCATCAACTGTAAATTCAAGATAGAACTTAGCGATGTCAACCATACAGTTGTCTTCGTCCATAACGATAAGACCGCCTGAGCCCATCATTGAGCCGATTGCTGTAAGTGAGTCGTAGTCAATCGGAGTATCCATCAAGCTTGCAGGAATACATCCGCCTGAAGGACCACCGGTCTGTGCAGCCTTGAACTTTTTACCGTTCGGGATACCGCCACCGATTTCTTCAACAATCTCGCGGAGAGTTGTACCCATAGGCACCTCAACAAGACCTGTATTGTTAATCTTACCACCGAGAGCAAATACCTTGGTACCCTTGCTCTTCTCGGTACCGATTGATGTAAACCAATCAACACCGTTTAAGATAATCTGGCAAATGTTTGCATAAGTCTCAACGTTGTTGAGAAGTGTCGGCTTCATCCAAAGACCCTTAACTGCAGGGAACGGAGGACGAGGACGAGGCTCACCACGCATACCTTCGATAGATGTAAGAAGCGCTGTTTCCTCACCACAAACGAATGCGCCGGCACCAAGACGAAGGTCAAGGTCGAAGCTGAAGTCTGTGCCAAAAATGTTCTTACCGAGGAGACCGTATTCTTTAGCCTGCTCAATAGCGATTCTAAGTCTCTGTACAGCGATAGGATACTCTGCACGAATGTAGATGTAACCCTCGTCTGCGCCTACTGCGTAAGCAGCAATTGCCATTGCCTCGATAACGCTGTGCGGGTCACCCTCAAGAATACTTCTGTCCATGAACGCACCCGGGTCACCCTCGTCGGCGTTACATGCAACATACTTCTTGTCGCCCTGTGCTTTTGCAGTGAATTCCCACTTCATACCGGTTGTAAAACCACCGCCACCACGGCCACGGAGACCTGATGCTTTAATAGTATCAATAACCTGCTCGGGTGTCATCTCGGTCAAAACCTTACCGAGAGCTTTATATCCGTCAAAGGCTATGTACTCATCAATCTGTTCAGGGTTGATAACACCACAGTTACGAAGCGCTATTCTCATCTGCTTCTTGTAGAAGCCAACCTCATTAATACCTTTAATTTCATCAGAGCCTTCCTGTACTGTTTCATCATAAAGAAGTCTCTTAACGATACGACCCTTCATAAGGTGTTCGTCAACTATCTCTGTAACATCTTCAACTGTTACACGGCTGTAGAATGCGCCCTCAGGATAAACTATCATAATAGGACCGAGTGCACAAAGACCAAAACAACCTGTTCTAACAACTTTAATCTCTTTCTCAAGACCTTTTTCCTTGAGCTGAGCTTCCATTTCCTGTGCTATAAGTTCACTCTTAGAAGATGTACAACCTGTACCTGCACAGATCAGGACATGTCCTCTGGCTATATCCATTTTATACCAATCCTTTCTGTTTAATCAGTAATATTATTCGTTTGCACCAATTGTGTACTCAGCAACGGGCTTGCCGTTTACAATGTGCTCTGCAACAACCTTTGCTGCCTTTTCAGCTGTCATCTTAACGTATGTTACCTTTTCCTTGCCTGCCTCGAGAATCTCAACGATTGGCTCTAAGCGACACATACCGATACAACCTGTCTGAGTGATTGTTACGTTTGAAAGGCTACGCTTTGCAACTTCTTCCATAAATGCGTTCATAACCGGACGAGCACCTGCTGCGATACCGCAGGTAGCCATACCAACTACTACACGAATACCGTTTTCATCCTCTTTTCTGAGAGTGATGTTGTCAAGCATCTGCTTTCTTATAGCTTCAAGTTCTGCTAAACTTTTCATTTTATATCATCCTTTCTTTAGACTTGTTTAAATCACACATCCTGTGACCTATGCGTAAAGCTCCGCCTCATTCTCTTTTAGAAATTCGCTTAGCCAGAGGGTAACCTCAGGCGTCTTAAACGAAACTCCACCGAGAATTTCACGGACTTGACGCGTATCAAATACAAACTCTTTTCCGTTTACCGCGTGAGTATATAAAAAATCTATATCCTCATAGGATGTAACCGTACCGAGAACCGTTTCTGCCATATCCCCAAGAGGCTGACGGTCAATGTGACTGTACCCAAAGGTAGCAGAAATAACCGTCCCCACTCCTTCTTCGGATGTAAGCTCAATTCCACCGCCTGTATTCTCTGCCGCAAGCTTTAAAAGGGGAATTCCCAATCCAACCTTACGGGTAGAACGACTTGTGGTAAACGGGTCTATAACCGCTTTTACCATCTCGGGCGGCATTCCCTTTCCGTCATCCTTTATGGTAAACTTCAAAACATCCTCCGCCGTATCTTCAATCAGAGTAAGCTCTATAAGCTTTGCACCTGCAACAACAGAGTTTTGCATTATGTCAAGTATATGAAGTGATAACTCCCTCATAGTTTATCCCTGACTATTAATACTTTGCAAGTATACCCTCGATATCGTCAACCACCAAACGACCATAAACGTCTTCGTTGATGGTGATAACAGGAGCAAGTCCGCAGGCGCCGATACAACGTGTTGCATCAAGTGAGAACTTGCCATCGGGAGTACATTCTCCAACCTCAATACCTAAAATCTGTTTAACCTTCTCAAGAATATCGCCGGAGCCCTTAACATAGCAAGCAGTACCAAGGCAAACGCCAATCTGATACTTGCCCTTCGGGTTAAGTGAGAACTGCGCATAGAAAGTAACAATGCCGTAGATTTCAGCAAGAGGAATATCAAGACCCTCTGAAATCATTTCCTGCACCTCTATGGGCAGATAGCCGTAAATGTTCTGAGCTTCGTGAAGAACAGGAATAGCCGCACCCTTTTGTCCCTTATGGCTTTCGATTACCGCCTTAAGAGCCGCTTCCTGCTCCGGTGTTCCGCTGAACGGAATTGTGTTTTGACTCATTTTGTCGAACCTCCTATTTTTATTGCTGAGTGAAGTCAATCGCAACGCAATTTCTCCACTAATTCTTTTTCAAACTTCAGTTGATTGTTAAAAATATAACAATCTTTTACATAACAATATACCTTACCCTGTAAGGTGCCAAATCAATTATATCACACTTCTTTTCAAAAAGCCACAAAAATCATAATTTTTTAGATATAATTTTACATAAATTTTCGGCAGAAATTTTGGCCGATATGTCCAAATAGTATAATTTTTCAGAAATATCTCCTAAATAATGGGCATCCGAGTTTGTCAGAATAAAATATTCAGCATAATTCTCTGCCATTATCTCTCTGCTTGCAGATGTGATTTCCACCGCCGGCACATTTAAGTCGGGTGGAACAAAGCCAAGGTTTGAAAGCACACTGTAGCTTGTCCTGTCAATATGAGCAGGGATTGCAACTCCACCAAGCTTTGTCGTGTTTTCCACCACCTGATAAATATCAAGCCCCGATGCCGATACAAGCAGATTTTCTTCCTCACCTATGATTTCATCCTCTGCATTCATATAGCACTGACGTCCAAAAATCTCGGGGCGATTTTTAACGAAGGAACTGTTTTTTCTGATAAGCCTTTCCATTTCCTCCGCGCTCTCTATTTTCGGAAAAAGACACACAACGTGCACCTCTTCGGAGGTCTCAACCTCCATCCCCGGAATAACAAGAAGATTATCCCCCGCAGCCTCCATAACCGCCCTTACGTTTCCGCAGGAGTTATGGTCCGTCACCGCAATCACGTCAAGCCCTTTTATAATTGACATATTGACAATGTTATTAGGTGTCATATCCATATCTCCGCAAGGCGAAAGAGCAGAATGTATGTGCAAATCGTAATATAGCCTCATACGCCAAGCTCCGCAAGGGCTTTTGCAACCTCATATGCCGTCTTTTCTGTGGTAAGCACAGGTACGCCAACCTCGTTTGCCTTTTTGACGGTGTTTTCGTCAGGGACAAAGCCATCTGCAATAACGATGCACGCCGCCTCTGCCAGAGATGCAACCGCCACAATATTTAGGTTTGTCTGTATGGTTACCCACACCGTTCCCTCTTCTACTCTTGCCATAGCAAGACTTAAAAGGTCTCCTATATAACAACTCTGAATCTCATTTATCAGCCCTTCTTCTCCTGCGGCAACGCCGAGAGAAAGTTTTTCAATTATATCTGATACTTTCATTTTAAAACCTCTTTATTCTTCGTCTTTATTTGTAAGCTTTGACACAAGCTCTCTCATGGTAAATATGCAATCTGTCTCGTTTGCATAGCCACGCACAACATCCTCTGCAAAGGCACGGCAGCTCGGCGCTCCGCAGGCGCCACAGTCAAGACCCGGCAGGGTTTCCTCAAAATCGTCAATCTGTATCGCCATCTGCATAGCTACATTTATATCCTCGTCAAGTTTCATAACAGGACGATACACAGGCGCAACATCCCACATACGCTCGATAGCGCCGTCTATTCCGCCTGCCTCGCAGGGCATCTCTTTACACATTCTGTCAATTCTGGCACGTGCAACAAAGCTGTTCTCCGCTGTCAGCGGACCACCCACACAACCTCCGGGACACGCCAGAGCCTCAACATACTCTATATCCATAAGCTTGTCGTCTTCGATATCATCAAGCAGCTTGATTACATTGTGGATACCATCAACCGCCACGCATCTTGACGCTCCGCTTGCCTTTGCCTCTCCACCGCTGTTTGCCCATAGCACGCCGCGGCTTCCGACCTCGGAAACCTCCTCAATGTTGTCTACAACGCCAATGCTCTGTGCAAGCTTTAAATATGTATCCTTTATTGAAATAACACCATCAACATTGGATATCTTGACTATACGGTCATCCTTTATGGCAGTAGCCTTTGCCGCACAGGGACTTATAAAGAAAATTCCTATTTCCCTCTCTGACAACCCCGTCGATTTTACTGCTTCTCTCCTTGCCGCCTCTGCAGATAATTCCATAGGCGACCGAAGGGGAATAATGTTAGGTATAAGGTTCGGAAACCTTACCGCAATAAGCCTGCAAACTGCAGGGCACGCCGAGGAAATAGCAGGCTTTGTAAGCTCGCCACCCTCTAAAAATTCTTTGGTTTTTTTACTGATTTCCTGTGCGCCCTTTGCAACATCATATACATCGTCAAACCCTATTTCTTTAAGTGCAGTTTGTATAATGCTGCAATTTTCCGCCTTGGAAAACTGTCCGTAAAAAGCAGGGGCTACCAACGCTATGTTGTACTTATATTTCTTAAGCTCGTCAAATCTGTCAGTTACCGCCCTCTTTGCGTGATGTGGGCAGACTCTTATACATTCGCCGCAATCAATACAACGTTCTTTAAGTATTTTCGCCTTGCCCTGCTGAATTCGTATTGCCTGAGTTGGACAGTGTTTTAAACAGTTGGTACATCCGGTACAGTTATCTCTTTCGAGTCTGACCGAATGCCAGTATTTCTCACTCATGATTAAACAAACCTCCGTCCAATATTGCCATATAAACCTTACGCAATATTTATTATCAAATCAATGGTTGTACCCTCGCCCATAACCGTATCTATCTTCATTTCGTCCGAGTACATACGAATATTGGGAAGTCCCATACCCGCGCCAAAACCAAGCTCACGTATTTCGTGTGTCGCAGTGGAAAATCCCTCCTGCATAGCTTTTTCTATATCGGGGATTCCCGGTCCTTTGTCTGCAAACACTATATGAATTTTGTCAGGACTGATTTCGACATCTATGGTTCCGCCATCAGCGTGGATTACCATATTTATCTCCGCCTCATACATGGCAATCGCCGTACGCCGGATTACATCAGGCGACAGCCCCAGCTGTCTTAGTCTCTTTTTTACCTTGCTGGATATTGCCCCTGCCAGAGTGAAATCCTGACCGTCAACCTCATAATGTAGACTTATCGTGTTACCCAAGCTTAACCGCCACCTTTCTTCCCTGAAGGCCATTTGAGTATAGCAATCCGCAAGATACATACATAGGAAGCTCGGTTGTCATAATAACCATATCCCTTGACTTTGCAAAATCAATAACTTCCTGCTGTGGCACCTTTCCTCTTACAAATACCACCGCCTGTATATCCATCATCTCGGCAGTTCTGAGCACCTGAAGATTCTGAAGTCCGGTAAGCAACAGAGCCTGCTCTTTAACAAAAGCAAGCACATCGCTCATAAGGTCACTTCCGCACGCCTCTTCTATCTCTATATCCAGCATATCTTCTCCTGCATACACAGTTGCTCCAAGCAATTCTTTTACTTCTGACAATTTCATTTATCGCCATTCCTTTCCGGCTTATCGCCCTTTATCTTTTGAGGCAAAAATTATCCTCTCAAATTACACTTTTTCATTCTTAGAATAACATATATTTCTCAGTTTTGCAACAAAAATATTACATCTGTGTTTATGCCCCCTCCGAGCCTTGACAAACCCTTTTTCAGGGTTTAGAATGATTGTGAATGTACATTAATTATAGTATGTATTTTGAAACGATACGGAGATGACCTTAAATGAAACTCGGAACAGACCTGACAAAAGGTTCGGTTGCCAAAAACTTTATACTGTTTATAATACCTATTATTCTCTCCAGCGTTTTGCAGCAGCTTTACAATACTGCGGATACCCTTGTGGTGGGTAAATTCGTCGGCGATGTTGCCCTTGCGGCAGTTGGCTCCACCGGCTCCATCACCCATCTTATACTTAATATTTTTATTGGCTTATCCGTCGGCGCAAACGTTATTTGTGCACGCTATTTTGGAGCAGGTAACAAGGAGGGCCTTTTCAGGGCCGTTCACACATCCATTCTTCTTTCTGTTATTTCAGGTGTGTTCCTCGCTATTGTCGGCTTTATTTTTTCAAAGCCGCTCCTTGCCCTTATGGGCACTCCTTACGATGTTATCGACAGTGCAACACTGTATATGAAGATTTTCTTCTTAGGATCGCCCTTTTCTATGGTTTATAATTTCGGCTCTGCTATACTCAGAGCCGCCGGCGACACAAAGTACCCCCTCTACATTATGCTTATTTCGGGCATGGTAAATGTAGCACTTAATTTGTTCTGCGTACTTGTCCTTAAAATCGGTGTAGCCGGCGTTGCTATCGGCACAATTGCATCACAACTTGTTTCAGCTATTATGGTTACATATATTCTCATTAGGAGTAATAGCGAATTCAGGCTTGAACTCAAAAAACTCCGACTTTTCAAGCGGGAGTTTTGGCAGATTATAGCAATTGGCATTCCATCGGGTCTTAACGGTATTATGTTCAGCCTTTCAAATGTAATTATTCAATCTACCGTAAACGCCTTTGGCAAAGCCGCTATTGCAGGACAGGCTGCGGCAGCAAACATAGAAACCTACGGATTTTTGCTACAAAACTCCATTGAACAAGGCGGCATATCCTTTGCGGGGCAGAATATAGGTGCGAGAAAATTTGCTCGTGTGCGCCGCACATCGCTTGTTGCACTTTTCTCATCGTTCTTCTTTGCCTTTGCATATATGGCGATTTGTTTCATGGCAGGAGATGTTGTTCTTAGCTGGTTTGCAGATGAGGTATCAAAAGACAGTATTGTGCAGATGGGCTTGTTGAAACTACTCACTTCTGCATCAGGCTTCTTCCTTATTGCTCCAATGCAGGCCTTAAGTGGCGTTTTAAAGGGTATAGGCAAAGTCATATCTGTTACCGCCATCAACGCATTCTTTATATGTTTTATGAGAATTTTATGGATTGCTTTTATCTTTCCGCTCAACCCTACCTTGCAAACGATATATTTATCCCATCCTGTTTCGTGGGCATTATCTTCTACCGCAATAACAATTGTTTACCTTATCGAACGACGCAAAATCCTTAAAAAAGAGACTGCGTTGCAGACATCGTGACAACAATACTTTTTAAAAAGGAGAATTAACGTGAAAGTTTCTTTCACGTTATCGCCTCCGGCGGAATTAATTGCCCGTGCGAAATTTTCTTCGCGCTTGCTCAGAAACGCACATGGGCGAAAAAATCTCTTATCATTCCTTGCCATACGGATAAGAGAGATTTTAATTACTATTTATGCCGGCGTATGGCGGCGGAATGGAGATTTTTATGAAAGTTCTTATGACTACAATGAAACTTGATATTGGTGGGGCAGAAACCCACATAATAGAGCTTTCAAAGGCTCTTCATCGTCGTGGGATAGAGGTTGTCGTTGCATCAAACGGCGGCGCCTATGTGGCAGAACTTGAGGCAGAGGGAATCCGTCATATAAAAATTCCTTTTCACAGCAAAAATCCGGCTTGTATGCTGAGAGCCTACAAGCTTTTAAAGGAGCTTATTTTTGCCGAAAAGTTTGACATAGTTCACGCCCACGCAAGAATCCCTGCCTTTTTATGCGCAATTTTGCACAGGCGTTACCATTTTCGTTTTGTAACTACCGCCCACTGGGTTTTCAGCACTAAATTTCCATATAACTATCTGACCAAGTGGGGGCAGCGCTCTTTAGCTGTCAGTGATGACATCAAGGCATACCTTGTCGAAAATTATGGCACAAACCCTGATAATATTCGTGTAACCATTAACGGAATTGACCTTGACAAATTTTCAAAAAACACTGACTTTTCTGATGTTGCACAGGAGTTTTCCCTGGAGGACGGAAAAACCAGAGTTGTATATGTCAGCAGAATGGACGAGGACAGAAGCTTTGCCGCCCACAAGCTGATAGAAGTCACCCCCGACCTTTGCAAAGAGGTTGACAATCTTGAGGTTGTTATTGTCGGTGGCGGAAACGATTATGATAACATTCTTGCCGAGGCAGAAGCAGTAAATACTGCCCTTGGCAGACGCGTTATAGTAACAACAGGCAGTCGCACAGATATAAATAAATTTATTGCCTCAGGCGATATGTTTATTGGCGTAAGCCGTGCCGCCCTTGAAGCTATGGCTTGCGAAAAGCCGTCTATAATTGCCGGCAACGAAGGCTACATCGGCATTTTCGACGAAGACAAATTGCCTGTTTCAATTGCGACCAACTTCTGTTGCCGCGGTTGCGATATGACAACGGCAGAAACTTTGAAAAAAGACATTCTCACCATCCTTAAGGCATCGGATGAAGAAAAAGTCCGCCTCGGTATGTATTCAAGAGAGACCGTCGGCAAATACTACTCCATAAATACAATGGCAGACGATGCAACAAGAATGTATATTTCGGTGATAAAAAACAGTCTTATAAATGAGGTTTCTCCCACCGAGCTTGACGATATAGACAAATATCTTATGCCAAATCCCCTTCGCACAAACGATTTATCTTCCGACATTATGATTTCGGGATATTACGGTTTTGGCAACAGCGGTGATGATGCAATTTTAAACGCCATCGTACGCGAGCTTACAACTCTCTGCCCCGGCATAAGAATCGTTACTCTTTCAAACACACCAAAAGAAACAATGGAAACCTACGGTGTTGAAGCTGTTCACCGCTTCAACCTTATCAGTATATTCCGTCGTATGCGTCACACCAAGCTTTTAATCAGCGGCGGCGGAAGTCTTATTCAGGATATTACCTCCAACAAATCCTTGTCCTACTATTTATCCATAATTAGTATGGCAACTTATCTTGGCAAAAAGACAATGCTCTATGCCAACGGAATCGGACCTGTAAACAACACTTCAAACTTTAAGAGAATTTGCAGGGTTTTAAACAAAACTGATTTAATCACCCTGAGAGAGCCTGCCTCTGCAGATGAGCTCAGGAGATTTGGCGTTGACAATCCCAAAATCCTTGTAACCGCCGACCCGGCTTTTAACCTCTTCCCGGCTGATATCTCTGAAACAGAAGAGCTTCTCCGTCGCACAGGCATACCGAAAGATGCAAAGTACTGCGTGGCAGCAATACGCCCGTGGAAGACAATGAGACACGATTTTCCGTCTCAGCTTGCTGAGACTGCCGATTATGTCAAAGAAAAATACAATATTGAAACCGTCTTTGCGCTTATGCAGCCTGTTCGTGATACAAAAATCAGTCACGCCACGGCAGAGCTTTCAAAGCACGCCTACGTTATAGACGGAGCGCTCACATCGGCACAGGCACTCGGCATTATAAATAAAGCAGAGTTTGTAATAGGTATGCGTCTCCACGCACTGATATATGCGGCAAAATGCAACACCCCTGTGATTGGAATTGTGTATGATCCGAAGATTACTTCCATAATGGAATATATGGGTCAAAAGCACAATGTACCTGTAGAAAACCCCAATCCACTTACCTTATGCAGATATGTGGATGCCATAATGAATAACCGCAATACCATCTCTGAGGATTTAAGAAAGCTCTCAAAGGACCTTGGCGAAAAAGCCAGACACAATGCATACCTGGCCCTTGAGCTGATTGGGGAAAAACCTGACACAGAGGGTGCAAATATTACAGATGAGGAGGACGTTGATGCTTAATCTTTATATTTTTAACCACATAACAGAAAACGCAGCAATTTCTGCTCTGCTTCGTTTTAAAGAAACCAAGCAGGAAGACGACTATTATATCGCCGCAAGGGCACTTATTGCTTTTGCGGAAAACAGATATACAAACGTCAGCATAATCAATGAATATACTATTCGTAAAATGCTTGAAGAAATTGTCCTTCCCGACATTTCCAATCTGAGAAACTTTCTGCGTCACGATATTAAGATTATTTATAACGAAATCCTGTCCTTTGACTGGGATGGACTCTTTACAGAATGCGGCTTGCTACCTATGAGGGATATTGCCCTCAAGGAAGCAGATTGTAATATTCCCGGATATGCAAATTCCATCAAGGCCATGGCGGAATGCACTTCCAACGAAGCTCTCGGCGGAGCAATCCTTGCCCACACAGAGAGCTTTGGAACAGGATTTCAGATTTTCTCAGGCATTCTTTAAACTTATCGATACAAAAAAAGCCATTGCATAAAAAAGGCTTTTTTCTATATACATTTTATTATGGTTACAATTTTTTCAATTTCTGCCTCAAATTAAACCTTACAATTTTATTGCAGAGTATTGATTTTTATCAAAATATGTGAGATAATAACGAAATAAAAGATTTTGCGTATTTATAATTATATTCAGATATATTATAACGGGAGTGGAGTTTAATGGGAAATCCAAAGGCAGATGACACAACTAAGAAAAGAAAGAGGAATTCTTCCCCTCGGGGTAAAAAGAACGGGCTTCGCATCACGGCAATATTTTTTGCCGCAGTTGTTTTAATATGTGTCGCATTGATGGTGGCCGCAAACGGATACGACGGAGTATATCCAAACACATATATTGCAGGTACAAATGTCAGCGGCATGGTCCACTATAGCCTTATGAACTTTGCAGACGGCACTTATAGTGAAGACAAAATTGCAGGCGCCGTTATCCCCCTCTCCTGCAGCACAAACAGTACTGAACTTAAGGTGGATGACCTTGAAGTAAAATTTGATAACGAGGCACTTGCCCTGGCAGCAATGTCATCAGGCAGAGACGGAAATCTGATTACAAATACATTCTCCTTTGTTGCACGCTTCTTCAAGCCCGAAATTATAGAGCCTGTTGTGATATACAATAAGGAAGTTATGGCAAATGCCTTTGACACAGTGACAGAGGGCTTTGAAATTGAACCTGTCGGCCACACCTTTGAATTCGGAAGCGATTCGGTTACAATTCACGGATCTGTCGCAGGACTGAAGGCAGACAGAGTCGCCGCAACAAATGCAGTAATAAAACAAATATCCGAAGCAAAATTTGAAAAGCTTGAGCTTGTTCCTGCAGAAATAGAAGCAGCTGAGCTTGATTTTGAAGAATTTTACAAATGGCTTACATCGGATGCACAAAATTCATATTACGAAAAGACAGACGGCAAGGTTACAGTTATAAACTCCAAGCCAAAATGCGACGTATCCCGCGATGCAGTCAAAGAGGCTTTGTCTGCTCTTAATAGTTCAGGTCAGACCAAGGTTACAATCTCTGCTACAATTACTCAGCCTGAATACACCACAGAGAGAATGTCCGAGCTTTTATATAAGGATGTACTCGGCAGTTACAGCACATACTTTGGGTCAAGCACTGCGGCACGCGCCAACAACGTGCGCCTTGCGGCAAGCAGAGTCAATGGCACAGAGCTTATGCCAGGCGATGAATTTTCCTATGACAAAACAATTCTCCCAAGAACCCCTGCCAACGGCTATATGACCGCCGGGGTCTATGTGGGCAACAAGGTAGAGAGCGGACTTGGCGGAGGTATCTGCCAACCATCGTCAACCCTTTATGCTGCGGCTCTTTATGCAAATCTTGAGATTTTAGAGAGGCACAACCACTCACTTCCTGTAAGCTATCTGCCCGCAGGTATGGATGCAACCATCGCAGAGGGATACCTGGATTTGAGAATTAGAAACAATACAAACTATCCCATAAAAATCTCAGCAATTACAGAGGGTGGAACACTCACCTTTAAGATACTGGGTTACAACGAGAACAACACCTCTGTTGATATAGAAAGAAGCTTCAGTGGCGGCAGATATTATGTCACACGCGTTGTAAAAGAAAACGGCGTTGTAATCAGGCGGGAAGCAATGACATCAAGTGTGTACGGAGTGCCCGAAAAGGACGAGGAAGAGGAAAAGCCCGAGGACGAGGAAAAACCAGAAGAGGGCGAGGAAACTCCCGGTGAGGAAAGTCAGGCTCCTGCAGATGGACAACCACCGGCCGGCGAAGAGGCTCCGCCAACTGCCGAAACACCAACCTCTCCTGAGGCAACACCTACACCTTCTCCTGCACCAACACCTGTACCTGACCCGGCTCCCACTCCGGAGCCTGCTCCTGCACCGTCTCCGTCGGTGTCTGAATAATAAAACTGAATATCAAACCTTCTTCGGGGATCGGTGAAACTCCGTACCGGCGGTAAAGCCCGCGAGCAGTTTATCTGCTGATTTGGTGAAATTCCAAAGCCGACAGTCAAAGTCTGGATGATAGAAGAATATACATATAATATATGTACATTTTCCCCGGGTATTTTACCCGGGGTTTTTTATAGGAAAGGAAGTTTTACATATGAAAAACAAAAAGGTTAACACACTTGTTAAAATTGGCGCCCTCTCTGCTATCGCCTTTCTATTGCAGTTTATAGGCAGTGCAATAGGTCTTGATGTGGCGGGTTTTCTCACCATCGAATTTTCCGACCTGCCTGCCCTTATTGGCGCCTTTGCCCTTGGCCCCTTAGCGGGCGTTTTAATTGAACTTATAAAGAATTTGTTGCATTGTTCCATTACATCCACCGGTTTTGTGGGTGAATTTGCTAATTTGGTTACCAATGGCATATTTGTTCTGACAGCAGGACTTATCTATAAAAAGAACCGAACCTTAAAAGGCGCAGTTATCGGCACAATTATTGCCATCTTTGTAATGACAGCGGCAGCGATGCTTACAAATCTGTTTGTTATGCTTCCTATGTATATGCCAAAGGCAGACTTTGCGGCAAAACTCAATCTTGTACTTTATACCATTACACCTTTTAACTTTTGCAGAGGAATTGTTTTAGCTATTCTTACATTCTTATTGTACAAGCGTTTAACGCCTATATTGAAGAAATAAAATGAGATGACAAATAGAGGCAATGCACATCACACAACCGTAGGGGCGGATATTATCCGCCCGAAACAAGAGAATAAAAAAGGATTTCCCGAGGGAAATCCTTTTTTATTATACATACTGGATTTTTACATCCATATCTACGACCTTTTTATCGGCAACTGCATCTCTTTGTTCAAAGAACTTAACCGCAACCTGATCAAACAAAGCGTAAGACAATACATCCTCGTCCTGTTTAATCCACTTTGCAGCCTCTGTCTTAAGCTTTTCAAGTTCAGGCTCAATAAGGTCAGCGGGACGACAGGTTATAGCCTCTTCGTCTCCGATAATCTTCCGTCTGAATTCTTCATCAATCGGCACGGGAGTGCGACCATACTCGCCCTTGCAGATACCCTTTGTTTCTTTTGAAACCATCTTGTATCTCTCGCCCATAATTACGTTGAGCACCGCCTGAGTACCAACAATCTGACTGGTAGGTGTAACTAGTGGGGGATAACCCAAATCCTTACGAACTCTCGGGATTTCTTTTAAAACTTCCTCGAACTTGTCCTCTTTACCCTGCTGCTTAAGCTGAGAAACAAGGTTAGAGAGCATTCCACCGGGCACCTGATACTTAAGAGTATTGATATCAACACCCATAACCTTTGTACTCATAAGGCCGCTATCTAAGAACTTCTCGCGAAGTGGCTTGAAGTAGTCAGCAATCTCGGTGAGAGCCTCAAGGTTTATACCTGTATCATACTCTGTACCCTCAAGCGTTGCAACAAGTGGCTCTGTCGGTGGCTGAGATGTACCAAGCGCCAATGGCGAAAGTGCACAGTCAACCACATCAACGCCTGCCTCAATGGCTTTGAGATATGTCATTGAACCAACACCGCTTGTATAGTGGGTATGAAGCTGAATAGGAATCTTAACCGCTGCTTTGAGCTGTGATACTAAATCGTATGCGTTATATGGAGTAAGCAATCCTGCCATATCCTTGATACAGATTGAGTCTGCACCGCAGTCCTCGTATTCCTTTGCAAGTTTTACAAAGAACTCGTTATTGTGAACAGGGCTGATTGTATAGGAAATCGCTGCCTGAACATGTCCTTTTTCTTTCTTTGTTGCATTTATCGCTGTCTGCAGATTGCGGACATCGTTAAGTGCATCAAAAATTCTGATTATATCAATACCGTTTGCAATTGATTTCTGAACGAAATATTCAACAACATCATCTGCATAATGACGGTAACCAAGAACGTTCTGTCCTCTGAAGAGCATCTGCAGCTTTGTGTTTGGAGCTGCCGCCCTGATTTTTCTGAGTCTCTCCCATGGGTCTTCGTTTAAGAAACGCAGACACGCATCAAAGGTTGCGCCACCCCATACTTCCATAGAGTGGTATCCAACCTTGTCCATGAGCGGAAGCGCCGGAAGAAGCTCGTCAGTTGTCATTCTTGTAGCTATAAGTGACTGATGTGCGTCACGACATATAGTTTCGGTAATTCCAACCTTAGCCATATATATTACCTCCTTTATATTTCTTTATGTATTATGTGCGACCCCTTATGATTTATAATTCGCGGACCGTCGGGGACGCCGGTCCCTACAAAAACGTATTATCCCACGTTTGAGTGCAGCGTCACGCTGCTATTTTGCGTACATATGTATTATACCCTGTGGCTTGGCGAGATATTATATCTTTTCAAATACACTCGCTCGTCGTTGGGTGCAACGCCTTGTTGCTATTTTGCGTACATTGCGAGAAAAACACCTGCCGCAACGGCAGAGCCGATAACGCCTGCAACGTTAGGTCCCATAGCGTGCATAAGCAGGAAGTTAGATGGGTTTTCTTTCTGTCCAACCATCTGCGAAACACGCGCCGCCATAGGCACTGCGGAAACTCCGGCAGAACCAATAAGCGGATTTATCTTGCCGCCTGTCAGCTTGCACATAATCTTACCAAGAACAAGACCACCTGCTGTACTGAAGCAGAATGCCACAAGACCGAGAACAACGATACCGATAGTCTCGCCTGTCAAGAATGTTTCTGCTTTTGCAGTTGCACCAACTGTAAGACCTAAGAATATTGTAATAACATTCATAAGACCATTCTGTGCAGTCTTTGAGAGTCTGTCAACAACACCTGTCTCTCTCATTAAGTTACCAAGCATTAGCATACCAACAAGTGATACTGCATCGGGAACGATGAGAGCAACAACGATTGTAACAATGATCGGGAAAACAATCTTCTCGGTTTTGCTTACGGGGCGAAGCTGCTCCATAACAATCTGTCTTTCCTTCTTTGTTGTCAGCGCTTTCATAATAGGTGGCTGAATAACAGGGATAAGCGCCATGTATGAATATGCAGCAATAGCAATAGCCGGTAAAAGGTGTGGCGCAAGAGTCTTTGTAACGTAAATCGCAGTAGGACCGTCCGCTCCACCGATAATACCAGTAGATGCTGCCTCTTCAACACCGAAGTTAATGCCCGGCACCATAGCACCGAGGATTAACGCACCAAAGAATGTTATAAATACACCAATCTGTGCTGCGGCACCAAGGAGAATACTCTTCGGGTTTGCGATAAGCGGGCCAAAGTCTGTCATACAACCGATACCAAGGAAGATAAGCGGCGGATAAATACCAAGTTTAACACCAAGATAAAGAAGGTCCAAAAGTCCGCCCTGAGAGAATATCAAATCCATATTGAGATGCCCATCCACTAAAAACTCGGGATTTGTAAAAAACTCAGGATGCATCATTATTGCGCCTGAATTTGCAAACATCGGTAGGTTTGAAAGCAACATGCCAAAGGCAATCGGCATAAGCAAAAGTGGCTCAAACTGCTTTACAATGGCAAGATATAAAAGCACGCATGCAATAATTATCATGAGCGGTGTTCCTACAATCTCAAAGAAATTCCCACCGTTTTTGATTGATTCAACCAATGCCGCAATACCCGTATTGCCCATAAAGCTTACTATACTGTCAATTATATTTTGAAACACATGATCAACCCTTTCAAATAAATTTTAAGGGGATTAACCCAAAGAAACAAGCACATCGCCTGTGTTTACAGTTGCGCCAACAGTAGCAGAAACTGCAACAACTTTACCTGCAGATGGAGCCATAATCTCGTTTTCCATCTTCATAGCCTCAAGGATACAAAGTACGTCACCCTGATTTACGCTCTGTCCGGGGGTAACCAAAACCTTTACGATGTTTCCGGGCATAGGAGCGCTTACGTTTGTTGCGCCAGCAGGGGCAGCAGCAGGTGCGGGAGCCGGTGCAGGTGCGGGTGCAGCAGCAGGTGCAGGTGCAGGAGCCGCTGCAGGAGCAGCAGTTGTAGCTGCGCCTACTTCTTCTACTTCTACTTCATAAGAATTTCCAGCAATACTTATAATAAATTTTCTCATAACAATAATTCCTTTCTTAAATTAAATTTTTACATTACTTAATGTTTGATGCCTACTTGTTAATGCGTCTGTAAGAATGAATTTTAATACTTTCAACCTGTGTGTCAAGACTTGCAGCAATCGCAGATGCAAATATAGCAATCAGTGTATTCTCGTCTTTTACTTCCTTTGCAAAATTTCTGCCTTGCATTGAAGCCGGAGCCGCTACACTTGCACTTGTATTTGCCTTTGCAACATCTTTTGTCTCATTCTTTTCAGTGTTTTGCCTATAGAATACCATTTTCATAATTATCATGGTAATCATAAGGATGATCAGAACCGAAAATACTATTATAACACCAACCGCCGTTACACTCACGCCTTTTTGTACCGCTTCTGTTAAAGACATTTTCATTCCTCCTTCAATTTATTTTTTATGCTTTAATTTATTTACACTTTTTGATTTTGCAGAGCCTCTTCCTCTGCCCCCTGCGGACTTGCCGCCAAGTATTCGCTTACTGTTTTCGGCAGACGTTTTTTTGTCGGTGCCGATTTTCTTGAGCATATTTACCTCCGGCTCTGTCAGCTTTCTCCATCTTCCAAGTGGCAAATGCCCAAGCCTGAGGCCTGCCTCCTCGGTACGTTTAAGTTTCTTTACGATACAGCCAACCTCTTCAAACATTCGTCTGACCTGTCGGTTTCTGCCCTCGTGAATTGTAATCTGTACCTTTGCGCCATACCTTGTGGCACCAATAACCTCAACCTTGGCAGGGCTTGTCCTCACGCC
>JAZNCD010000065.1:0-2887 GCA_045587365.1 Clostridia bacterium
AATTTAAAAAAGCTTGCAAAATGGAAATGGAAGGGCAATAATACACCTTCCAAATTGCTTGTTTTTATTGTAAATTTGATAAATACCAAGAAGAACCCGATTTTTGCTTAATGCAAAGTCGGGTTCTTCGACAGTCTGAAATCGCACCCTGGGGTGCGATTTTTTATACTTTTATCTCTATAATCACATTTTTGATAAATTCAAAGGACTTTTCAAATTTTTTATTTACACCATAATACATAGGGCAATTTTTCAGGCTGTCAAAAATCATTTCTATTCCTCTTTGTTTTTCTCTTCATCTTCTTTTGCATCTTCAGCAACCTCTATAAGTCCATCAGGTGTCTCAACCATATCGTGGCGCTTTAGCAAAAATCTTCTTATGCTGAAGAGAACCGCAATGGCAATTACAGTAATCAGATTTTCCCATGGCGCCGCATGGCCAACAATCAGCTGACGGGCAAGAGCAAATGCCAGCACCTCTATCACTGTCTCGGGTGTGTGTTTGCAAAGCATCTTTATAAGCTCGGCACCGATTGCAAGAATAATTGCATCATCAAGTATCTTCACAAGAGTGTTTACCCCGTCTGAATACGCCGGTACATTTACAACATCAATAATAAGGCGCACCGACAGTATTGCAACTGCAATTCCTACAATTACCGATATGAAGAGTTCAAACAGATAGCTTGCCTCAAACATTTTATCCTGTAGTTTCTTTCTCATATGTATTCTCCTGATTTTATTATAAAATTATATTTACTTATATTCTACCACAACAGATGCGTGACAATCAAGTCCAGGTAACACAAAGCGGACTTTTCCGTCTTTTTGTTTAAACTTCAGTTTTTCTCCTGTCAATCCGACGTATACTTTCTTTATCTTCTTTTCTGTCTTTAACTCAACACTGATATTGTAAACAGGCATAATATCTTCGATAATCTCTGCCACACCTCTGCGGATCGGGCTTGCGTAAGCAATATTCAGGCAATATCTGTTTTTGTCTGCCTGCTCAATCACTGTGCATCTCCCCTGAGCCCCAAGACCTTTTACACTTAAAACTCTGTCTGTGTGTACCATATCAAGGGCAAGCATAAAATAGTTCTTATGATAGGGCGAGCCATACTCTAAATACTGCTCTCCAACAGGATGGGCGATGTATACCACGTTTCCCTTTGCTGCGATTGCCGGATACGGCTTTGAGTTTTTATCGTGAGGAGTATTCTTGTGTCCGCAAAAATGTGCGTATGTACGATTGAAGTAAGGAGTAATAAACTCTGCTGACACCTTTGCATCAGGTGCACTGACTCTGTGTCCGGGATAGTTACAGAGCATTGGTGCCTCGGGCAGATTATCCATCTTCATTGTCGGCACAAGATAGTCGCAGTCAAATTCGCTCTTACCAATATACTCAAACCCAAGGTCAAGCAGGAACTTTCCATCTTCCACAAGAGCATCCGCCATAAGAACCAGATTTCCTCCGTGTTTTACATACTCTTCAAGAGCGGACAGGGTCTCTTTTTCAAATGTTGCCTTGCCCGGGATAATCACCGTCTTAAAACGCTTGAAATCGTCGTCTGTTACTACATCATAGTCCAGTTGATTCTGAAGCAGGATATTGGAAACACCCTCGTTTGCATCCACAACATCGGATGTATATATACCTATATCTGTAATTGGAGTTCCTCCGTAGCAGAATGGGGATATTTGCTCAAGATATTTATACGCCTTACCAATGTTTTTGTAGGTCTGCATCTCCATCATGCCATCGGGATGCATATGGTCTCCTATTGACGCTCCTGCACCATAGAGCGCCATCAGGGCAATCTCAAACTTTAGCGCATCACCCGACTTAAAACCGCCAAATTCTCCCCAATCAAGGTGAAACTTGCCTGTCATGCCAATAATGCCCTTATCCTTTTTGCCAAAGTATTTTGCACGCATAGGTAGTTTATCATATCCACCCCACGCTGTTGGCAAATCCTCCATCTCAAAATGGGTCTGACAATCGTGGGCATAAGTTTTATACTGATGGGCACCATTGCCATTATAGAAAACGGTTGCATCGGGATGATACTTTTTAAGTATATCATTACACTTTTGCATAAAGGCACTGCGCTTTATTATGTAGTACTTCTTTGCATCCTCGTCATTTGATGGGTCAAGCCCCATCTCTTTCATTCCATTTACACAGGATTCGCAATAGCAAGCCTCTCCAAATCCACAGATGTCATAGAAAAGTCCATCAACAACCTCGTATCTTTGGCAGACTTCCTCTGTTATATCATAAATATGCTGCGCATATTCTCCGCCATCATTGATACAAAGCATACGCCAATGGCAATGTGGCTTCGGTGTATCGTCTGTTACAGACGGGTCAAACTCCTTTGTTGTAAGTTCTGTGCCATCCTTTTGTATCATTCTCCATTCGGGATGCTTCTCTGCATCCTCGTGAGACCATCCTGCCGTTATGTATATAGGCGCTCTTACGCCGACCTCGTGGGCTGCGTCTATCATAGCACCTGTCAGGTCAAAGTCAAGGTGTGGGTGCATTGTTCCGACCTTTGTCGGATAAAAACACATACCGTGATGGCACTTTGCAAATACGGTAATGCTCTCAAGATTACCTTCTTTAAGCGCCGCCTGAAAGTTCTCTTTCGAGAAGTTTTTGCCTATATTTTCTATATCAGGCGATGTGTGAAAATCCAGGTGCACCTGTCTTTTCGGAAAATTTTCTTTATTAATCATAAAAATCCCTCTCTTTTTGCATATTCAGTATCTGTATACCTGAAATTCTATACTACAATTATAATATCATTCTGAGCAGAATACTTGTGTTATAATGGCAAAAAGTATCAGTATTTTACTATCAGTATGTTTTCCATAATCA
>JAZNCD010000066.1:0-11787 GCA_045587365.1 Clostridia bacterium
CCAAACATCTCTGCGTATGTTTCCACATATAAATCACGAAGATGAGAATTCTCTTTATACTCCCAAGGCTCATATCTGCCTGATGTTTCAAACCCACAACCACTGTACTTTGCAAACACCGTCAACTTTTCTATCAGTGCATCAAGAGCCGTTGACTTATTGCTTCTCAGCGCATAGAGCATAACAATTTCATTTTGCCTTGTCTCTACAACGCCAAGATTAAGCGATGTCTCAACCAAGCCGTCAATCTCGGCACTCATTTTTACAATTCCGTCAGGGCTGATTTGAAGCATATACATCATTTTTTCTTTATTCTCATCTGTCAAAACTTCAAATGTGCCATCCTCGCACTTTTCTATATCAAATGAGAAATCAGGCTCTCGTTTGTCTATCTCTCTTTTGATAAGAGATAGATATTTTGTCATCTCCTGAGCAAATCCATCCGCATTATCGGTAACCACTTCTACCTCGCAACTGCGCGGAATTGCGTTTCCTTTGTTACCGCCGTTTATTCTGATTACATCAAAATTCAAGGTTCTATTTGCATGGCCCAGAACTCTGCCCATTAAGATATTAGCATTCACTCTGCCTTTGTCTATCTCAACCCCCGAATGTCCGCCCTTTAAGTCCTTGACTTTGAGTATTACACGTCGTCCATTGACACTTTTTCTCTCTGCAGGTACGAAAATCCTGAAATCACTGCCCCCCGCACAGGATACTGTAACAAATTCTTCTTCCTCGGCATCAAGATTAATCATTTTTTTGCCCTTTAAAGCAGATATATCCATCTTGCCGGCACCTATCATACCAACCTCTTCATCGGTAGTAAACACCGCTTCAATAGGTGGATGAGGAATATCATCGCTTGCCAGAATTGCCATAATCATAGCTACTGCAATTCCGTTATCGGCACCAAGGGTTGTGCCTCTTGCCTTAACATAACCATCCTCAACATATGCCTCTATGCCGTCTTTTTCAAAATCAACAGTTGAGTTGTCTGCCTTCTGGCACACCATATCAAGATGCCCCTGCAGAATAATCGGCTCTGCAGACTCATATCCCTTTGTGCCCTCTTTGTAGATTACAACATTTTTTGCATCATCACAGATTGCCGAGAGTTCGTGCTTTTCTGCAAAGTCCATACAATATTGTGAGATTTTCTCCATATCGCCTGACCCGTGGGGAATGGCACAAATCTCTTCAAAATATTTAAATACATTCTTAGGCTCTATGCCGGATAACATACTCATTTTGTCTCTCCATAACTTATATATCATAAATTCCTATTATATAATAGGAATTATTCAATCCCAAATAATTTTCTTGCGTTTTCGCCAAGCATCTTTCTGTTATCTTCTTCCGAAAACCCTAAATTCATAAAGAAATCAATTTCCCTCTGTGGGTTCCACATAGGATAATCTGTGGCAAACATCACTCTGTCTGTCCCATAGGTGCAGATTATCTTTTTTGCAACCTCAGGGGTTATATAATTAAAACTTGAGGAGCAGTCAACATACAAATTATCAAGACCGCTGAGCTTTTCGCTGGCTTCCTCCCATATAGACCATCCGCCAAAGTGAGCGCCTATAATCGTCAAACCCTCGTATATCTTAAGTATGGGATATAATCTGTTGGGGTTTGAGCGGTCATATCGATAATCACCCGTGTGCATTAATATCGGCAGAGAATGTTTCTCGCAAAGCTCATATATCTTTAGATTTCTGTAATCGTCAATCTTAAAATCCTGAATATCAGGGTGCAGCTTTATTCCCTTAAGCCCAAGCTCTCTCAGGTGTTCTATATCACCCTCGATATCGCTGCTGTCAGGGTGCAGAGTACCAAGCCCTGTCAGTATGTCGGGCTTTTCGTTTACCTCTCTTGCGATAAACTCATTTATGCTCTTTACCTGTGCAGGGGTTGTCGCCACCGACTGCACAACAAAATGGTCAACACCTGCAGCCGTCCCAAGACTTATAAGGTCTTTCACAGTTCCCTTACCAAAAGATTTGGTGTCATAAAAGCCGTCTGTTCCGCCAACTGCTTTTTCTGCAATCTTCTCGGGATATATATGACAATGGGAATCCACAACAAAATATTTTTCATCTACCATTATTATGTCACCGCTCTCTCCTCTGACTTTCGCCTGAGGAATTATAATTTAAAACAAGGGCGGATGATTTCATCCGCCCACTTATCAAAATCTATTTTACAGCAGATGGGCAAGAAGCTCTTCCTTAGGCATAGAGGAAATATCTGCCGGCGCCACATCAAAAACTGTCTGGCAACCAACGATGCCCCTCTGTTTCATTCTGTAAATCGCCCTTGCGTATGCAACAATTACACTTGCAGTAAACTCAGGATTTGAGTCGAGCTTTAAACTGTACTCAACTATGTGCTTATGCTCTCTCTCAAACCCTGTCACTCCTGTGCGGATTACAAATCCGCCGTGGGGAATGCCCGAATGGTTTTTGTCAAGCTCTTCCTGAGTTATAAATGTAACCGTTGTCTCATAATCTGCAAAATAATTGGGCATAGTCTTAATCTCGCGCTCTATTCTCTCTTTATCTGCGCCCTCCTCTGCCACAACATAGCACTCACGAAGGTGCTTATCTCTTGTAGAGAGGTTTGGATTATCGCCGCTGCGGACAGCCTCAAGAGCCGCGTCTATGGGGACTGTGTACTGTCTTGCATCTGCCACGCCGTCAATTCTGCGGATTGCATCAGAATGTCCCTGACTTACGCCCTTGCCCCAGAAGGTATAATCCTGACCTTCCGGCAAAATTGCAGACGAATAAAGTCTGCTGAGTGAAAACATTCCCGGGTCCCATCCTGCCGAGATAAGTGCAATATTACCGCCCTTTTTTGCCGCCTTATCAACTGCATCAAAATGTCTTGCAATATCTGCATGAGTATCAAAACTGTCAATTACATTAAAGCTCTCTGCAAGCTCAGGTGTCATTTTGGGCAAATCTGTTGCACTGCCGCCACAGATTATAAGCACATCTATCTCGTCCTTGTGACTTTGCATCTCATCGATATGGTAAACTGCCACTCCATCTGTCATGGTCTTTACACTGTCGGGGTTTCTTCTTGTATAAACCCCTGTAAGCTCCATATCGTCATTCTGCCTTATAGCCGCCTCGATACCTCTGCCGAGGTTTCCGTAGCCGCAAATTGCAATCTTCATACTATGCATCCCCTCTTATTGTTTTCATTGCCCTTTAGCTATTATGTCCATTAGTCGATAGGATATGTCCAATCAAACTTATCCTCTACCTTGCCCCACTGAATTCCGGTCAAGGTATCATAAAGGTGCTGAGTTACCGCGCCGATTTCGCCGTTGTTGATTGTGTACTTTGTACCCTTGTAGCAAAGCTCGCCAATAGGTGAAACAACTGCAGCAGTACCACAACCCCAAGCCTCTTCAAGCTTGCCATTTGCAAGTGCCTCGCCAAGCTCGTCAACGCTGAGAAGTCTCTCTGATACCTTGTAACCCTCGCTCTTTAAAAGCTCAAGACAAGACTTTCTTGTGATACCCGGGAGAATTGAGCCTGTGAGAGCAGGTGTAACAATCTCGCCATCAATCTTGAACATTACATTCATAGCGCCAACTTCTTCGATATACTTACGCTCAACACCGTCGAGCCAAAGCACCTGAGAGTATCCCATCTGTTCTGCTCTCTCGCCGGCTCTGTTACTTGCCGCATAGTTACCGCCGCACTTTGCATAGCCTGTGCCGCCGCGTACCGCACGAACATCCTGATCCTCAATCATAATCTTAACAGGATTGATGCCCTCTTTGTAATAGCTGCCAACAGGTGATGTGATAATCATAAATGTTGCGTTCTTTACTGCGTGTACGCCAAGTGTCTCGTCGTTGCCGAACATAAAGGGACGGATGTAGAGAGATGTACCCTCTTCATATGGTGTCCATTCCTTTTCAAACTCAATAAACTTTGTCAGAACCTCCATAGCTAAGTCCTCAGGAATCTGTGGCAGGCAAAGACGCTCTGCAGATGAGTTCATTCTTCTGATATTCTCAATCGGTCTGAACATCTGGATTTTTCCGTCAGCCTTGCGATATGCTTTAAGTCCCTCAAAAATCTCAGAACCATAATGAAGAACTGTTGATGCAGGGTGAATCTCAACAGGACCAAAGGGCACTATTCTTGCATCATGCCAGCCTTCTTCTTTAGAATAGTCCATAATAAACATATGGTCTGTAAAAATTTTACCAAATCCCAGCTCTCCGGTAGGCTTTTGAGCAGGATTCGGATTTTTTGTAATTAAAATTTCCATTATCTTTCCTCTTCTCTTATTTATAATCTCTGCCAAGACTCATAGCTGAAATGTTTGTATCCATCATATCTGCACGCTTTGCAGAAATAACCTTTTTAAGACCGGGGAGAATATCCTCGTCTGAATTGAACATTCCGCTCTCGCCAAGCACCTTACCCATAATAATCATATTTGCAAGAGTTGCATAGCCGTTGTCGGATGCAAGCTTGGTTGCGGGAATGTAAAATACATTCACGTCGTCTCTCTTTACTTCTCTCTCAATGAGAGTCGAATCTACAAAAATTGTGCCGCCCGGCACTACACTGTCCTCGTACTTATCAAGAGAGGGCAGATTCATCGCAATCAAAACATCAGGCTTTGAAACGATAGGTGACCCAACAGGTGTGTCGCTTATAATAACGCTGCAACTTGCGGTACCGCCTCTCATTTCAGGGCCGTAGGACGGAAGCCAGCTTACCTGCCTGCCGTCGGTGAGGCCTTTGTACGCAAGGAACTTGCCCGAGAACAAAATTCCCTGACCGCCAAAGCCTGCAATCAAATACTGTGTTGTACTCATCAAAACCCCTCCTTATTTATCAGCTGATCTATCCTTGTATACCCCAAGCGGATAATAAGGAATCATCTTTTCGTCAACCCACTCAAGTGCCTTTTGCGGTGTTAAACCCCAGTTTGTAGGACAAGTTGAAACAACCTCTACAAGAGAGAAGCCCTTGCCCTGCACCTGATTTTCAAAAGCCTTCTTTATAGCCTTTTTAGCATTCTTTACATTCTTTACATTATTTACGGCAACACGCTCTAAATACTCAGGGCCATCGAGCTGAGAGAGCATCTCGCAAACCTTGATAGGAAATCCGCAAAGGTCTGTATCTCTGCCGTATGGAGATGTCTGTGTAACCTGACCCGGAAGTGATGTAGGAGCCATCTGTCCGCCCGTCATACCATAAATCGCATTGTTGATAAATATTATAGTAATATTCTCATTTCTTGCGGCGGAGTGAACAGTCTCTGCCATACCGATTGATGCAAGGTCGCCATCGCCCTGATATGTAAACACGATGTTCTCAGGAAGTGAACGCTTAACGCCTGTTGCAACCGCCGGAGCACGTCCGTGTGCCGCCTCAATCATATCACAGTTAAAATAGTTATATGCCATAACCGAGCATCCAACAGGAGCAATACCTATTGTCTTGCCCTCGATGCCGAGTTCATCTATAACCTCTGCCACAAGGCGGTGTACAATACCATGAGTACATCCGGGGCAATAGTGCATAGATACATCTGCAAGTGCCTTTGGTTTTTCAAGTACTACCATTATCTGTCACCTCCGTTTTTATTTGCCGCTTCGATTGATGCAAGAACCTGCTCGGGTGATGGAATCATACCGCCTGTGCGGTTGCAAAGTTCTACCCTTGCGCCGCCTGTTGCAAGTTTTACATCCTCTATCATCTGTCCCATAGAAAGCTCAACAGAAATAAATGTATGTACCTTTTCTGCCGCCGCCTTAAACTGCTTTTCGGGGAAGGGCCAGAGAGTGATTGGTCTTATCATACCAACCTTTATACCCTTTGCTCTTGCCTCGTTGATGGCGCTCTTTGCAACTCTGGCAGCGATGCCAAATGCCGCAACGCAGATTTCTGCGTCCTCCATCATATATTCTTCGTACATAACCTCATTCTCTTTGATGATTTCATAACGGTCATATCTTTCAAAGTTTGTCTTTTCAAGTTCCTCAGGCGCAAGGAAGAGAGAGTTTACGATATTGTGTTTTCTCTTCATCTCTGTACCTGTTGTTGCCCAGGGCTTTTCAATTGGCTTCGGTGTGTCATAGTCAAGAGAAACTGCCTCCATCATCTGTCCCATTGTTCCGTCGGCCAAAATCATTGATGTCATACGATACTTATCCGCAAGGTCAAAGCCCTTTACTGTAAGGTCTGCCATCTCCTGAACTGACTCAGGCGCAAGTATTATCATATGAAAGTCGCCGTGTGCACCACCCTTTGTAGCCTGAAAATAGTCAGACTGTGAAGGCTGAATACCGCCAAGACCTGGGCCACCACGCTGAACATTTACGATAAGTGATGGCAAATCCGCACCCGCAAGGTATGAAAGACCCTCGCCCTTGAGTGATACACCGGGGCTTGAAGACGATGTCATAACTCTCTTACCGGTAGACGCTACGCCATATACCATATTGGTTGCGGCAATCTCGCTCTCTGCCTGAAGAAATACACCGCCGATTTTTGTCATTCTTTTTGCCATATATGCAGCAATCTCTGTCTGTGGTGTGATAGGATAACCAAAGTAATGACGGCATCCTGCCATAATCGCCGCCTCAGCGATTGCTTCGTTACCTTTCATTAAAACCTTTTCTGCCATTTTCTTCACTCACCTTTCTACCTTGATAACGCAATCAGGACACATTGTTGCACAGAATGCGCATCCGATACACGCGTCGGGATTTATCGCCTCTACGGGGTGATGTCCCTTTTTATTGATTTTGTCTGCCGCAAGTGCGAGAACACCTTTGGGGCACGCGTTTACACACAGGCTGCAGCCTTTACATTTGTCAACTTCGAAAGTTAATACTGCCATTTACAAGCACTCCTTTACTAAGTTTTTCTGTATCGATAATAGGTACAGATTTTTTATTTTATTTTCAAGCGGCAGATACAATGATTGCTCTACCGTTGTATACATAAGCGGTATGCCTGTTTTTTCCGCTATTTCTTCGGCATACTCTGTTGTTTTTAAAACATCCTCCGGGGCTGTTTCTTTGCCGAGGTTTGAGTTGTTTATGATTGAAGTAAACTTTATACGACACGCCGCCTCTATCTCGCGCATAACTTCTATTGCAGAGTCAGCATCTGCCGTCAGCGGTCTGTACTTGTTTACCACATATATCATTTCGTAATCATTTTCTTCGACGATAAGATGGGAAATTCTGCCAAGAGCAAGGGCGCCTCTCTCGTCGCCGCCAACATCTAAGACCGCACGGATTGACTTATCGTCCGTCACAGCGTACATATCCTGCGGAAGAGCAGGTATATCCACATTTGTATTGGCATACTCAGAGCATATCAGGCGTATTCCCGCTTCTCTCAGCTGCTCCTCGCTGTCCTTGGTGCGAAAGTAGGGATTTACAATATCAATATCGGCTATTGCAACATTGTCATATTTTTCTTTAAGTCCAAGGGCAAAGTTGACTGCAATATTGGTCTTGCCGCTGCCGTAATGTCCCGACACGATGGTTATTCGCTTGTTGTTCATACGCCACCTCTTTTCTGCCTTTTACTTTACAGTTTGTTTCTCTGTATCTTACCTGTTGTGGTCTTAGGAAGTTCATCCTTAAACACAACAATTCTCGGATATTTATAAGGCGCAGTATGCTCTTTTACATAACTCTGAATTTCTTTCTTGAGTTCCTCTGTTGGCTCTGTTCCCTTTACAAGAACAATGCTTGCCTTTACAACCTGACCTCTTACCTCATCAGGTGCGGCGGACACTCCGCATTCAAGTACATAAGGAAGCTCCATAATAACGCTTTCAATCTCAAAGGGGCCTATGCGATAGCCCGATGATTTGATAACATCGTCGGCTCTGCCCACATACCAGTAAAATCCGTCCTCGTCACGCCACGCCACATCGCCCGTGTGATAATATCCGTCGTGCCATACCTCTTTTGTCTTTTCCTCGTCCTTGTAATACTCTCTGAAGAGACCACAGGGCGCACCGTCTGCAACGTTAACTACAATCTCGCCCGACTGACCTGTCTTTACGGGGTTGCCGTCAGAGTCTATAAGCTTTATGTCATATATCGGTGCAGGCTTACCCATAGAGCCGATTTTATGGTCGGCACCGGTGAGGTTACCAATAAGCATTGTGCTCTCGGTCTGGCCAAAGCCCTCTAAAATCTGGAGGCCTGTCGCCTTTTCAAATTGTCTGTATATCTCGGGGTTTAATGCCTCACCCGCAGTTGTCATATGCTTTACGGATGACATATCATACTTTGATATATCCTCTTTAACCATCATACGAAGCATTGTCGGCGGAGCACAGAATGTTGTGATGTTATATTCCTTGAACATAGGCAGAATATCCTCTGCGTTGAATCTGTCAAAGTCATATACAAAGGTTGCCGCCTCGCAGAGCCACTGTCCGTAGAACTTGCCCCACATAGCCTTTGCCCATCCTGTGTCGGAAATAGTGAAGTGAAGTCCGTCAGGGTCAACATTGTGCCAGTATTTGGCGGTGTGGAAGTGACCAAGCGGATACTTGTGACTGTGAACTGCAATCTTTGGATATCCCGTTGTGCCTGATGTAAAGAACATCAGTAAAGTCTCATCGCCGCAGGCAGTATCCTCTGTTCTGTCACAATGGGTACTGAAGAGGGTATATTCCTCGTCAAAATCTCTCCAGCCGTCCTTTTTGCCGCCAACCATAATCTTGTTTACAACCTGAGGGCATTTTTCTGCCGCAATATCAACCTGATTTGCAACATCACCATTACCTGTACAGATAATGGTACTGATTCCTGCCGCATTGAAACGATATTCAAAGTCGTGCTCAAGGAGCTGATTCATGGCAGGGATTGCAATTGCACCGATTTTATGAAGTCCAAGCATCGCATACCAGAACTGATAATGTCTGCCAAGGACAAGCATAACCTTGTCTCCCTTTTTGATACCAAGGGACTTAAAGTAATTCGCCGCGCGATTTGACCGCTTTTTCATCTCACCAAAGGTAAAGGTGGTTGCCTCTTTCTCGTTTGAGACATAAACCATTGCCGTCTTGTCAGGCTGATTTTTTGCAATCTCGTCAACTACATCGTAGGCAAAGTTGAACTTATCTGTGTTTTTAAAGTTAATCGCTGTCGGTGTTCCATTCTCATTTTCTGTAACATCAACATATTTTTTGTAAACTCTCTGCTTTGTATCTTTCTTCGCAGGCTTAGCTGACGACTTCTTCGCCGGCTGAAGCTCGGGAATTTCTTCTCCTGTCGGATTTAAAACAATCGCATAAAATATACAGTCGCTACCGTTTACCGCAATCATTCCATGAGGGGTGGAGCTATCGTAGTATATGCTGTCACCGGGGCCGAGTATCTCGGTATGGTCACCGATTTGAACTTTCAAAAAGCCCTCAACAACAAGGTCACACTCCTGACCCTTGTGGGTTGCAAGCTCAATCGGCTGACTTTGTGCCTCTTCGCTATATTTTGCACTTACATAAAGAGGCTCTGCAATCCTCTTACGGAAAGAAGATGCAAGGTTAAAATATGTCATACCATGCGCCTGATCAATCTTCTGTCCCTCGCCGCGGCGTGTCAGTGTGTAGGACTTAAGTGTAGGGCTTGTACCTTCGACAATATCCATAACATCGACGTTAAGGGCAAGAGAGCATCTATAAAGAAAACCAAAGTTAAGGTCACGAAGACCCATCTCGCAGGCTATGTACTCTTCCTCGCTCATATTGGTCTTCTCTGCCATTTGCGCAGTTGAAAGCTTTACAATCTCACGAAGCTCGCGTATTCGCTCTGCAATTTCTTTGATTTTAAAATCAATCTCGGTCATTGTCTGCATTATATATTCCTCCGTTTCAGGGACGAAAAAAGCCCGCCCCAAAAGATATAATTCTTTGAGACGAGCCGTATGCCCGCGGTACCACTCAAATTGCAGCCATATCGGCTACCACTCTCGGAGTCCTATAACCCCTATGCCCTAACGCGGCAATCACGGGGAGGTTCTACTAACAAACGCTTTCTTCCTCCCGACTCAGAAGCTACAGCTGTCAGGGTTGATTTCAGCGATTTACACCAACCATCGCCTCTCTCTAAAAATCAATTCCTGCGCACTCTTCGTCAAAGTCTTTGAAAATTTTATCAAATTATATCACATTTGGGCCAATATGTCAATGCATTTTCGCATATATTTTTATGTATATAAGAAGATTTTACTGTGCACTATAAACTAATTTACTGTTACCCATTAAAAACTGCTTCACATAATTCAGATAAATGCACTATAACTTTACAACAACAAATTAATATACATATCTTCGTTAAATCCTTCTTTTATCTCCTCAAAAACCCTTTCGGTAAAATCTGCAATGTCCAGTATATCTTCACCCTGAATGTTGTTCTGAATGATGTAGTTATCTTTTATTCCCGCTTTATTACAAAGCAATGGGAATTTGGTCTTTGTTCTCTCTGCATTAATTATCCTTGCCATTATGGGGGGTTGAGCCTCCGTCTTACCATCTATTCTTATATTGCCACAAGCCTCAACAATTTCAAAGCCGCCATCCTTTGGGTACGCCAGAGCATATCCGCCTTTATCACCCAGCACAACCGCTCCCCCCGACAGGGTAAGCAAATCGGTAAGTATTCTCTCCCAATCCCATTTACATCTTTTTATATAGGCACTTTTGCCCTGCATATACTTTTGATAAATCCCATCAAGAATGGGAATAATATCTTCGCTATATTCGCTTATAACCTTTCCTTTTGGCAATTTATCTGCAATATAAAATTCTCTTTCGCAGACCTTTCGATAGCCAAACTTTTCATACATTCCGTCAACTGCGGGTATCAATATACTGATATCGCAACTCATATCATACATTTTGGGGATACCAAATTCAAAAAGCTCTCTCACAAGGCCTCTACCCCGAAACTGCGGCATCGTTGCAACCCCTGACACATATCTTACAGATAGCTCTGCCTTATCAAGCATCATTTTATAGGGCATAAGCTGCATTACAGAGGCAGGGGAGCCGTCAAAGTCCGATATAACAGTATTTTTATGAGAATAATTTTTCTCGAAGTTCCATTTTACAAACTGGGGTGTATCGTCAAAACATACTTCCCATGATTTTTTTACAAAATCAAATTCTTCTCTGTCTGCAAACCTTGCCACTGCAAATTCCCCTCTCTGTCTTTTTGCTATATAATACATCTTTTTCTACCCTGTGTCAAACCCCGCCACGCCTTGTATTTTTTAAATTATTATATATTATACCCGATTTTTTCTTGCATCCTCCTTTCTGCCTGTTGACATTTATTTAAAATATTGGTATGATTATTCATACAAGTCATACACAGGAGGTCAAATATGAATATACACGATAAAAAGTATGCGTGGATGGTCAAAATCGGCGAAAAAGGACAATTTGTTATTCCAAAGGAAGCAAGAGACCTGTTTGAGCTGCATCCGGGAGACGAGATTTTAGTTCTTGGAGATATTGAGCGTGGAATAGCAATTCTTCCCAAAGCAAAGCAGCAGAATTATATTAAACAAATTTTCAGCGATATAGATGACTGAAACAGGGTGAAATAATATGAGTAAAATAGTTTTCTTTTGTATTCCTGCCCACGGACATACCAACCCTACCCTGGGTGTTGTACGGGAATTAGTTTCCCGAGGGAATCAGGTCCTTTATTATTCCTATAACAGTATGCGGGAGAAAATAGAGCAGGCAGGTGCAACATTT